>NZ_JBFRGB010000015.1:0-207082 GCF_052115125.1 Ensifer sp. 2TAB8 | reverse complement strand
GACCCGGGCGCGCACGCCGCTTGCCCATATCGCGCCCGGCGATTGCGATCGAGCGCTTGTAACCACAGGCAGGACAAACTCTTCCGGCCGGCCACACCATGCTTTCCAGCAATCGCCGACACTGCTCCTCATCGCGAAAGGCCACGACCATATCTTCCGCGGTCCGAATGTTGGCAAGCGCTGCAAGCATCTCCGACATTCTCATCTCCTTCGGATCATACCCGAAGAATCGCATGGTAGCCCTTGAGTATCAAGCTTCTTGCTGTCTTTGGTTGATAAGGGCCACTAACGCTATACCCTCAAGAGGGGGCCTTTTTTATTAGAGCGCCTATGCCGTCGAGCGTCAGCCCAGTCATACTGCGACATGCCGGCCCTGTAGACTTCGGCAACAGCCTGGGTCGCAACCAGCTTCGCTCAGGTGAGCGACCTAATCACCCAAATCAGTAGTGCGGCTGTGATCAGCAGCACTACGATCGCCACCATCCGGACAGCCTTTTCAATCATCGTATCGCTCCTAAAGGAACCTGTATGGGCCCGCACCGCTTCGGTACATTGATGCTCGTCGAAAAACGTAACGTGGTAATTGCCGAACGACGCGTCTTACTCCCGTTCAGCCAGGATAACGCGCAGCGCCCGAATGACGTCCGCTGCATCGATCAAGGTATCCCTGATGTCTTCAACGGATAAATCTCGCACGAGGGCAGAGGCTATTCCCAGATCGATCACCACATCGTTTGCGCGCCCGTTAGCCACAAGGCCGGCCTGCTCGCGCATATCACGGATCGTGTCGACCGATCGACCGAGGAGCCGGCTTACTTCGAAAGGCGTTAGCCTCTCGACTTCATTGGCAGCTCTGATCAATTCTGAGATGAACGCGGTTGTGTGAGACATTCTGACCTGAGAAAACGATAGCGGCTGCATTTGAAAGCGCGTCTCTTTCGAACGTCCGCTCTTCGTTCGAAAGCATCATCACCCAATCGGAGCGGCTTTGCTCGCGTCACTGCTGGCCTCGGCCGGACTTGTTGCGATAATTCTTGATGGTCTAAAAAGAAGCCCCGCCAATGGGGCAGGGCGAGGACCGCATCCAGATGGCTCATTGGACGCAAGGAAATCTGCATCGACCCTTAGGGAAGGCTATCGAACGCCGGCCCCAGAAGGAAAGGTCTGTTTTCGCGATTCCGGTACGGTTCGGCAAATAATCTCACCTGGACCGAACGGCGGCGCCAGGCACAGAACCATGATCAATTCATCGTGCGTCCCATCATGGCCGAGGAACCCGTCTGGTATACAGCCGACCTCAACGAAACCATGGCGTTCATAAAAGCGTATCGCGGCCGAATTCTCCGAGCTCACGGCAAGTTCAAGCTGGATAACGCCGTGGGCGAGCGCGTACTCTACCACCTCCTGAAGCAGCTTGGCGGCAACCCCGGTCCCCCGTTTGCCCTTCCGGACATAAACGCTGACTAATCTCGCGCGGTGGACCATTTTCCTCGCACTTTCGAACCTGAGTGCCATCAAGCCGATGGGCTGTCCGCCAAGAAAAGCGGCAAACACCGGCTGGCTCAGATGTTGACGCCATTGGCGATTGGATAGGCGAGCCCAATCCGCAAATACACTTGCATAGGAAAATGGTTCGTGAGAAAGCGCCTCCAGGCGTAGGCGTCGAAACACATCAACGTCCTTGACGGAAAGGCGCCTGACGACCAATTCATCTGCAATCGGCATGTTGCCCTCCACTATAGTGCTCAAAAGGCTCTGCCGCGGACGCTCTTTGAACGAGCTATCGCGGCAACGAACCTCTTAACTGCGCTCTCCTTCACAAGCCCGACCACTGCCATTCGGGAGTTCCAGGGGAGATGAACCCAGCGTCCATTAGCTCCGAAAGAGCTGCCCAGGCCGGGTCCATCGTAAAGCTTGCGAGATCGCCGGCGGACTGCAACAAAGAGATCTCCGAATATCGCGACAGGAGCGCCGCGGCTCCGCCAGCATCTCGGATCTCGGCCAACGGGTTGCCTCCAACAGGCTTCAAAACACGATGGCCCCAAAGCCCGGGTCGCGCGTCGCGGCACAGTTCAGCCAAAAGCGCCGGGTGGCCAGATTGCGCAAATCCCAAGGCTGCAAGGTAGCGCATGAGAGGGTAGTAGATGACCTGGCGACATCCCCCAAGCGCTCGCACGCCTGGCAAAATGGAGGTCACCAGAAACACAGCGTAAAGGCTTGGCACCAACTCGCGTTGCCGAAGCGCCGATGTGATAGCTTCCCGGCGGTACTCGACTTCGAAGTTCGATGAGTTCCGCGCTCTAAGCACGTTATCCTGCAGGCGAAGTGGAACAAGCCTGCCTCTTTCCATTCCCCAAAACAGATCAGTTGTTCGGCGAACCCATCCCCGCCACGCCCCCGCGTTAAGCCGATCCATGGCGTTGAGGGTGCTCTCGCCCAGCACACCGTCTCCAATAAACTCAGTCGATAACCACGAACCGGCATCATCGAGATGATCTGCGATCAGATCGGCGATGTCGAAATCATCAAGCTGAAGCAGTTTGACGGAGGAGGGGAGGGCACTACGCCACAGTACCTGATTGGCCTGCCTGATCGCGGCGGCAGCGGACTCAAATTCATCTGAAGGTAACGTGGCGAGAAGATCGGCGGCAGAGCTGGTTGGGACCGGCTCGCCTCGAGAATTTGAAAGAACGAAACGAACTGGCCTGTTTGATCCGCGGATGCTGAATGAATCCATCCGACTTCGGGGGAGTCCAAATACGTTTAGCGGCTCACCTTCCAACCAGAGCCAGCCCGGACCCTTCTTTGCCCTTTCAGCGAAACTGACGGTCGAGGCGTGGTAGGTGATGTACCACCCTTGCCGCTGGTCGCGGAGACCCAGCAGACTGAACAAATGCGTATAGAAAGCGTCTGGCTCAACGAGCAACAGGCAATGCGGGCCCGTCTGAAGAACGGGCGCGGACCTCATCTGATCGCTAGCGCTTCGCGCGTCTTCAACCCCGTAGCCAGACCTTAGAGCAGTTCGCTCGATAGATCTGCAGAGCAGCGTCATTGCATGCTGGCGCACGGAACATTCCGAGTGAAACGTGCCAGTATCGAAGACCGCTGCCGCATAGTCCTTCAGCGGCCGCTCCCAGTAGGAGCCGAGATGCGGCATCAGCTTCGATAACGTCTGTCGCACGTCAGATGCGCTGCAACAATGGCTGTCGGGGGGGGCTGCCATCTTAAGACGCCAGACGCCTTGGCGCGAGTGGCGTCATGGTGTTGGCATTGCGCCAGGCGAGAGCAGGGGCCAATGGCTCTGCTTCTGTATCGACAATCACGACCGGCAAGTGCTCGTAGCAGTAGCCCGGAGGAATTGCCGGCTTCACCATCAACGAGATCAACTCCAATATGGCTGCCCGCGAATTGGACGAGACGATTGTGTAGAAGTTCCCGCTGTTCCAGGTCAGCACCGAATAGCGAAAGAACGTCCTGAGAGCAGAAACCGTCGTCGAAAGATCCACCTGGAGCCCCGACATGGTGTTCAGGACCTCGTCCTGCTTCTTCGAAATGTCTCCCGTCGAAAAGAAGCGGGCTTTGAAGATGCTATCCTTTTGGCTCTCGCGTTCGTCATACACGTCGCGATCTTCATGCGCGAGCTTCTGCACCTGCACCAGCACACCGCCCGGACGGATGCGGGGAACGACGAAATCCAACTGCTTCATCCGGTCGCGATCATACATCTGGAAGGTCGTGTCCTCGAAAAGAACATCAAATCCATCCCTGAAGCTGAAGAGGTCCGGGTCGTTCGCGTATTTTTCGTCGGTGAGCTCGAAGAATGGACCATGAAAAAAGTGCGCGTGTTCGCTTCCACGCTTTTCGGCAAAGGAAATCCGATTGGCGGCCGTTGGGCTGCAACAGAGCGCTTCAATACGACCATTGCCGAGGGTCGCCAGGGTACGCGCGAGGCATCCGGTTCCAGTGCCGAGTGTGTATACTGTCGTCGGGGCAGCACTTCGCGCCCAGATCCGCAAGCCGAACGAGAGTATGGCGGCGCCCAGACGGCCTTCCTCTTCCAGCCTGTAAGGGATGCTGGCGAAGTAATGGCTGTCGAAGTGTCCCCAAAGGCGTCGATGCGTATCCGCAAAGATCGTAGCCTCAAGGTCGAAGTCGAGCAGACTGCCGTCAAGTCTCGGTGCGGCGCGGTCCGGCGCCCCGGACTGACCGCTGGCAGTTCTCTCAAAAAAATCCGCAAAGGATGTAAGCCTCGGCGCCTTTCGCCAACGTTCGATTGTTGATTGATCCACCATAGCCATCTCCAAACGCGGCGGCGTCGATCAACAAAGGACTTCAACGGATACGCATGTTGCCGCTCACGAGTTTCCATTTGTGAACCCGGGCGAGGGGAGCGCCAATCTACCGAAATTGGTAGGCTATTCTTTCGAGCTCGCGGAGATCCGTCGGGCAAGGAGCGGGGGAAACGGTCACAGTCTGATCAACTCCAGGAAGGTCGCCTTGGCAACAGCATGATAGGTCGTCAGAGCGCGAAGCTTCAGCCTTGCTGAACGAAGATAGAGCTTCACTGCATTTTCCGAGATTCCGAGATCGGCTGCTATCTGTTTGGAGATCCTACCTATTGCAAGCAGCTGCAGACATTGGCTCTCGCGTCGCGAAAGTTGGCGCATGCGGACCGATTTCCGAAACGCGAGCGCATCAAAAACTGTCTCATGCAAATAGTGGGCAAGGAGCTGCATCTCGTGGACGCGTGAATCGCGCAGTCGTATCCATTGCCTTCTTGGGAGATTTGAGGTCACGGAAAAAAGGCTGCGTTCGCTATTCGCGCCGCGGATTGGGATCGTCAAGCCTTGCGAGCCAATCCCATAGGAGCACGCCTCTTTGAACAGCCGGCCGGCGGGCCTCGACCGCCAATCGAGGGCAGACCAATCCACCGGAAGAAAGCCCAGTCGCATAACGTCGATAACGGGATCTATTTCGAAGTAGCCCCTGTCGACATAGGCTGCGGTCCATGCGTCCGGGTAGGTCGTGCAGAAATACGGAGGCGTGCTCGTCGCAGTCCCCGCATGCACCACGAGGAACGTCATGTGCGTAAACCCATATCCCGTGCATAGTTCACTTAATGCGGGGTAGAGATCTTCGCGATGCGCCACTGACCGCAGCCTTCTCAATGAAGATGACAAACGGTTATGGTTGACGATTGGGCGAAGTCTTCGTTTGTCCGGCACCGGTTCCTTCTCCTTGAATTCAAAGGTCCGGACTTTAGCCTCAGCCGTTCGGCCGGGAAATTGCAGGAATCACCAGGGGAGCCAACGAAACTGGCAGGTGCGTCAATGGAAGGCGCCGTGGTGGGCTCGTTTCGGATAGCGCAGGTCAGATCACCACCTGCTCACCGAGCTCGACCACCCGGTTTGGTGGAAGACTGAAGTAGTCAGCCGGGTCGATTGCAGCGGATGCCATCGCGATGAACAACTTGTCCTGCCATCCCGGGAGCCCCGAGTCCGGATCAGCGACCAACTTCCGACGTCCGAGGAAAAAGGACGTCGACATGATCTCGAACTTGAAGCCGGCTTTCTTGCAGAGGGCGAGCGCCTTCGAGACGTTTTGCGTGTCCATGAAGCCGAAGGTGAGCTCGATCCGGGTAAAGCGTTCGGAGAGGGGCGTGATGGCAAAGCGCTCGCTGTCCCGAACAAAGGGCACTGCGGCGGTCTTTATAGTCAGGATGACGTTGTGGGCATGAAGGACACGGTTGTGCTTGATGTTGTGAAGAAGGACGCCGGGTGCTTTGTCGGGTACACTCGTCAAAAACACGGCAGTGCCTGGAACCTGTGCGGGAGCATGGTCGGATTTTCGCTCGATCGCGGCGATAAATGACTCCAGCGGGATATCGTTTCGCGTTGATTTTTCCCGAAGGAACAGCGTTCCTTTGCGCCAGGTCCACATCAGAATCATAATGGTTGCCGCGATGAGGATCGGCACGTAACCGCCGTCATGGACCTTCAGCAGGTTTGCCGAGAGGAAGATGCACTCGAGGATGAAGAGCGGCATCAAAAATCCAACAGCCGAGAACATCGACCATCCCCAGGCAACACGGACGAACTTGAATGACAGAAGCGTTGTGACCACCATCGCACCAGTGACCGAGATCCCATACGCGGTGGCGAGAGATTCTGAGTTTCTGAAGGCAAAGATCAGCACCAGTATTCCTGCCAGCAACACCGTGTTGACGTCCGGAACGTAGATCTGCCCGGTGTTGGATTCCGATGTGAATCGGATTTCAAGGCGCGGGAGGAAGCCGAGATGGATGGCCTGGCGCGCGAGAGAGAACGCCCCCGTGATCACGGCCTGGCTGGCAATTATCGTCGCCGCCGTTGCAAGAATGACGACCGGCAGCAACGCCCATTCGGGGAACATCAGGTAAAAGGGATTGTGGGAGGCAGCCGGGTTGTCGAGAACGAGGGCACCCTGACCGAGATAGTTGAGGGCAAGGGACGGAAACACGAGAACGAACCAGGCCACCTGGATCGGCCGCCTGCCGAAATGACCCAGATCGGCGTAGAGCGCTTCCGCCCCCGTGACCGTGAGGAAGACGGCGCCTAACACGACCAGCCCGACGAACCCAGCGTGCGTTATGAAATAGATCGCATGGATCGGGTTGAGAGCATAGAGGATGGTGGCGTCGTCTGCGATATGGGCCAGGCCGCCGGCCCCCATCACGACGAACCAGAGTACGGTGATCGGCCCGAAGAGGCTCGATACAGCGGCGGTGCCTTTCGACTGGACCAGAAAAAGTCCCGCCAAAATCGTTGTTGCAATCGGCAGCACATAGTCGCCGAGCGCCGGCGTCACCAGCTTCAGTCCCTCGACGGCGGAGAGGACGGAAAGGGCAGGGGTGATCATGGCGTCGCCGATGAACAGGGCCGCTCCGATCAGGCCCGCAAAGAACAACACCGTCGTGTGGCTCGCGGACTTTTTCATGAGGAGTGCAAGCAGCGAAAGGGTGCCGCCTTCGCCGTCGTTGTCCGCTCTTAGCAGGAAAATGACATATTTTACGGTAACGATCAGTGTCAGCGTCCAAAGCATCAATGAAATCAACCCGACGACTTCGTCATGGCTTATCCCATCATGAGCAAAAGGGCGGAGCGCTTCCCGGAACGCGTAAAGGGGGCTGGTCCCGATATCGCCGTAGACGACGCCGACAGCGCCAAGAACCAAAGCGGCAAAGCGTTTCTTTTCGGCGCCATGGGCCGCAGCGTCAATTGCGGAAGTACTCATCGATCCTCCAGTCGCGGCGGACGACTTTTTGCCGGGCTCCTCATCTCGGGGTCGAGCCTGTGGTCCCAGCTTGGAAAATTGAAAGGGTCTCGCGGCGTCGAAATCAGTTCGATCGGCTGTCATTCCAGAGGCTGAATCGACGCCTATTTTGACGCGCAAATGCGCACGCGTAAATGCTCCTTGGCGCTGATCGAGCACGCTCGGGGGTAAAACTGGACGCCCACTCCGAGGGGATAAAGTCAGTAACTCGCAGGTGAGGCAGGTGTATAATGGTAACGGCAGCGCCGCATGCTCCCTGCACGGCGTGAACCCGTTTAACACTTGCCCGTAACGCCTTATGGCAGGAGTTGGTTCAATGGCTGCTTCAAGATCAAAACTATCAGGAAACATGTCGGCTTCGCCTGTGGCCGGGATCGCGAGCGCTGTTAACGCGATAGCGCCGGCGGGCCTGGGCTACCTCGCCGCAATAATGCTGACCGCCATCACAACGATCGTCGCCATTGGGGTCAACAGCGGCGTCCAGATACCGAACGTTTCCCTCATCTTCGTGGTGCCCGTCGTCATTGCAGCCGTAGGATTCGGTTTGGGGCCATCCGTGTGTTCGGCGGTGCTCGGGGCACTGTCCTACAATTTCTTCCTGACCGAACCGCGCTACCTGCTCCTGGTCGATGACGCGGCAAACATCTGGGCGATCAGCCTCCTCCTCGTCGTCGGATTGATTGTGAGCGGTGTTGCCTTCACCTCACAACGAAGAGAGAAGGAGTTGCTGGCATTGAGGCGCGATGTTGGCGTGCTGCAGGAATATAGCCGCGACATATCGAAGGCACACAACAACACGCAGGCTGCCGTCTCCACCGCGGCCCGGGTGCTGGCCGATCTCTTCCAGGTGCCTGCTTTCGCGGCGATCATCACGGATGATCAGGTGACATCTCTCAAGTGCGCCGGAGACCTGGAGCCGAAAATTGCAGAGTTTGAAGCCGCGCGGCTATCCGTTGCAACGGGATCAGCACAGCGAGCGGGCGTCTACCCGACCCTGGAATCGCGTTTCGATTTCTGGCCCTTGACGATGACGGGACAGAGCATCGTGATTGGCCTCTCCTTCGATCCAGACAGGCGTCCGGCTGCACCAGACGTTCTGGTCGATATCGTGCGAAACGTCCTGTCGCTGGCACTTGAATGCCAAAAATCGCGGGATCAGCTCAATATTTCGCAGCGGCGTTGAGCTTTGGTCCCCGAAGAAGTCAGGACTCCGCGACGCCGGCAGCAGCTGGCATTTAAGGATATGGAGAAAACCCACAATGATGGCTGACCAGAGGTCTAGCGTCCTGCCAAGCGCCTCGGCCGGCCTGCCTATGCGTTACGTTATATCATAACGTTATCGCGTAAGAGTTATTATGGAACTCAATCGGGGTAGGGTTTGGCGCTGGAATCTTTTTTAAAGCCTGAAGCCTGGTCACGCCTCGAGCTTCGGTACCGCGTCGAGCAGCATCTGCGTATAGGCGTGCCGGGGCGCGGTAAAGACCTGCGGCGCAGGCCCCTGTTCTACGATCTCGCCATGACGCATCACCACGACGCGGTCGCAGAGATGATGCACGACCGAAAGGTCGTGGCTGATAAAGAGCAGCGTGATGTTCAGATTGCGCCGCAGCTCCATCAGCAGGTTGATGACCTGCGCCTGGATCGAGACATCAAGCGAAGCGACCGGTTCGTCACAGATGATGACTTCCGGCTGCATGGCGAGCGCTCGGGCAATGGCGATGCGCTGGCGCTGGCCGCCCGAGAACTGGTGCGGATAGCGATCGGCCAGCGCCGGATCGAAGGCAACGGCCCGTAGCCATCGGTTGACATAGTCGCGGGCATTGGCACGCGTGCAGAAACCGTGGGCGATCGGTCCTTCGGCCACCGACTGGAAGATGGTGCGGCGCGGATCGAGCGAGGCGAAGGGATCCTGGAAGATCATCTGCACATGGGTGCCGAGCTTGCCCGTCGCCGAGCGCACCGGCTTGCCGCCGATGCTGACCGTGCCGGAGGTCGGTGGATAGATGCCGCACAGGATGCGGCCGAGCGTCGATTTGCCGGAACCGGATTCGCCGACGAGACCAAGAATCTCACCGCGGGCGATGGTCAGGTTTGCCGATATCACCGCGTGGACTGGGCCGGGCTCACGCAACAGGCCCCAGCGTATGCCAAGACCACGCAGAAAGCCGATGCGCGGGGCAAAGATCTTCTCGATGGCCTCCGTTTTCACAAAGGTTTCGTCGGGCGCGGTACCGATCGCCGTGCCGCCCAGACCGCTCAGGTCTACGGAGCCGGCAGCCTCGGTCGCGGCAGACGCCAGCGGCTTTCCGGGCGTCGAGCGCGAAGGAAGCGCATCCAGCAGCCCTTGTGTATAGGGATGCAGCGGGTTGTGCAGCACCTGCCGTGCAGGGCCGGCCTCGACGATCTTGCCGCGCCGCATCACCGCGATGGTGTCGGCGATCGACGAGACGGTGGCGAGATCATGGCTCACCCAGATCAGGGAGGTTCCCATCTCTGCGACCAACGCTTTTACCATAAGCAGAATCTCGGCCTGCACGGAAACGTCGAGCGCGGTTGTCGGCTCGTCGGCGATGATGAGCTGGGGGCGGTGCAGAAGCGCGATAGCGATCGCCACACGCTGGCGCATGCCTCCGGAAAACTCGTGCGGATACTGGTCCACCTTGCTTTCCGGATCAACGATCTTGACTTGGTCGAGCGCTTCGACCGCGCGGCGGCGGATCTCGGCATCCGAAACGGGTTCATGCGCCCGGATCGCCATGCCTAGCTGGTCGATGATCCGGACGACGGGGTTCAGCGTCATCATCGGGTCCTGGAACACCATCGAGATGTCCTTGCCCCGAATCCTGCGCAGTTCCTTGCCGTCGAGCCCGACCAGTTCGCGCCCGTTGAAACGGATGGAACTGCCCTCCTGGATGCGGCCAGTCTCATCGAGAAGGCCGATCAGCGAAAAGCCGGTGATGGACTTGCCCGAGCCGCTTTCCCCGACGAGACCCATGACCTCGCCACGCCTCAGCGTGAAGGAGATATCGTCCACCGATTTGACGGTGCCCTTGTCGGTCTCGAAGTAGGTCCGCAGGTTGCGGACATCCAGAAGATCGCTCATTTGCGCAGCCTCGGATTGAGCTGGTCCCTGATCTGGTCGCCGACCAGATTGATCGCCATGATGAGGATGATGAGGGCAACGCCCGGATAAATCGCGATCCAGTAGCGTCCCGACATCAGATACTGGAAGCCGTTGGCAATCAGCATGCCGAGCGATGGCTCCGTCGGCGGCAGGCCAACGCCCAGGAAGGATAGGGTCGCCTCCAGAGAAATCGCCGAGGCGATCTGCACCGTGGCGACCACGATCAGCGGCGGCAGCGAATTTGGGAGGATATGCCGGGTGATGACGAACCACCCGCTCATCGGCACAGAAAGTGCGGCCTGCACATAGTCCTTCTGCCGTTCGGCGGCGGCAGCGCCATGGGCGGTGCGCACGAAATAGGCATATTGCGCAAAGACCAGCGCGAGGATGAGCTGCGACTTGCCCTGCCCGAGGATCGCGGCCACGACGAAGGCCAGCAGGATCGCCGGGAAGGAAAGCTGGATATCGACGATGCGCATGATGACGGATTCGATACGCCCGCCGACATAGGCGGCAAAGCACCCCACCACCGCACCGATCGAAAAGGCGATCGCGCCGGCGACCAGCCCCATCTGCAGGGAAATGCGCAGGCCGTAGACAATGCCCGAAAGCAGGTCACGCCCCTGGCTGTCCGTGCCAAGCAGATGCAAGATGCCGGTCGAGCCGACATAGCCCGGCGGCCGACGCGCATCGCGCAGCACCAGCGACTTCAGGTCATAGGGGTCCTGCGGTACGAGAAACGGCGCGAAGACGGCCATGAGGATGATGGCGACCACAATGCCGAGGGCCAACACCGCGACCTTGTTACAGCGAAAGGTGTGCCAGAATTCGGAAAGCGGCGAGACGGACTTCACCGCGCGGGCTTCCATCGACATGTCAACGCCTCCCCTGCCGCAGGCGCGGATCGAGCGCCGCATAGGCGAGATCCACGCAAAGATTGATGACCACGAAGAGCGCCGAGACAAGCATCAGGTAAGCGACCATGACGGGCCGGTCGAGCGATGTGATGGAATCGACGATCAGCTTGCCGAGCCCCGGCCAGGAGAAGATCGTTTCGGTGACCAGCGCGAAGGCGAGCGTCGAGCCTAGCTCCAGGCCGAACACCGTCACCAGCGGGATCGAGATCAGCTTGAGCACGTGGCGGCGCAGGATCGTGGATTCCGAGATGCCGGCGGCGCGGGCGAACTTGATGGTATCGGTGAGCATCACCTCACGCGTGCCGGACGCGGCGAGCCGGCACATCATTGACAGTTTGAACAGCGAGAGATTGAGCGCCGGCAGAATGAGATGCGACCAGCCGTTCAGCGTCAGGAAAGAAAACGGGATACCGAAAAGCTCCGCCGTCTGCCCCCGCCCGCCAGCCGGCAGCACGCCGAGCTGCACGGCGAAGACCATGATCAGCATCAGGCCGATCCAGAAGGTCGGCACGGAGAAGCCGAGGATCGATACGGCCATGATGGCCTTGGCGATGTAGCTGTCGGGCTTGTAACCGGCATAGACGCCGAGCGGAATGCCGATGAGAGAAGCGAACAGCACCGCGATCAGCGTCAGTTCTAACGTTGCCGGCAGACGCTGGGCGATCAGCGTGACGACCGGCATGTTGAAGACGAAGGAGCGCCCGAGATCACCGGTCAGCAAGCGCTGCAGGAACTGGAAATACTGCTCCCAGAGCGGCAGATCGAGCCCGTATTGGTGGATGACCTGCTGACGCATTTCCTGCGTCACATCAGGCGAGATCAGCACATCGACCGGATTGCCGATGACGTAGACGCCCATGAAGACGAGCATGGACATGACCAGGAGCACGAAGAGTGCCTGCCCAAATCTGCGAAGAATGAAAGATGCCATGTCCCCCCCCCGGTGGATCCGCAATGGGCGAAGCGCCCCAGCGACTTCAGTGCCAGCCGTGCTCGATCTCGTGACGGGTTTCCTCGACGCCGACCTGCCAGATCTCCAGCATGTCCGTATCCGGGCGCTGGAAGACGCCGTGATAATTGCCCTCTGCGATACGCTCGCGCTTACGGCCCGCATCGACGCGTGACGTAGCGGCGAAATCGATCCGCTCCTTCTGGAAATTGGGGATCGGCGCGCCTTCGAGACGGGTCCAAGGGAAGTTTTCCATCCAGCTTGCATGCGAGGCAGCGGGATCGATCTCCTGCACCTTCGCCATCGTCTTCGGCGCGCGCCACCAGTCATGCAGCTTGACCGAGGTGTCGCGGTTGCGGTTCATCCACTCGCTGATCACCGGATTGATCGGCGTGTTGCCGCCATGACCGTTGACGATGAGGACGCGGCGGAAGCCGGAACGGTAGATGCTGTCGAGGATATCCTCGAAGATACCGATATAGGTGCGCAGCGAAAGGGTCACCGTGCCGGGGAAATCGGCAAAGCCGGAGGCCATGCCATAGGGCAGACACGGAAAGACCGGTACGCCCAGCGGCTCGGCGGCTTCAACCGAAACCCGCTCGGCCAGGATCATGTCGGTGGCAAGGCTCAGATAGGCATGCTGCTCGATCGAGCCGATCGGCAGGACGCAGCGATCGTCCTCCTTCACCCGTTCCTCGACCTGGCTCCAATGCATGTCCTGAATGCGCATTTTCCGTCCTTCTTTGCTTGCGGCCACGCCTTCGGCGGGCCGCTCGTGCCTGCCGTCCAGCAGGGAGCTCACTCTCCAAATTAGTTCTATATGGATCGATTTTTGAGATTGACGCAAGGTCTTTGCCGCAAATAAAGTTCCATTCGAGATCAACATCTATTTTGTGCGGGATGGGCAGAATGGACGAAGCAATGCGTCAAGCGCTGTTCGAGGGAAGAGCCGGCCGAGAGGAGCCGCTGGCCTCGCCAGGCACCAAGGTCGACGCAATCATGCACGCCAAACTGTGGGACAATCCGTGCTGGTTCTCGTTCCGGCTGAACTATCTCGCGCTTCATTTCAACAATCCGGTCTATGGATACATCCAGCAGCAGCTGGGTCTGTTACGCCCCGAATTCGTGGTGTTGTGGTCGCTCTATCTGGGCGGAAACTCGACGCTGACCGATGTGGTGCGCTCATCCGGTTTTCCGAAGAACACGCTGAGCCGCGCCGCCAACAAGCTGACCCGCCTCGGCATGATCGACCGCGAGATCGATCAGGACGACCAGCGCCGCATCACGCTCGGCCTCACCGACAAGGGGCGCGAGGCGGTGGAATCCAGCAAGGGCATGATGATCGAGCACGAGCGCCGCATGCTGGAATGCCTCAGCCCCGCCGAGCGGCTGAGTCTTTCGGAGATCATGACCAAGCTCGTGACCGCGTCCAGCCAGTGGCCGCAGATGATCGACAGCGATCAGCCGGACGACGCGCTCTGATCCGCCATCACCTTCTCCGGCCGCAGCCGGACGGCGGCAGGCCCGCCAATACCCCATTTAATGAGAGAGGAAGCCCAATGATAATGAAATCCATGCTCCGCGCAGCGTTGGTGGCCACCATGCTGTCTTCGCCCATCGCCGCGCTTGCCGCTGATCTTGTGATCGCGACGAAGAACGGCCCGGCCTCGATGGACCCGCACTTCACCGCGACCTCGGCCAATGCCGAAGCGACCAAGCACATCTTCGACACGCTGCTGCGCTCCGGCAACAATCTGGAAATCCTGCCGTCGCTGGCAACGAGCTGGCAGGCGCTGGACGACACGACCTGGGAATTCAAGCTGCGCCAGGGCGTGAAGTTCCATGACGGCTCCGACTTCACCGCCGAGGACGTGAAATTCTCCATCGAGCGCATCCCGAACGTCACCGGCCCGAACCCGTCGACCATCTATGTACGCCGCGTCGCCAGCGTCGAGATCGTCGACGACTACACGGTGCGCGTAAAGACCAATGGTCCCGCCCCGACGCTGCCGAACGACTTCATCCGCCTGTTCGTCGTCTCGCACAATGCAGCAGCCGATTACTCGACCAAGGACAGCTCGGCCGAGGGCTTCAACATGGGCAAGGCGACCATCGGGACCGGCCCCTACAAATTCGTGAGCTGGGCGCCGACGCAGGATCTGGTTCTGGAGAAGTTCGACGGTTACTGGGACGGCGCACAGCCCTGGGACAAGGTCATCCGCAAGGAAATCCCGAATGACGCGGCCCGCGTCGCCCAGCTGAAGGCCGGCCAGGTCGACCTCATCTCCAAGGTGCCGGCAACGGACCTTGCCAGCATCGAGTCCGACTCCGCCCTGCAGGTGATCAAGACAGAATCGATCTACATCCCCTACCTGGAATTCGATTTCCGCGCGGACTCGCCGCAGGTCTGGGACAATGCCGGCAAGAAGCTCGATAAGAACCCCTTCCTCGATCCGAAGGTACGGGAAGCCTTCGACCTTGCACTCGACCGCGAGACCATCGTGGAATTTGCGCTTGAGGGCATGGGCGTCGTCTCCACTCAGCTCGTGAGCTCGAATATCTTCGGCTACAACAAGGCGATCACCGCTCCGGCCTTCGATGTCGAAAAGGCGCTTAAGCTGATGGCCGAAGCCGGCTATCCGGATGGCTTCAAGGTCGCGCTCAGCTATGCCAACGACCGCATGCCGACCGAACTCGGCCCGACCGTCGCCCAGCTCCTGGCCGCGATCAACGTGAAGGTCGATGTCCAGGGCGTGCCGGCTGCAGTGTTCAACCCGGCCAAGACGCGCGGCGAATACTCGCTCTACATGGCCTCCTGGGGCACGCTGACGGGCGAAGCCAACTACATGCTTTCGTCGCTGATGCACACCAATGATGCGGAAAAGTCGCTCGGTGCCTTCAACGTGCGCGGCTATTCCAACCCGCAGATGGACAAGCTGATCGAGGATGCTGCGGTCGAGATGGATGAAGCCAAGCGCCGCGTCCTGCTCGAGGAAGCCAACATGCTGGTTGCGACCGACCGGCCCGACCTGCCGCTGGCGACCAACCTTTCCGCCTGGGGCGCCAAGGCCGACACGGTGACCTACGATCCGCGCTCGGACGAAGACACGCTGGCCATGGACGTCCATCCCAAGCAGTAAGCCCGGCAATAGACTTCAGGGGCACCGGCAGCAGCCGGTGCCCTTTCTCATGATGATCGGAGATTTCCCATGACGAAATTCGCCCTTGCCATTCATGGCGGCTGCGGCGTGATGGCCAAGCTGGATCTCAGCGAGGCCGAGTGGATCGCCGCCCGCCGCGACCTCGGGCGTGCGCTGGAGGCCGGCTATGCCGTTCTGGAACGCGGCGGACACGCCATTGATGCCGTGCAGGCCGCCGTCGTCGTCATGGAGGACAGCCCGCACTTCAACGCCGGCCATGGCGCGGCGCTGAACGAGAACGGCATCCATGAACTGGATGCTTCCATCATGGACGGGGAGACGCTGGCGGCTGGCGCGGTCTGCGCTTCGCGCCATATCCGTAATCCGGTGATGGCCGCGCGCGCCGTTCTCGAACATGGCGATGCCGTGCTGCTTGCCGGCCCCGCCGCCGACCGTTTCGCCGAGGCCAAGGGGCTGGCGGTGGAGGAACAGGCCTATTTCACGACCGAACGGCGCAAGCAGGCGCTGGCCGCGATGAAGGCCCATGTCGCCGCCGGCACGCAGGTTGCAGCCAGCGAATCCGAAAAGCACGGCACGGTGGGCGCGGTCGCGCTCGACCAGCACGGCCATCTCGCCGCCGCCACCTCGACGGGCGGCTACAACAACAAGCCCGACGGGCGCTTAGGCGACAGCCCTGTCATCGGCGCAGGCACCTATGCACGCGATGGCGTCTGCGCCGTTTCCGGCACAGGCAAGGGCGAGTTCTTCATCCGCCACGTTGTCGGCCATGAGGTTGCCGCGCGCATGGCCTATCTCGGAGAAGACGTGAAGACCGCCTCGGCCAAGGTTATCATGGAAGATCTGAAGCCGCACAATATCGGCGCAGGCCTCGTCGCCGTCGGTGCCGATGGCTCGGTGGCCGCCCCCTACAATACCGATGGCATGTTCCGCGGCTGGGTCACCGACAACCGGGAATTCCACGTCGCTTCCCATGGCGAAATAATGCGCTACGAGCCGGACGGCGTACAAACCCAGCACTGAAGACAAAATGGGCCATCCGTGCCCTGTACATGAGCGCATTCATGGGCGATGAGCGCAAGGGCCGTGCGGAAATCCTCTGGATCTCGCAGATCCTCTTCGAGAGCGATCGCGCAAATCGGCCCGGCAAGCAGTACGATATGCGTCGTTACATTTTCATCTCGCCTAACCGCCACAGCCTTGCCGACGCCGACGAGCTCATCATCATTGGTTCGCTCCTGCGGGCGCAGCCCCTCCATCGCGGAGACCGGACTTCAGCTCAAGACTAGGACGAGGTTTACGGAGCGGTATCCGTTCAATCTCTTGGAAAAAAGGACCGCGACGTAATACCTTGATGAGATCATTACTTATCGGGCAATGGCGATGACGTCTAAAGTTACAGCCAAAGGGCAAGTTACAATTCCCAAATCAGTGCGCGACCTCCTGGGAATTGTTCCTGGGAGCAAGGTTGATTTCCGCCGCGCGCAAGATGGGAGCATCGTTCTCGTCCACGACGCCAAAAAGCAGCAGCGCTGCCGCTTTTCCAAACTGCGGGGGCACGCAGGCGAAGGGCTGGACACTGACGCGATTATGGCACTCACCCGTGACGAGCCGTGATATTCGTCGACACGAACGTGCTTCTCGATGTCGCGACCGATGATCCGACATGGGCAAATAGGTCTGTAGCGCAGCTGGTCGGAGCCGATCGCGCTCAACCGCCGGAACAGCTCCTCATAGCCCGGCCGCCTGAAGGTCGAGCGGGCTGAATGTCGCGGAGCGAGCCTTTGCCAGCTTCAGAAAGATGACCGGGCCGTGCACCACCGGACGGGTGAGCCGGCAATCGGAATGGCCATCACCCCGACTGCTCGAAAGGTTCGCGCATGCGCCTACCGCTGCACCAAGGACCTTGCCTGTGCAAGAAAGCTTTCGAACTGCTCGTCCGGCACGAAAGATCCCCCCGTCGTCCAGAGGATGTGCGTCGCGCGTCCCATCTTGTCCCGGATACCGCGCTGCACGCAGAACTCTTCGCCGCGCGGGTGGCGCAGGAGGAACTCGGGGCCGAACAAGGCCGCGGTTGCGGACGGCTCAAGGCGTAAACCCTCCGCCTCGTACGCAGCCAGCAGCGCCTTCAGCAAGTCGGCGTCGGGAACAGTGTAGATGCCTGCCAACATTTCTCGCATGACGGTCGCAACGAACGCAGACATCCGCGCCACCGCCATCCCGTCAGCCTCGGTCTTGTTGGTAAGGCCGACGTCATAGACCGACACCAGTTCCTCGGAGCCCGACATCATATGCACCAACGCGCAAGGCGACTGGACGGGTTCGACGAAGAATGCATGGACATTGTCGCCAAAGACTGCTTTTGCCCCGAAGGTTACACCCCCTGGAGCGCCGCCGATGCCGCAAGGCAGATACAGAAACAAAGGGTTGTTTTCGTCGACAGTTACGCCCAGGCCCTTCAACTGTTCAGCCAGTTCGTAGGCCGCGACGCTGTAGCCGAGGAACAGGTGTCGAGACTTTTCGTCGTCAACAAAGTAGATGGACGGATCCGCTTCCGCGACGACGCGCGCGTTCTCCACCGCAGTCGTGTAGTCGGCCTCATGTTTGATAACCTCGACACCGAGCCGAAGCAGGCGATCCACCTTCCACTGCTTCGCATCGAAGGACATGTGAACGGTTGCCTTGAAGCCCAGCGCCCGGGCGGCGATACCCACGCTCAAGCCAAGGTTGCCGGTACTGCCGACGGCGATCGTGTATCCAGAAAAGAAGTCTCGCGCTTCGGCCCCCGCGAGTTTGCGGATGTCTCCCCCGTCGGCCAGCAGGCCATTTTTCCTCGCCAGGCCCTCGGCGAAAAGAAACACTTCGTAGACCCCTCCCCTTGCCTTGATGGAACCGGCCACGGGAAGCTCGCTGTCAGCCTTCATGAACAGGCGACCGTACTCCGGCGAGCCATATTCCAGCGCGTGTCGCAACGCCTTGAGCTCGAGCAGTTCGGATCGGATGACGCCGCCGGTGGCTTCGAGTTCTTCGAAACACGCTGCAAGCAGTGGAGCCAGTCTCTCCCAGTTCCGTTTGGCGTCCAGGACATCGGAAGGGTTTACCGGTAAGTCTCCTCCGTCGATTGCGCCCGCCTTGTACTTCGGGTTCACCCATAGGGTCGGCCACGCCGAGGCCACTTCCTGGAGAAGTTGCGCGTTCGGTACTTCGACGGTCATCGCATTATCCTGTTGCCGATGGTTGATTGCCATGTGTTTCGCTCAGTGCTTCAGAACGCGGGCCAGGAAGGAGCGGGCACGGTCATTCTGCGGATCGTCGAAGAAGGTATCCGGCTTCGCGATCTCCAGGATTGAGCCCTGGTCGATGTAGACAACGCGGTCGCCGACCTCGCGGGCAAACCCCATCTCGTGGGTGACGATCATCATGGTCATGCCTTCAGCGGCGAGTTCGCGCATGACATCGAGGACCTCCCCCACCATTTCCGGATCCAGGGCGCTGGTTGGCTCATCGAAGAGCATCAGATGGGGTTCCATCGCCAGCGACCTGGCGATGGCCACGCGCTGTTGCTGGCCGCCCGACAATTGTCCCGGATACTTATGCGCATGCGCCTTCAGACCCACGCGCTCCAGGAGTTTGATCGCAGCCGCCTCGGCCTCTTCCTTGGATTTCTTCCGTACACGGATCGGCGCGATCGTAATGTTCTCGACGACTGTCTTGTGCGGAAAGAGGTTGAATTGCTGAAACACCATCCCCACGCCCTTGCGGATCTCCGCCAGTTCGCGCTCGCCTCCGAGTCTTCGGTCTTCGTCGACGGGCATGTGATAACCGTCGACCACGAGACTGCCGTGCTGGTACATCTCGAGGCCGTTCACACAACGGATAAGGGTCGACTTGCCGGAACCGCTCGCCCCGAGAACAACCATTACCTCGCCGCGTGTCACTGTTAGGTCGATGTCCTTCAGCACGTGATGCGTGCCGTAGAACTTGTTCATTTTTTTCATTTCAACGATGGTGGTCATCGCTTTCACTCCATGTTTGCCCGCTCAGCGACTGCCGACGGCCATATGTGCTTCGAGCTTGCGCGCGGCGTAGGTGATCATCGAGCCGGCGAGGAAATAGGTCAGAAGCAGGAAGGAATAGACTTCGTAGGTTCGGTCGCCGTACTGCGGGTTGGCGAGGATCATCTGGCCCGCTCGAAGGAAGTCGGTAAGGCCAATGATGAAGACGAGCGGCGCTGCATTGAAGATATCAAGCACGTTGCCTACAAGCGGAGGCACGACCACGCGCAGCGCCTGCGGAAGAACGATCGAACGGTTGATATCGAACTCGCTCATGCCGAGGGAGCGTGCAGCCTCGGTCTGACCCTGTGGGACCGCCTGCAGTCCGCTCCTCACATATTCCGCGACGTATGCGGAGTAGAAGATCGTGAAACCGATCATGCCGCGTGCGACATCTGCCAGGTTCCATCCCGTGGCCAGGACCGGCATCAGGATCCAGATCCAGTAGACGACCAGGATCAGCGGTAGAGATCGCATGATCTCGATGTAGCCCGTGCAGATCACGCGAACGCTCGAAAACCGACTGCGGCGGCCGAAGGCGAGGAGGATGCCGATTGGAAGTGACAGAACGGCGGTCACCAGCGTCAGCAATATACTGAGGAGCAACCCTCCCCACAGGCCAACGCCTGGAGGCGCCATCACGGCGAATATGGATATGAACCCGGTAAACGATGCAGGTAGCAGGACTTTGCGTGCCAGGGGCACATACGAGGTCAGCGCCCATCCGCACCCCAGGATCGCCACGACCAGAGCGGCAGGGCCGGAAACCTCCATTCCTTGTCCTGAAAGCGCAAGCGCGAGCGGCGGGACTGCCAGAATAAAGGCATGGTGGACGCGGAAACTGAACACGCAGCCGAGTGCGGCCCCGAGAAGCGCACCGATGATCCCGACGGCTGTCCAGGCACGCCAAACCTGATCGGCCGGGAAGATCCCGATCATCAGGACACGCATGCTCTGCGGGATGATATCCCACTGCGCGGTCGTAAATGCCCATGCAAGAGCCGAGTATATGAGCCAGAGCGTCCCCGGGATGACGATCAGGGAAAGGAGCGCGTCGAACGGCTTGGCAAAGAGGTTGTGGCGTGACCACTTGAAAGCGTATGCGATCATCTTTTTGCTCCCACGACGTTCAGACGCCTGTCGGCAAAGGAAACGACTGCACTGATCGTCCAACTCAAAAGCAGATACGACGCCATGACGATGACGATGCCTTCGAGGCTGTGGCCAGTCTGGTTGGCGACAGTGCCATAGACGTTGAAGAGGTCCGGATAGCCAATCGCAATTCCGAGCGCGGTGTTCTTGGTCAGGCTGATGTACTGATTTCCGAAGGACGGGAGCACGACACGAAACACCTGGGGTAGGATGATGTCGCTGATCGTGTCGCGACGGCTTAGACCGAGCGACCCGGCCGCTTCCCATTGACCTTTCGGGAGAGCGTCGATCGCCCCGCGGACAATCTCGGCGATATAGCACGCGCTGTTCACAACGATGGCCAACAGAAGTGCGGCCATCTCGGGGCTTAGACTTGTGCCGCCACTGGCCTGGAAGCGCGAAGCCACCGGATAGTCGACCGACAACATGCCCGTTGCAAGCAGCACACCTATCATCACCGCGAGTGCAATCATGCAGGCGCGTCGCATCTTGCCAACCGGATCGAAAACCGCTCCGGCAAACGCCAGCCAGGTGGCCGTCGCGAGCGCAATGGAAATCGGCGAGCCATCCCCGACCCAGGAAAGAGAAGGAAAATGGAGGCCCTGCTGGCTGATAATGACGCCACCGTACCATTTGGCGGCGGATGCGAGCGGTGGGAACTGCAAAACGACGGCGAAGTACCAGAAGACCAATTGGATCAGAAGCGGAGTGTTGCGGACGAACTCCACGATCCAGAAGCAGAGGTTCCTGACGACCCAGTTGGTCGAAAGGCGTCCGACCCCGAAGAGCGTGCCCAAGATCGTGCTGAAGACGATCGCGAGCACTGCCACCTTCGCCGTGTTGAACATGCCCGTGACGAAGGCCGCACCGTTCGTCCTGTCGGACGTGAATGCCTCGAACACCGGAAGGATCCCTTCCCCGAACGAAAGCGTCTTGCCTTCGCTGATGTCGAAGCCCGCCGTGTTGGCGAGGAACGCGAAGCTGAACTTGATGCCCTTTGCGGCAAGCCCTTCTTTCACGGCATAGGCCAGGACACCAACCAGAGCGATCGCCAGGGCGATTATCGCGAACTGGATGGCGTCGTAGCGCAACCGGTTACGCAACCGCCGCGCCTGCTGTTGGTCACGATCGACGACACCGGGTGCCGCGCTCGTCTCATTGATGCTCATATCCGGGCTCCAAACGCCATTTCGGGCTGGAGCGGCAAATGCCGCACCAGCCCGTTGTCAGGTTCAATTCCAGAGCGGGGAATAGATTGCGCCACCCTGGGTCCAAAGGGCGTTTGCCGTGCCCTTCCGGTCGAGATACATCCTGGTGTTGGGACCGAGATTGCGATCGTAGATCTCGCCATAGTTGCCAACGGCCTTGATCGACTGAGCTACGAAGTCGTCGGCAAGGCCGAAGTCCTTGCCGTAGCCGCCGCCAACGCCCAGGAGCTTTTGAACGAAGGGATCTTCGCTCTTGAGCTTTTCGTCGAGATTGTTCTGGGTGATGGCGGACTCTTCCGCCTGGAAGAGACCGTAATGGACCCAACGCAAAGCGTTGCGCCATTTGGAGTCGTTTGCGACCACAAAGCCACCGAACGGCGACTTGTCGAGGGTATCGGGGAGGATCAGATAATCGGCAGGCTTCGGCGAATTGCCAGCCCAAGCCGCAAGCGCGGATTTATCCGTGCTCATGGCGTTGCAGCGGCCGGAGTTCAGTGCTGCAAAGAGTTTTTCGAGGTTCTCATAGGTCAATACCTTTGAGGTCGTCCAGCCGCGAGCCTTGAAGGCATTGGTAAGGACCATCTCGGTGGAGGAGCCCTGCGTCGTGCAGATCGTTGCGCCCTCGAGGTCGCTGAATTGGGTCACCCCGGAATCGACCTTCACCATCACGCCGTTGCCGTCGTAGAAGTTGATCGGCAGGAAATCGATCGCGATGGCGGATTCGCGCGCCGGCTTGATCGTCGTGTGGGCGAAGACGACGTCGACCTGATTGGTAAGCACCGCGTCGAAGCGGCTCTTGTCCGTCACGGTGATGAACTTGACCTTCGACACGTCGCCCAGAACTGCGGCCGCGACCGCTTTGCAGAAGTCGACGTCCAGTCCCTCCATCTGGCCCGTCGTGGTATTCAGATAGCCGAATCCGGGCGCGGTATTGTCGGTGCCGCAGTTCAGGACGCCCCGCTGCTTCACCGTATCCAGGACGGATGCGGAAGCGCTTGTCGCTGCGAGAGCCAGCCCGGCGAATACCCCGGCTGCGAGTGCTTTCATGAATTTCATTTCAGTTCCCCTTTCGGACGCTCTGACGAGTTGTGGGCCTAAAGACGGAGCACTGGCGGGGGACTGATTTCGATGTCGGCCGCAGCGGCTATTGCCGTTCTGAAGCAAAAAATGTTCCCGCCGGTTCGCCGATGTCGCTAAAGCCCCATCGATCGGCAGGGGGACGATAAGGGGTCGATTCGTTTAAATCTACTTAATTTCCCTTGATCATTACATAAGCAAAACTGATGAATGAAATGCGCCCCGGCGAGGCGCAACCGCCCCAGACTACCCAGGCGTGTCTATCTTAGGATCGAACGGGATCTTGCTCGGCAAAGAGCAGTAACGTAGCCAGGACTCGGACGTGAGCGCGGCGGTGAGCGCTACGAGCACGGCCAATCGCCCGATGAAGGCAGGCCAAAGCTCAAGGGCTCAACACCCTATGGTTTGCTTGAAATGATGGTCAGCCCGCGCCCTACTTGCGCGTAATCTGCTCAATGAAGACCTGCATGGCAGGGCTCCGCTTCTCTGCTTTGCGAAAAGCCAGGAAGATCTTGCGGCGGATTTCTGGAACGACCTTGCAGACCCAGACATCCTCCAGGTCATGGCTGGCCCGGAGGCCCGGTAGCATCGAGATGCCGTAATTCTGCCGGATGAGAGCGATCGTTACCTCGAACCCTTTGCAACGCGCGACGATATTGGGCTTGAAGCCGGCGGCCTGGCAGGCATCGGCAAGCATCGTGTTGTAGGTGTCCGATGCGGTGTCGATGGCCCAGCGCTCGTTTCGCAGTTCCTTGAGTTTGACCGTCGGCTTTTCGGCCAGCTTATGGTCCTTCGATACCATGACGTTGAACACATCCTCCATCAGATAGATGGTTTCAATGTTGGGGTCCAAAGCGCCCGTCGGCATGTTGAGGTCGTCAATGATGGCTACATCGGTCTGCCAGCTTCTGAGTGCGGCCACGCTTTCCGCAGGCTCCATTTCATCGAACTGGACGGTGAGGTGCGGGTGCATTTCGGCAAGCTGATGGACCACTCGCGGGATCAATGCGGCCGCAACTGACGGGAAAGCCGCCACCCGCAACTCGCCCGAGATCACGCTTTTCAGTTCCGAGATATCGGCTCGCGCAGACTCGATTTCTGACAGAATGTTCCCGGCGCGGTCGACAAGCTTCTGCCCGGCGAGGGTCATGACGACGCCGCGCCCCCGGCGCTCAATCAGTTTGATGCCCACCTCTTCCTCAAGGAGTGCAATCTGTTGCGACACCGCGGACGGGGAAACATAAAGAGCCTCGGCCACAGCCGCCATTGTCTTTCGGATCGAGAGTTCCCTGAGAGCCCGCAGACGCCCAATGTCCATGCCATCCTCCCGTTCCGATACTCAATTGATTAGCATATCTGATGGTATATGCAAATATTATTAACTTTTTCTGGATCGTGACGCCGACTAGTTTGCCCTCCAACGAAATGGATACCCGATATTGGAGAGGAACAATGGAAAACGTCGCAAAGACATTTTTCGAAACGCACGTCGAAGAGCGCGATCCGCTCGTTGCGAACGCTCTTGCCAACGAGCGTCGTCGCCAACAGAACCAGATCGAGCTTATCGCGTCGGAGAACATCGTCAGCCGTGCGGTCCTCGATGCACTTGGCCACGAGATGACCAACAAGACGCTCGAGGGTTACCCGGGCAATCGCTTCCACGGTGGCGGCGAATTCGTGGACGTGGTCGAGCAGGCTGCCATCGACCGCGCCAAGGAACTCTTCGGATGTGCCTATGCCAACGTCCAGCCGCATTCCGGCACGCAGGCAAACCTGGCGGTCTTCTTCCTGCTGATGACCCCAGGCGACAAGGTTCTTTCCCTCGACCTTGCTGCAGGCGGCCACCTTTCACACGGCATGAAGGCTAACCTTTCGGGTCGGTGGTTCGAGGCACACAACTACAATGTGAACGCCCAGAACGAAGTCATTGACTATGACGAAATGGAGCGCGTCGCTGAAGAGGTGCGCCCGAAGCTCCTGATTACCGGCGGCTCGGCGTACCCACGTGAACTCGACTTCGAGCGCATGTCGAAGATCGCCAAGAAGGTCGGTGCGTACTTCATGGTGGACATGGCCCATATCGCAGGTCTGGTGGCAGGGGGTGCGCACCCCTCCCCGTTCCCGCATGCCGATATCGTCACATGCACAACGACGAAGACACTGCGTGGTCCGCGCGGCGGCCTCATTCTGACAAACAACGAAGAATGGTTCAAGAAGCTGCAAGCTGCCGTCTTCCCGGGCGTCCAGGGATCACTTCACAGCAACGTCCTTGCGGCAAAGGCGATCTGCCTGGGTGAGGCACTGCGAGATGATTTCAAAGTCTACGCCCACCAGGTGAAGGCAAATGCCAGGGTACTTGCAGAAACGCTCGCCGATCGCGGCGTCCGGATCGTGTCGGGCGGCACTGATACGCACATCGTGTTGCTCGATCTTTCCAGCAAAGGCCTCAATGGCAAGCAGGTCGAGGTAGCGTTGGCTCGTGCCAACATCACCTCGAACAAAAACCCGATCCCAGGCGACAGCCCTCGCCCGCCCGAATGGGTCGGTATGCGTCTTGGCACGTCGGCGGCGACCACTCGAGGCCTGAAGGAAGAGGAGTTCAAGGCGCTCGGCAAAGTGATTGCCGATCTCATTGACGCTGAAGCCGCTGGAAAGATTGACGAAGTCGTGGGTAATGCGAAGGCGGTCGTCGCCGACCTCACCCACCGCTTCCCGGTCTACGGACACTGAGCTCCACCCACCGACGCTCCGAATTCCTGACGCATGCCGCGCGAGCAGAATGCACCGCGCGGCATGGTCATACTCAGGCGTCGCGATGTCCCGAACCGGTCGACAGGAGAGCAACGAGATGGGAATGGATAGATTTCACCGCGCTGAGGTGATCGACGGAAAGACCTTTGCGAACGGCCTTTTGAAAAGCATCGAGACTGACGTCGCCTTGCTTCTGGCAGAGACCGGTGCTGCCCCGGGCCTCGCTGTCGTGCTCGTGGGCGACGACCCGGCGAGCGCCGTCTATGTTGCGTCCAAACATCGCCAGACCGTTGCGGCGGGCATGAAATCGTTCGAACACCGACTGCCGGCAGATACCACTCAGGACCAGCTCATGGCACTGATCGGCGCATTGAACCAGGACCCTCAGGTTCACGGGATCCTGGTGCAGTTGCCGCTGCCGCGTCATCTTGACCCCAACTTAGTCATTCAGGCGATCAACCCCGACAAGGACGTTGACGGCTTTCACATCTCCAACGCCGGGCGGCTCGCAACAGGCCAGCCTGCCTTGATCCCCTGCACGCCACTTGGCTGCATGATGCTCCTCCATGATCGACTGGGGGCGGATTTGGCTGGATTGAACGCGGTCGTACTAGGCAAGTCCAACATCGTTGGCAAACCAATGGCGCAGCTCCTGATGAGCGCCAATTGCACTGTGACAGTCGCCCATTCAAAGACGAGGAACACGGCCGAGCTTTGCCGCGCCGCCGACATTCTGGTCGTGGCCGTTGGAAGACCGGGGCTCGTTCGCGGAGAATGGATCAAGCCAGGGGCCGTCGTCATCGATGTCGGCATCAACCGTATCGTCGAAGACGGGAAATCCAGGATCGTCGGAGACGTCGCTTACGCCGAGGCGGGGCATGCCGCGGCCATCACCCCCGTCCCTGGAGGCGTTGGCCCGATGACGATCGCCTGCCTCCTGTCCAACACACTCACAGCTTTTCGCCGCCAACAAGGCCTCGTTGCATAAATCGCCAAGAACGGTACCCATCACATGACCAGCACCAAGCCTCGATACGCGCTGCGCGTAGCCTGCCCTTCCATTCGCGGGGTAACGGCCGCGATTGCGTCCTATCTCTCCGAAAATGGCTGCAATATCTCCGACAGTGCCCAGTTCGACGACGCAGACACCGGACGCTACTTCATGCGCATCAGCTTCCAGCCTGAAGAAGGGCACAGCCTCGACCAACTCCGCGAGGGGTTCGCGCAGATCGCGGCCAGATACCAGGCTGACGCCGAGTTCTTCGACGAAAGCGCAAAGAAGAAGGTGATCCTGATGGTTTCACGCTTCGGCCACTGCCTGAACGACCTCCTTTATCGCTGGCGCATCGGCGCGCTGCCGATCGACATCGTTGGCGTGATCTCCAATCATCTGGACTATCAACGCGTTGTCGTGAACCACGACATACCGTTTCACTGCATCAAGGTGACCAAGGATAACAAACCGGCAGCCGAAGCCGAGCAAATGCAAATCGTTGAAGATTGCGGTGCCGAACTTGTCGTGTTGGCGCGCTACATGCAGGTTCTCTCAGACGAGATGTGTTCGCGGATGTCGGGCAGGATCATCAACATCCATCACTCATTCCTCCCGAGCTTCAAGGGTGCGAACCCTTACAAGCAGGCATTCGAGCGCGGCGTGAAACTCATCGGCGCCACGTCTCACTATGTCACTGCCGACCTCGACGAAGGCCCGATCATCGAACAGGACACCGTGCGTGTGACCCATGCTCAAAGTGCCGAGGACTACGTCAGCCTCGGCCGCGACGTGGAGAGCCAGGTGCTCGCCCGCGCGATCCACGCGCATATCCATGGCCGCGTCTTCATCAACGGGAACAAGGCTGTGGTCTTCCCACCTTCGCCAGGCTCGTACGCCTCGGAACGGATGGGCTGAACCAAGCCCCGCGGAAGAAGGTTCCCAGGTGCACCCCTTGGTCGGCGATCGGGCCAAGGGACTTTTGAGAGTATCGCGCTGACTGGCCAGCGGGTAGAGGTGCACCAACCTCAGCCCGTGGCGTCAGAGGCGCAACCGGCGATTGGCAAAGCCCAGCCTAGTCCAGCCATCGCTGGCAAACGGGTCATTTCGACTTGCACATCGCGGCCATCTGCGACCCATTTGCTGGCCATGTCAGGTTGATCGTCTCCGCCACAGCAAAGACCCGCTCCTGAATATCGATGGTGCCCCGTCTTGCGTGCGCCCAATCCACGTCAACCATGACACCGTCGGCTTTCGCTCGACGTCCGCTGACCCCAACACTGTCGATGTCTTCCATCGGGGCGAAATTCAGCACGCGATCGGTACGCAAACGGGGGGAGGTCAGCGCGCTTGCCGACGGTGACCGAGCCCGCGACGTCCCCAGCCCAAGCGCCTTGGCGGACCGATCCGGCGTCTACGCCCAAACCCACGCCATCGCACTTTCGGATCACCGCGAACACCGGGTCATCGATGCCTGACTTCGCCGCGGGAGCGCAAGAACGTTCTAAAAACAGGCATTCTGGACAAGAAACTAGAGCGCAATAGCAGCAATATCGAAAAACCGGACCCGCAACCGATCAGATCAGGGAGACGCCGATGATCCTGGCAATCAAGCCACCGTTCCGCAGCCCTCTGATCTCGCGCGCGTATGCTTTCTGCCCGCAGCCAGCTCGCTGATCGGTGCGTTATGTATGTCCGATTGACTTTCCCTTGCGAGCGCTTGGCCGCCTTCTTGGCTCGTGCTGCATGCTTGCTCTTGCTCCWGCGCCTCGCTCACGGACGGACAATCTCTTTATCACGATGGATCACTAGATGAAGATCCGACCACTCGTCGGCAGCTTCAGACACAAGGAGGAAGCATGAGCTCACCCGACGCACGTTCCTCGGCGCAGCCTCGTCGCTTGCCCTGCCTGCTTTCTTTTCGTCGGCCCGCACCGCCGGCGCCCAACAGTCCGGAGACACCACGATGACGCCCGACCTCATTCTCCACAACGGCCTTGTCACGACGCTCGATCGCGCCAATCCGACGGCCACTGCCGTTGCCATCGCCGACGGCCTCATTCTTTCGGTCGGTGACGACCGGACGAAAGAACCAGCGATCCGCTTTCTGTGACTGTTCTCCAAGCCAGGTGTTGGAGCGTCTGACTTTCATCTGAACCGAGGCGCTCCAGGTCACATCACTTCACGTCGATTGTTGCAATATTCGCAACTCTATCGAAATTCTTATTGCACTTGTTCGGCGCAATCCGACCCGATACTCCTGTTTTCACCAGACAAGTTCACCACAGACTGGCGAAGACAGACACCGACATCCTTCTTCCCAACCAGCTCAAAGAGGAGATATCCCATGGCCAAACTCGAAGTCCTGACCCCGCTGAACAGCCAGCTGATCTTCATCGACCAGCAGCCGCAGATGGCCTTCGGCGTGCAGTCGATCGATCGCCAGGTGCTGAAGAACAACGTCGTCGGTCTCGCCAAGGCCGCCAAGGTCTTCAACATCCCGACGACGATCACCACCGTCGAGACCACGTCCTTCTCCGGCCACACCTATCCCGAACTGCTCGCCGTCTTCCCGGAAAACGACATTCTCGAGCGCACCTCGATGAACTCCTGGGACGATCAGAACGTCCGCGATGCGCTGGCGAAGAATGCCGCCAACGGTCGCAAGAAGATCGTCGTCTCCGGCCTGTGGACCGAAGTCTGCAACACCACCTTCGCGCTCTCGGCCCTTAATGATGTACCGGATTACGAGATCTACATGGTGGCCGACGCCTCCGGCGGCACCTCGGTCGATGCGCACAAATACGCCATGGACCGCATGGTCCAGGCCGGCGTCATCCCGGTGACCTGGCAGCAGGTCCTGCTCGAATGGCAGCGCGACTGGGCCCGCAAGGAAACCTACAATGCCGTCACCTCGCTGGTGAAGGAGCACTCGGGCGCCTATGGCATGGGCATCGATTACGCCGTCACCATGGTTCACAACGGCGAAGAGCGCACCCACCACGGCAAGACCATCGGACCGAACCCGGCGAAGTAAGTATCATCGGATCCCCTGGGCTGTCGCCCAGACAGACCTGGGGATCCGCATTGTCCTTTCAGAATTCGATTTCAAGGGCGCACCGCGGAGCGTTCGCTTCACGTCCGGACGGACGATACCAGCATCGACCGTTGCGTTGTCGCTGCAGTCGTTGCTCTCGTTGCCAGGGCGCGCAATCAACTAGGGGAGCGGCATACGATGCTCACGATACTTCGCGGGAAAAGCAACTCGCTGGCGCTGGCCTTCATTTCCGGCTTCGCCGACGCACTCTTCTTCATTCACTTGGGCGGTCTTTTTGTCGGGCTCGTCACCGGCAATGTCGTGCTCCTCGGGCTGGGCCTGGTCGGACACGAGAAAGGCGGATTGCGCGGTCTCCAGATCATGTCGTTCCCCCTCTTCATGGTGGGCGCGGGATTGGCGGCAATCATGGTCGCCTGGATCAAGCCTCTCGAGCGTGCAACGTTCTGGACGCTCATCATCGCGGCCGTTGCATTCGCGACGTCCGCCCTTCTGGCAATCTTCGATGCCGGACCGGTGTCGGCCTGTGCGTTGCTCGCCGTCACCGCGATGGGAATGCTGACGGCGATCGAGCGTCTCGACCCGAGACTCGGCCCACCATTTTCGCTCATGACGGGCAACATCGCCGGCCTTGCGGTCGCCACGGCCCGTCGCGTCATTGGCTACAGCGAGAAGCCGGAGGAATGGGGGCAGTCGCTGACGTCGTTCATCCTGGTGTTCGGCTTTGTGATGGGGTGTGCTGCCGGCGCGTTGGCGCAAGTCACCGTGGGTGTTGCAGGAATGCTCTTTCCCGCCTTCTTGTTGCTTCTCGTCGGGTTCTTCTATTCACCGCAAGAAACGAAGAAGCCCGGCTGAACCGTGGCATCCGTCGCCTTCCCCCCCTGCAATCGCGATCTCAAGAGGAGGTCTGCCTTGTCTGCGATAGCCGCCTTTAGCCTGGCCCCGCGCGATCGCGACGAGGCCAGCCGCAGCTCGACTTCGCTCGAGTTGATGTTCGATCTTGCGACCGTCGTGGCGGTGGGTGCCGCCGCTCACAGCCTGGCGCAGGACATCGAGGCCGGCGCATCCGGACCCGGTCTCATCCATTTTGCATGCAGCTTCTTCATGGCCTGGCTGGCTTGGGCGAACTACACATGGTTTGCCTCGGGCTATGACAACAAGTCTGCCGCCTTTCGTGTGCTGACGATGGTCATCATGTTCGGATCGCTCACCCTTGCCGGCGGGATAAGAAGCGGCCTTGGCGATCAACCCCATTGGCTCGTCCTCATCGGTTTCAGCATCATGCGCCTTGGCATGATCGCCCTTTGGCTCGGCGCGGCGAATGGCGATCGGCAGGCCCGCCCGGCGGCCCTGCGTTACGCGGCCGGGATCGGCGCCATGCAGGTCTACTGGAACACCCTGATCGTCACAGTTTCGCCGGAAGCGCCGCTCTACTTCCCGCTCTTTGCACTCGGCGCCGCCGGCGAACTGGCCATACCGCTTTTGGCCGAGCGCGGGACCGCGAGCAACTGGCACCATGGTCACATCATTGATCGCTACAACTCGTTCAACATCATCGTCCTTGGTGAATGTTTTGCTGCCATCGCCTTGATCATCTCAGATCCGGCGACGCCCGAGCTCAGACATTTCTGGTGGGCGACGCTCTGCTCCATCATCGCATTTTCGATGTGGGGATTGTATTTTGATCGAAACGAACAGCTGCTTGGCCGTGAAGCTCGCACCGTTCTGACCTGGGCCTACGGCCACTGTCTGCTTTTCGCAGCCGGAGCGGCGACGGCCGCCGGTTTTGTCGTGTTTCTAAGCGCTGCCCGCAACGCGACCGTTTCGCAACAGCTCGCCGCTCTCGCCTTCTGCATCCCGATCGCGATCTACCTGACCGCCCTTTGGCTCGTCCGCGACCGGGCATCCAGGCATGGCTCGATGCATTGGCTTCTCCTGGTGGTCGCAGCGCTCGTGCTCGCAAGCGGGGCGTTTGCCTCCCACGCTCTGGAAATAAACGCAGCTTTGCTGGCGTTCGCTGTCACGATACGCCGTCGCCTATATCCGGCACCCTTTCGCGACGGCAGCGAACGCAACTGACAATCCGCGATCGGCAAAGTAGGCTGGAGACAATGATGGGGGATCAAAGGCCGATGTCGTTGTCAGCGACCATTCTTGTGCGCTATCCGGGATTTCGATCCGCAATCATGCCGCTGCTTTTGGCGTCGGGTCTCGTGACCGGATGCGTCGCCGGGCCTGAGCGTGTCTCCGTTCCGGCAGAACAGGCCTCGACTGTTAAAATCGATGAGGTGGACCTTGCCCGCTTCTGGGGAGACGAGGTCACGCCCACGTTGCGCTCGCTCATTACACAACAGTACGCACAGACGCAGACTGCTGTTCGATCAGGGCATCGGCCGTCCACCGCCACAGACCATGTCGACTTTCTTGCGATTTCGGGCGGCGGCGCCGACGGTGCGTTTGCTGCAGGATACCTGACGGGCTGGACCGAGCGAGGCAATCGACCGCAGTTCGAGGTTGTGACAGGGGTCAGCACCGGCGCCTTGGCCGCCCCCTTTGCTTTTCTTGGTCCGGGTCATGACAACGAATTGCGCGAAGTTTTCACGCAGTACGGTGACCGCGACATCTATCGAAATCTCGGGCTGTTCGGTGTGATGGGCCGAGGCCTCTATGACAATTCGCCGTTGCGGCAGTTGATCGGCCGCTATCTCACCGAAAAAATGGTCGAAGAAATCGCAGCGCAATACCACATTGGCCGCCGTCTTTTGATCCAAACCACCAACATCGATGCCCAGCGTCCCGTCGTTTGGGACCTGTCCGCAATCGCCGCCAGCGCACGCGCCGATCGTCGGGAACGCATGATCGACATCCTGTTGGCGTCCGCCGCCATACCCGCGGTATTCCCACCGGTCCGCATCGATGTGAGGCTGGACGGTCAAGTCAGGCAGGAATTGCATGTCGATGGCGGGACGGTGGCGCAGGTCTTCTTCGCCCCGCCCAATATCGAGCTCTCGGGTTATGAGAAGCGCTACTTTGGTCATGCCCGGTCGCGAACGCTCTATCTGATCCGCAACGGGCGATTGACGCCCGAATATACCGAGACGGAAGAAACGGCGCTCGGGATCGCCCGCCGCTCGATCGAGACCTTGATCAAGTATCAGACGATATCCGATTTGACGCGCTTGCAGCTACAAACGACGGCCGCGCGCGGTCAGCTCTATTACGCGTCTATCCCCGATCGTTTCACACTGAGATCGAAATCCGAGTTCGATCGAAACTACATGCAAAAGCTTTTTGCTGTCGGAAACGAAGAGGGACGTCTTGCGCGCTGGCGCAAGCAGCCGCCGCTGACGCCGGTGCAGGCGGCCGAAGGGCGCAATCCTAGCTGATGTTTTGCGCCGATAAATGCCACGCTCGCTAGGCAGTTCCTGAGCCTGCGGGGGTCATCGGAAGAAGAGAAACTGAACCAGCATTCCGAGCGTGAGCGCGACGGCCAGAACCCCCACCGCGACGATCAGCGTATGGTTGTTCCGCAACTTCCTAGCTAGCCAAAGATAACGGGCAAGCCAACACGGCACACACTGAGGTACCAGCTCGGCTGGCGCTCGAAGCGCCCGTTCGCGCCCTTTGTTGCCGAGATCCGCGCGGCTGCAGCCATGAAGTCAGGCTCTATGGCCGGTGGACACAGCGAAAACCGATATGGGTTGTCGCCGCGTTCTCCTCCTGGGGATGGCGCGCTTGAGGGCGGTAACGACGGCAGTGGTTTGGTGCGCAGAGATGCGATCCGCCTTTGATCACCCGCCTTGCGGCCCTGATGTCGGGCCGTGCCGGATCGCGGCTTGCCTCGGCGCTGCCACCGCGCGGGTTGACCGGAACGCAGCAAGCCTTTTCGGCCGGGGCGGAATGGCGTGTCGTCCAATAGTCGCTCGTCCACTCCCAGACATTGCCGATCATATCGTAGAGGCCGTAACCATTCGGCGGGAAGCTGCCGACTGGCGAGGTCCGCTCGAACCCGTCGCTTTTGAGATTTTCAGTCGGAAACATGCCGTGCCAGGTATTGGCCATGCAGCGGCCGTTTGGGATGAATTCGTCCCCCCAAGCAAACTCCTTGCCTTCGAGGCCGCCCTTGGCTGCAATTTCCCACTCCGCCTCCGTCGGCAGGTCCCTTTCCGCCCAAACGGCGTAGGCCATGGCGTCGGCATAGGCGATCTGGACGACCGGATGGTCGAGCTTGCCACGCAGGTTGCTCAAGCCCCCATAGGGCCGACGCCAGTTCGCACCGAACTTGAATTTCCACCATTGCGATGGATCGCGACCGGAGACCCGCTTCGGTGGGTCAAAGACCACCGACCCCGGCTTTAGCATTTCGGGCGGCGCGCCGGGATAATCTTTCGGATTGGACGCCTTTTCGGCGAGCGTAACATAACCGGTAACCTCCACGAATGCGGCAAACTGCCGGTTGGTCACCGGTGCCACGTCGATCCAGAAACCATCGACCTTCACCGGATGGGCAGGAGCTTCCTCGGGATAATGCTGGTCCGAGCCCATGAGGAAGCTGCCCCCGTCGATCCAGACCTGTTTGGGAGCGCTGACCTGCATCCTTATTCGACCGACAGCCGGTCGGTCAGGCGAGACATTCATGCGTCACCTCACCCCGATACCGGGCCAAGACGATCCGAAAAGCCTGAGCACGCTCTCAGTTCAGCTGGACCGTCAGCTTGTCGATCGTCCCAGTGAAGGCGAACGGCACCTGGTAGTCCTTGTCATCGACACCGGTGCGCGTATCCATGCCGACATCGAAGGTCTCGTCCCATGGCATCAGGGCGGGGACAGTGTGCGGGATCTTCTGGCTGGCGACCTCCTTGCCATCCACCTTGAGAATGCCCGTACCGCCGCTGCCCATGGTGTGGCTGTCCGATGTGAAGCCGAACTCGATCGTATGCTTACCGGCGGCCAGCGTGTCGGGGCCCTCCCAGCGGAAGCGCTCGATGTCCACGAAATTGTAGAGGAATACCGGCTTTTGCTTCAGGATGTAGAGGCCGAAGCCGCCAAAACGGCCGCCGGTTGTCGCGAGCATGCCTTCCGCGCCAGCCGCTGGAATCTCGATCTCAGCGGTGATCGTGTAGGACTTGTTCACGATATTCGGGGCGTTGCCGCCGGGCAGGCCGGAAACGACGCCTGAATAGGAGAACAGCTTGCGTCCCGCGGTCGCGCTCGGACGGGGCGTGGCGAGGCGCTCCAAGATTGAGTTGTCGAGCGGGAATACGTTGTACTTCGCGGCTTCGAGAAGGAACAGTTCCTGCATCTGATGCAGCTTGTCGGGATTGCTCTGCGCGAGGTCGTTGGCCTGCGAATAGTCCTCATTGAGATTGTAGAGCTCCCACTTGTAGCCATTGACCACTTCCGGCATTGGCGCCTTGCCCATCAGCCAGGGCGCTGCGGGCGGTGTGGTGCAGGCATACCAGCCATCGTTGTAAATGCCGCGGTTGCCGAACATCTCGAAGTATTGCGTGTGGCGCGTCGAGGGCGCGTCGGCGTTGGCCTTATCCCAGCTATAGGCCATGCTGACGCCTTCGATCGGCTTCTGCGCCACGCCGTTGACCATGGCTGGTGCCGGGATTCCGGTCGCCTCGAGGATCGTCGGCACGATGTCGATCATGTGGTGGAACTGGGTGCGAATGCCGCCTGCGTCCTTGATGCGGACGGGCCACGCCATTGCCATGCCTTGCCGCGTACCGCCGAAATGCGAGGCGATCTGCTTGGTCCATTTGAACGGTGTGTCGAAGGCCCATGACCAGGCGACCGACATGTGCGGGTAGGTCTGGTCGGAACCCCAGGCATCATAGAATTTCAACTGGTCGGCGACGGGAATCTCCATACCCTCGATGGTGATCACCTCGCTCGGGGTGCCGAGCGTGCTCCCTTCCGCGCTCGTACCGTTGTCGCCCTCGATATAGATGACGAGTGTGTTGTCCAGCTTGCCCATGTCGTCTACCGCCTGGATGACGCGGCCGATCTCATTGTCGGAATAGGCGACGTAAGCTGCGAACACCTCGGCCTGGCGGGCAAACAGCTTCTTGCTGTCGGCGTCGAGCGTGTCCCATTTCGGCAGGTCGTCGGGCCAGGCGGTGAGCTGGGTATCTTGCGGGATGACGCCAAGACGCTTCTGGTTCGCGAAGATCTGGTCGCGCATGGCATTCCAGCCCATGTCGAACTTGCCCTTGAACTTCTCGATCCATTCCGGCGTGGGATGGTGCGGCGCATGTGTGGCGCCGGGTACGTAGTAGACGAAGAAGGGCTTGTCCGGCGCAGCCGCGTTCAACTGCTTGATGTAGTTGATGGCGTTGTCGGCCTCATCGGTAATCAAGTTATAGCCGGGCTTTCCGAGCCACGGAAATATCTGCGTGTGATCCTGAAAGAGATAGGGCTCCCACTGGTTGCTGTCGCCGCCCATGAAGCCGTAGAAGTAGTCGAAGCCCATGCCCGACGGCCATTGGTCGAAGGGACCAGCGCTGCTGTACTGGAATGACGGCGTGTTGTGATTCTTGCCAAACCATGAGGTGGAATAGCCGTTCTGTTTCAGTATGTTGCCGATCGTCGCGTTGTCCACGCCCAGAACCGAGTCATATCCTGGATAGCCGGTTGCCTGCTCGGAAATCACACCAAATCCGGTCGAATGATGGTTGCGTCCGGTGATCAGCGCTGCCCGCGACGGCGAACAGAGTGCGGTTGAGTGGAACTGCGTGTAGCGCAGGCCCATCTGCGCCACGCGATCAAGCGCCGGTGTCGGGATGACGCCGCCGAACGTCCCGGCAACCCCGTAGCCGGCATCGTCCGTCATGATCAAAAGGATATTGGGTGCGCCCTTGGGTGGGACGATTTGTGGAGGCCAATACGGTTTTGAGTCCTTTGCGCTCAGCCCGATCTCGCCGCCGAAGGCCGCAGGCGGGTTGGGAAGGTAGCGTCCGTCGATGGTCGTCGTGGCGTCCGGGGCACCCGGTGTGCCGGTAATTTGTTGTGCGTTTGCAGCCCAGGCTGAACACGTCAGAGCCACCGCGGCGACCTGGGTCAAAAGAGCCAATTTCATTCGCATGGTACCCTCCCTGGTCGCTACCATCTGATTGAAACGGTCACATCAGCATGAATTGAGGGGAACTTCAGTCGAACGAATCCATCAGAAAGTATTAGCTGGAGCCTGGGCCCAACCAACTCCGCAAGGGTCAAACAGAATAAGCAACAATGATATGCGGCGGCGGGACATGCTTTGCTTCTCCGCCATCACTCCACCCACATTATCTATATTAGCATGGGCTTGGCAGTGCAGCCAATTAACCCATATGACGGAAGCTTCGATTGTAGCGGGCGCGCGGGAGCGCCTGATGACGCTCAACTTCTCAACCAGCGCTGTCATTTTGCATTTAACCGCAAGACCATGCCGCGAGCACCGAAATACCCTGCAAATATCAGCGCCGGCGCAACCGCTTCCGGGTCAATCTCACCAAGGTATCCGGGCTTTGAGAGGCCCTCCTCTGCTCAGCCTTTGAAGCCATTAGGTCAAAATTCGGCGCCGGATTTTTCGCTGCGCGCTTCACCTGAAATCGGGATGTAAAAGCCGCAACCGGGTCCTGATCTATGCCTAGAGGTCGAAGAGATGGCGGAGCTGTCGGGGCTGCGATCGCAGATACTGATCGGGCGCCCATACCCGCTCACCGAAATGCGCCGCCGCGTGCCAGGGCCAGCGGGGATCGTAAAGGATGGCGCGGGCAATCGCGACGAGGTCGGCATCGCCCATCGTCAGGATCGCTTCGGCCTGCTCGAACTCTGTGATGAGGCCCACGGCGATGACCGGTATTCCCACGCCTTCTTTGACAGCGCGCGCAAAGGGTACCTGATAGCTTGGTCCGATCGCAATTTGCTGGTTCGACGCAAGGCCGCCCGACGAGACATGAATGGCTGAGCAGCCACGGGCTTCGAGCGCCTGGCAAAAGGTCACGGTTTGCTCGATATCCCAGCCGTTCTGCGCCCAGTCGGTCGCCGAGACCCGCATCGTCACCGGCCGGTCCGCCGGAAACGCTTCGCGAACGGCTTCGAAGACCTCAAGAGGAAAGCGCATGCGGTTTTCGAGCGACCCACCATAATCGTCCGTGCGTCGATTGGAGAGCGGCGACAGGAACTGATGCAGGAGATAGCCGTGCGCTCCGTGAATTTGGACAGCGTCCAATCCGAGAGCGGCGGCGCGCCTGGCAGCATCGGCGAAGGCCGCTCTGACCTGCGCAAGGCCACTTTGATCGAGCGCCGCCGGATGGTCATAATCCTCGTGGAAAGGGACAGCGCTCGGGGCAACGGTCTTCCAGCCCCCCTCGCCCGCCGGATTGATCTGGCGTCCGCCTTTCCATGGGATTTCGCTGGAAGCCTTGCGTCCGGCATGGCCGAGCTGGATGGCGATCGGCATGTCGGACCACCGTCGCACACCGTCCAGGACACGGCCCATGGCGTGCTCGCAGGCATCCGAATAAAGCCCGACATCGCCATAGGAAATGCGGCCCTCAGGCAGAACTGCCGTGGCCTCGATGGTGAGCACCGCCGCTCCCGACAGGGCCAGATTACCGAGATGAATGAGATGCCAGTCGTTCATCTGCCCGTCGGTCGCCGAATATTGGCACATTGGGGCGATGACGATGCGGTTTCGCAGCGTAAGCGATCCCAATTCAAAGGGTGAGAAAAGCCTGGTTGCGCTCATGATCGTTCTCCAGAGATCGACGGGGCCGGTCGCGCCGGCCTGTCAATGTTTCGCCGTTTGCCAGCGAAGTTGCAATCTCGGTGTAAAACAGGCTTTCCCGTATACTCCCTCCGGCTCTCGACGCGCACTCAACTATCGGATGTGATCCGAACCTGGCGAGTTGCTGCGACGTCGCCCGGTTTTTCTCCTTTCGGCAGGTGAGCGAACATGTGGGGCTTGATCTGGTTGATCCAGGATGTCACCGCCGGCTCTTTGCCCAGACAGTCCTGGCAAAAGGTATAACCTGTTCGCCGACGGTTGAAGCGCGCGCCGCTAAAGCCGCGGATGGCGTTGGCTTCGGAGATGTCCTGGGCGAGCCAGGGGGCGCGGGCATCGTCGGCCGCTTCGATCAGCGCGAGGCCGTTTACCATCGAAGCTTTTGCGCTGGCTCGCCTGTGCGAGCCGGCACAGGCTCGCGGTGACCAGAGGGTGTCTTGACCTTTCTTGCCGCTCCTTCAACCAACGCGGCTTTGGTTCGATTTCGACCGGCGCGTTTTGCATCATAGAGCAGCTTGTCGGCTTGTTCGTAAAGTGTTGAGAATTCTACAGCGGCACCTGGCGGTGCGGACGCAACGCCCATGCTGGCGGTTACAGGGCTGCTAAGTCCGGGAACTGCGTTGGCGACGATTGAGGAAATGGACTGGCGTCGACGCTCCGCCCTCGCTTCTGCGTCGCCGCCGCGCACAAGAAGGACAAACTCCTCGCCGCCAAGCCGGAAGGCTTGAACATCCTCATCTGCCTGAAGCGCCTTGGCCGTGGCTCTCAATACATCGTCGCCAACAACGTGACCGTGAATGTCGTTGACTGCCTTGAAGTGATCTAAATCGAGTACCGCAAGTGTGCAGTAGCCCTCGGCACGCATCGTTTCGAACTTCTCATCAATGGCTCGCCGGTTAAGCAATCCCGTTAGGGGGTCGCGCTCAGATAGGCGCTCGAGCATATCCGCTTCAAATCGAGCATGGTCGCGCTGGCGCCTAATCGACATGAAGCGATCCGCCAGCCCAAGTGTCGTAAACAGGACCTCGCACACGCAGCCCACATAAAACAGGAGCATGGCGTCGTTCGACTGCAGCCACGGAACGACACCGGTTACCAGACGCACCAATCCGGTAAACATCATGGGTATATAGCCGATCGCCTGAAACCCGGCCGCCCGGCTTCCGCGTCTCAGCGCATCTGCAAGAGACAGCACAAAGACGACAAGCACCGGGGCAAATGCCGCCGTGTACAGGGTAGACTGAATTGGGCGCGCCACGAACGGAAATGCCGCGTGGAAGCTGCTAAGGAACATCGCCCATCCTGCGCAATAGAGGAGCGCGTTACGCAGGAATGGCCGCAACAGGCCTGGTTCGATGAAGCTGCGGGTGAACATTGCCCCGGAAGCAATTGTCAGGCCGAAGATTATCGTGGTCATCCAGCTCAACGTCATTGCCGGCGGATCGAATATGACGACGGCAAGACCGGAAGAGACCAGGATGGTCAACAGCAAGCAGACCGCGAGCGCGGTATGCCATAGGACGAACGGCTCGCGCAGGACCCGGTAAAACGCCGCGTTGAAAATGAGCGGCATAGAGAGCATCCCGGCCAGCGCTGCCAAAAGAAGGAACGACCGCGTACGGGAAATGTCTATAGGGAGGTCCGATGGTCCGATACGGGCGTTCTCGAGCGTCATCGTGTGGCTTGGCAAATCAAAGGCGACCACAATCTGCGTCGTGTCGCCGGTGACGCGTGGAAGTGCTGCCTTGAAATATCCGCCGGACAAGGCGCTTAGCAGCTCACTCGAAGACAGCGAGGCTTGGCGGATGGAGCCGTCCCGATCGATTGCCAGCAAATGAACCGCTGCAAGTGCGCTACGCCTGGAGAAGAGATACTGGGGAAGGACATCACTCGCTTCGATTTCGAAGCGCAGTAGTACGCGATCGCCCTTAATCGAATAGGCGTGATCCGCGCAGATCCAGCGCTCCGGGGAGACAGCAAGAGTTGCGAGGTCGTCCGACAGCCCCGCTGATTTCCAGCAGGAACTGCTTATCTCCGCATTTCCAGCCGCGCTGAGTGGTTTGAGACCCAGCGATGCGAGCAGCACAAGGCTAAGCCCTGCCACGGCAAGCATTTTTTGAACATATTCCCAGATCATTGGCCGACGTTAGCCGCCAATCGTTGAGACGCAGTTACCCGACCGCAGTGTGACCAATATGGCAACCCGCTCAGTCTCCAAATGGGGAGATGGTCGGGGAGCCGTCGCTGGGCTATTGTGGCTGGGTTCGGTTTGTGTAGCCAAGAGCATCTGGCAGCATAAGGGGCGAGGAGATGAGCATCCTCGGAGAACGCAGGCTGGCGGCAATCTTCGTTGCCGATATTGTCGGCTACTCACGGCTCGTCGAATTGGACGAGGCGTCGACACTTGTGGCAGTCACGGATCTGCGCCGGACCCTGTTCGAGCCTCTGTTGGCGCAGCATCATGGGCGCCTCTTCAAGCTGACGGGCGACGGCCTGATCGCTGAATTCGGTTCCGTTGTGGAGGCTGTAGCCTGCGCCGCTGCGGTTCAAAAGCAATTGCCTGAACATCAGACGCAAATCCCGGCTGAGCGTCGGATCGTCTTGCGTATCGGCATCAATCTGGGCGACCTACTGGTGGATGGCGAGGACCTGCTGGGGGACGGCGTCAACGTGGCGGCCCGATTGGAACAGTGTTGCCCGCCAGGTGGTCTCCTTATCTCCGGAACAGCATACGACCAGCTCTCTGGAAAGCTCGATTGTCGCTTCGAGTTCGCTGGTGAGCGGCACCTGAAAAATATCGCACGGCCCGTAAGGACTTACGGCTTGGTACTGGACAATGCTGGCGACGGCGGGAGAAACGCCTGGGCGGTGGGCGATAAACCTACGGTGGCGGTGCTGCCGTTCGAAAACATGAGCGGCGATCCCGAACAGGTCTATTTCAGCGATGGCATCAGCGAAGACATCATCACGGAACTCTCGCGCTTCCGCGAGCTCATGGTCGTCGCGCGAAACTCTTCCTTTTCGTTCCGGGGAAAAAATGTCGACGCACGCGAGATCGGGCGTTCGCTCGGGGTCCGATACCTTGTCGAGGGTAGTGTCCGCCGGGCCGGCGGGCGCGTTCGCATCACAGCCCAGCTCATTGACGCTGCGAGCGGTGCCCATTTTTGGGTCGAGCGATACGACCGCGCACTCGAGGACGTATTCGCCGTTCAGGAGGAGATCTCCCAGAGCATTGTCGCAATGGTGGCCCAACGGATCATCCAGGACAGCGAAGTCGCAGCCCGACGACGTCAGCCAGAAGACATTCAGGCTTATGACCTCTTCCTCCAGGGGAATCGACTTTCCGACGTATTCACGCCAGAGGCACAAGCGCGTGCGAAGGCACTGTTCGAAGAGGCACTCCGGATTGACCCAGGCTTTGCCCGAGCCCATACGGGTCTAGCCTGGATATACCTCACTCGTTCGGTCGAGACGGGCGTCGGAGTGCCGCGAGACAAGGACGAAAACCGGATCGCGGCGTTTCACCAGGCCGAGGAAGCCCTGGCGAACGACCCCAACGACGCGCGTGTGCACTCCACCTTCGGATACATGTGCTTGATGTGGCGCGAATTCGAGCGGGCCGAGCGACATTTGAGCCTTGCCCGCGCCTTGAACCCGAACGACCCTCTGATCCAGATTTTCTGGGCCTGGATCCAGTCGTGCAACGGAAAGCCCGAATTGGCCTTGCATGCCGCCGAGATTGCCTTTCGGCTCAACCCAAGCCACCCGACCTGGTACAATTACTACCTTTCGCACATCCTGTTTCGGCTCGGACGCTACCAGGAAGCAGCCGACGCATTGGAGCGACTAATACTGGACGCACCCAGCCGGCGACACCCACGGTATATGGCTCTGCGCGCGGCGGCCTTCGGACATTTGGGGCGCCTCGAAGAGGCACAGCAGTGTGGCAGGGCCTGCATCGAGTCAGTTCGCGCGTCATGGCACGGCGATCCGGCCGCCGGCCCAAGCGAATACGTGGATTGGCTCGTGGATGTCTTGTATCTGCGGCGAGACGAGGACGTAGATCGATTGCGTGAGGGCCTGCGCCGCGCCGGATTGCCGGCTTGAGCAACCCGCTGCCTCACTCCGGCACGCCAGCTTTTCGCAGGCCGTCCAGATAGGCGCTCATCAGGCGCGCGTCGTAAATTGGTACCCGACGACGTAAAGTATCAAGGGTTACGCTGGGTTCGAGCTGCAGGAGATGCTCGACCGTTTCATGCGCTTCGCGCGGGCGGCCGAGTTCCGCCAGACACACTGCATGAAATCGCAGGGCGGGCGCAAAGCCTGGCCTGGCCCGAAGGGCGCGGGTCGTCCATTGAAGAGCTTCGTCGAAGCGCGCTGCGAGCATGTAGGCGCAACCGAGCGCCGACATGGTGAAGAAGGCCTCGGGATCGAAAGGGCTCAGCCGCAGTGCCTTCAGCAACGGGCGCATGGCCTCGTCCAGGTGCCCGGTCGTTGCGAGAGCCTGTCCTTGAAAGGTGAGAGCCTGCACGCAATTGGCGTTCGCGGCGAGCGACCGGTCAAAAAGTTCGAGGGCACCCTCGGGATCAACACGCAGCTGCCACATTACGAAGCCGACCATCCACTGCACGTACGGATCATCGGCGCCGTCCTGAAGAGCCTCCCGCCCGAGCCGGATTGCCGTCTCCCGCTGCTCCTGTAGCGCAAGGCTCAACCCCTGAGCACTGCACCAAGCGTAACACCGTGCCACGAAGGCCTTTGCCACGGCAAAGTTCGCGTCGATGCCGATCGCCTCCTTGAGAAGAGCGACGGCTCTATCAAGCCCCTCACCCGTCAACGCGTAAAAGTGCGGCAGTGCCCTCAGGTAGTAGTCATAGGCGTCCAGCCGGTCGGTGGGCTTGTTGCTGGCTCGTTCAATCTCGGCCTGGAACAGAGATGGCCCTACCGCTGCCACAACGCTCGCCGTCATCTGGTCCTGCAGGTCGAAAACATCGGCGAGCTCACCATCAAAGGAATCCGCCCAGATATGCTGTCCGGTCTCTGCCTGGATGAGCTGCCCGGTCAAGCGAACGCGGCTGCCCGCCCTGCGCACGCTGCCCTCGACCACATATCGGACGCCAAGCTCGCGCCCGACCTGCCGGACATCCACGGCCTTCCCTTTGTAGGTGAAGCTTGAGTTCCGCGCGATCACAAAGAACGATTTTACCCGAGCAAGCTTCGTCGTGATGTCTTCTACGATACCATCGGCAAAGTAGTCCTGGTCCGGATCGCCACTCATGTTCTGGAATGGAAGTACGGCGATCGACGGTTTCGTCGGGAGCGGCAGCGGCGCCGGCGCTGTCCCAAATGCAGAACCAACCGTGGTCGATGCCGTTCCGATCGAAAAGACCCGCATTGGTCGCGGTACATCCTTCAGCTCCCTTTCGCCCAGGTCAACAAAGCCATGCTGAAGCTTGGCCTGGACCTCGTGATACGCGTCTTCCGACAAGCAGAGGCACCCAGCCTCGCAAATTCTCTCCAGCCGCGCGGTGATGCCCACGGCCTCTCCCCTCAGCGTCCCGTCGTCCGCTTCGACCACGTTGCCTACGTGGATGCCCATCCGGAATTCGAAGCGTCGCTCGCTGGGTAGACCGGCGTTGCGCTCCAGCATGCCTGTCTGCACCTCGACCGCGGATCGCACCGCATCCTCAACACTTGGGAATTCGAACACCGCGCCATCCCCTGTGCGGATCACGGCGCGCCCATGATGCCCCGAGATAGCCGGGTCTATCAGGTCGGCTCGCAAGTTTCGCAATCGGGTCAAGGTGCGTTCCTCGTCGACCCTTACCATTCTGGCATAGTCGGCGATGTTGGCAGCCAAGATCACGGCAATCTTGTGCGTCCCATCCACGCAGCGTTCAGCGCATTCGCGCTGGTGACGTTCAATCGGGATGCCGACCTCTTCGCGAGCGGGCGCCACGAACCGTATGCCCTTCTTTGGCAGAGTACGGATCAGTCGCTGTTGTTCGCCATCATCGCCGATGGCCGATCGAGCAGCCGAGATGCGGCTGCTCAGCGTAGCGTCCGAGACAATCCGCCCCTTCCAGATCGAGTTGAAGAGATCGTCCCGCGTGACCACGCGATCGCGATTTTGAAGCAAGTACTCAAGAAGATCGAAGACCTGTGGCTCGACGCGAACCAGCCCTGTGCTTCCGCGCAATTCGCGCCGGTCAGTATCCAGCACAAACTCGCCGAAGACATACAACAAGATTGAGCCTCCCTCGCGAGACGGCAGTCTATCACAGGCGAACCCTGAAAAAATCAAGGAAATCTCAAGATAAAATCACGGTCGCCTGCAAGCGGGGCGTGTTGCCGCCTGTCATCCTCTGGCCTGTCAAAGAACGCTCATCCAGGTGGATCGAGCATACCGAGGAGAGACCATCATGCCTGCAACCGCATCCACGATCACAGCATCGCCGACACGGCGTCAATTTCTTGCGACGACGGCTGCCGTCGGAGCCATCAGCCTGCTGGAGGTCGCAACCGAGATTGCCGAAGAAATCCGTGGACAGATCAAGACGCGGACCGGACTGACGGCGTCCGCCGGCGTTTCCTACAACAAGTTTCTGGCCAAGATGGCGTCTGACCAGCGCAAGCCCGATGGTCTCTTCGTCATCACGCCGAAAAATGGCCCGGCCTTCGTCGAGGCCTTGCCGGTCAAGAAGTTCCATGGCGTCGGGCCGGCGACGGCCGAGCGCATGCACAGGCTCGGCATAGAAACGGGAGCCGACCTCAGAACGCGCGACCTTGCCTTTCTGCAGCAGCACTTCGGAAAATCAGGGCCTTATTTCTACTGGATCGCCCGTGGTGTCGACGAACGGCAGGTCAAACCTGACCGGGTGCGCAAGTCGATCGGCGCGGAAGATACCTTCTCCATCGACGTCCACGATTTCGAAACGGCACGCGCGGGACTTCAGCCGCTAATCGAGAAGGTCTGGCGCTGTTGCGAGGTGAACCGCATTCACGCAAAAACGGTAACGTTGAAGGTGAAATGGGGAGACTTCACGCAGATCACCCGGAGCAAGACGGTCACCGCCCCGATCGCAAGCGCTGGCGAACTCGCCGCCGTCTCCACGCTCCTGCTCTCACCGCTTTTCCCGGTCACAAAAGGCATTCGGCTTTTGGGCGTGTCGCTGTCATCGCTCGACAGCACGACCGTCGAAGACAAGCCTCAACTCGCGCTCGCGATTTGAGCTTGCCCGGCCGTGCGCCCCGACCCCAATGTCGCTCTTTTGACATGTTGTGCGGCATATCCTTGATGAGGACTTTGCCAGATTGCTGCGGGCACGAACCGTGAAACGTCAGAAACCTCCCACACTGAAATCACCACGAGAGAAAACCGGCCCGGTTCCGGCGCGCGATCGAGAGGTATCAAAGGCCGATGAGATCAACGCTCTCCTCACACGGCCGATCGCGATCCTTCCGATAAAGGTAGGTGACCCGATCCGGCCATTTGCCTTGGGCCTATGGAATGAGATCCGGTGCCTTTTGAAGCCGGAGATCAGCGTATCGACGCTGCGAAAGGCGACGGGGGCCTATATTCATTCCAGAAGCTATCAGATCGCAGTCGCGCGCCAGGATTCATCCCGTCATGACATCAACGGCGTGCCGATAGACCTCGTCTCCGACGCCGATCGACTGGACGCCCAGCAGAGGTACGAAAGCTTGCGGGGGCGTGATGGAAAAGCCAAGTCAGGCGCGCACCTCCTTCTTCCTGCGCCGCCGTCGAAAACCGAAATGATCCGTGCGGCGCTTCTTGAAAGACGTCGGTCTCCCGGCAAGGCCGTATAAGCTCAACGGTCGGGCTCAAGGAAGGCTCACGCAGCCCTGAAGCGGTCGAAAGCCGTCAGGTGCTTGACAGGCGGATCGGCCTCATCCCAGCGATAGATATCCGAGCGCAGGTATCGAAGCTCGTCCTCGAGCGCATCCTCTCCAACTTCGATCCACCATGATTTCGGGCGCCCGTCGCTGCCGTCTGACCAGCGATAGCCGCGCGCCTTCAGATGGTCCTTCATGTCGAATGGGCTGTTTTCCGCAAACACACGAACGCGCGATCGCTGGCTTGCCTCATAGAGTTCGGCAAACGGCTTCCGGCTCGCGCCGTCCTCGCCCTTTGCCAGGACCTCGAGCAGCGCGAAGCAGTCGTCTACGGCTCGATGTCCGTCGTGGAAGTAACCAGCCTGCCCGATCAGGTAGCCGAGCTTGGTGCCTTCGAAGCCGCGGGACGCCCAGTCGATTTCGGAGACCGAGCAAGCCCAGGCCTTACCCGCAAAGATCGAAGAAAATGCCTCGCAGAACGGCCGATCGAACCCGGCGTTGTGTGCGATGATGAGATCCGCCGGTTCAAGGATCGTACGCAACGCCTGAATATCGATCATCTGGTCAACGACCATGGCATCGGTAATGCCGGTCAGGCGCGTGACCTCAGCCGGGATAGGAACGCCTGGTTGCTGCAGCCCTCCATAAACCCCGGTCACGTCGCCGATGTTGCCGGCCTCGTCAAACGTGAACGCGATGGTTCCGATCTCGATGATCTCGTCCTTGCGGTGGTTGAGGCCGGTCGTTTCCGTGTCGAGGATGACGCCTCTCAAGGGAAACTCGGGACGCAACGCTGTCGCAATGGGGCGAGGCTCGAGCTTTGTGAGTATCCGAAACCGGCCTGTAGCGCGAAGGTGCCGGACCATCTCCTCATCGCTGAGACCGGTTGAAGCCTGTCGCTTCATGCTCGATGGACGGGCGACCTTTGACGGATCCGTATCATCGGAAACAAATAGGTCGAACTGTTGCTTCATGCGCTCTCTCGAACTCGTTTCCGAACCTGTTCCCCGAATCCATTGCTCGGGTGTCCCCAATAAGCCATACGCCTGAACGACCTTAAGGGGAAATTGTGCAAACGATAGAAAGCAGCGTTCACAGCGGCTTTGCACAGTAAGAATGCTTGCGTTCCCCGGATCTCGAATTCAGGAGACCAAGGGCAAACGGGCGTCCGGAATTTCCGCCAGGCGGTAGGAAAGCAGGAAAGAGCGAGCCCGGCGCAAAGCGATGAGGCTCCGTTCGTTTCGAACTGACTTCGCCCCGAGCCAGACAAGCACGCAAGACGCATGCCCCGGCGATTTCGACCTCAATTCTCCCGCATGGACCTTCGGAACGTTCGCGCGAGCGGCTCGCCGATATAGGCAAGCATTGTTCGACTGCCGGTACGGATCATCACTTCGCTGGTCATGCCAGGGAGCAACTTGCGGCCGGCAAGCTTATCGAGCTCTTGCTCGTCGACCACGATTTTTGCCGTGAAGTAGCCGGCACCCGTTCTGTCGTCGGTCAGGCGATCGGCCGACACAAGCTCAACGAGGCCCTCGAGCGGGGGCATGTCGTAGCGTGCAAAGGCCGATATTCTGACATGTGCGGTCTGGCCGACTACGATGGTGTCGACGTCTTCCGGACGAACCATAGCCTCGACAACCAGTTTCTGGCCGGCGGGCACGATCGACAATATCGGCTCGCCGGGGCGCACGACCCCGCCGGTCGTGTGCACCTGCAATCCCATGACGACACCGTCGACGGGCGCTCGGATATCAACACGAGCAAGCACGTCCTCGGCTGCGCGCAACTGCTGCTGAAGATCGAAAAGTTCGGTTTCGACCTTGCTGAGTTCGGCCACCGCCTCGTTCAGTCGCGTCGTGGAGAGGTTCATGATCTGCTGTTCGATCTCCGCCATCGACTCCCGGATACGCGCGATTGCAGCGATATTGGTCGCACGCTCCCCTTTCAGTTCCCCCTGGCGCCGGCGCAACTGGAGGTGCCGCTCGCGGGTGGCAAGGCCCTTCTTCGACAGCTTTTCGAGATCAGCCGCCTCCGTTTCGATGGAGACCATCACCTGGTCCTGTGCGGCGACCATGTCTTCGAGACCTTTGATCTCGTTTTCGCTCTGCAGGATGCGCTGATGCAGGATGCCGGTTTCGTTGCTGAGCGCGAGGCGGCGCGCCAGAAAGACCTCATTCTGCACTGCGACCGCCTCTCGGGCGGCCGAAGAGGACGAAGGCGTCAGAAGCTCCTGTTCGAAGGCAACCTCGTCTTTTCCATCCCGCTCGGCCCGTAGTCGCGCAGCCGACGCCTTGCGGGACATGACACGGTTCTTAAGGAGCTCCAGATGCGCGGCTGCCTGTGTGTCATCCAGCTTGACCAGGACCTGGCCGCTTTTGACGTGTTCGCCATCGGCGACCTTCAGCTGCGAAACGATGCCGCCTTCGAGATGCTGGATCACCTTGCGCTCGCCCTCGACCTTGACGACGCCTTGCGTGACTGCCGCGCTGTCGAGAGGCGCCAGCGCCGCCCAGCCGCCGAAGATGCCAAAGAATGCGAGGATCACCACACCCCCGGTCGCAATCGCGGGCTTTAGCCGTGGCTGAAGCCGTAGGTCATCCAAGACTGTGGTTGCCGTGGTATCGCCTCGACCAAGGGCCATCATCTTTGCAATCATGCGCTCACGATCCCCAGTCGCGGTGCGGGTGTTGCGGCTCGCGCACGCTCTTCCATTGCACGGAACACATCATTGCGCGGACCGAAGAGATCGACCTGACCGCGCTGAAGCACGAGAACCTTGTCGACGCTCTCCATCATGTTTGAGCGGTGGGTGATCAGAACGACCGTTCTTCCAGCAGCCTTCAGCCTTTGGAGCGCATTGCTCAGCGCCTGTTCACCGTCACGGTCGAGGTTCGAATTTGGCTCGTCCAGAAGCAGGAAAGAAGGGTCGCGATAGAGCGCACGCGCAAGTGCGATCCGTTGGCGCTGGCCGCCCGAAAGCGCCGCGCCCGCCTCTCCGATCTCTGTGTGGTAGCCTTTGGGAAGCCCTTTGATGAGCTCGTGGACCCCGGCCTCATGCGCAGCGCGCAAAACTTCGCGGAAGGATTGCTCATTGAGTTCCTGAAACCGGGCGATGTTTTCGGCGACGGTTCCGGAGAAAAGTTCGATTTCCTGCGGTAGGTAGCCGACATGCTGGCCGCGATCGGCGGCGGCCCATTGCGCAACATCCATGCCACCGAGGAGCACCCGGCCGTGGGCGGCCGTAGAAGCTCCCATGATGAGCCTCGCCAGGCTGGTCTTGCCCGCCGCAGACGGCCCAATGACCGCAAGCACTTCGCCGGGCTCGAGCTGGAAGCTCACACCCTTCAGTATTGGTTCTCCGCCGCCTTCGCGCGCAACGATGAGGTTTTCGACGACAAGCCTCCCCTCGGGCCGCGGCAAAGGCAGAATGGGAGCCTCGTCGCGCCGAGCGCCAGCCACTGCCGACAGTCGTTGATAGGCAGATCTTGCACTCACGATCGCCTTCCATGTGCCGATCGCCTGCTCGACGGGCGCAAGCGCCCGGCCCATCAGGATGGATGCCGCCACCATTGCGCCGGGAGACGCTTCAGCGTGCACGACGAGATAGGCTCCAAGCCCGAGAACACCGACCTGCAGGCCGAGACGCAGGAAGCGTGCCGCCGCGGCAAGGGCGGCCGAACGGAGGCTTGCGGTCGCCTGCCCCTCAGCCGCGGCCTTTTGCAAGGGCTTCCAGCTGGACATCATCGCCTGCAGCATTCCCATCGCCTGTATGGCCTCGGCGTTTCGGATTGCTGCTTCCGCTTGCGCATAGGCTTTGCTTTGAGCGCTGCTCGCCTGGGCAATCGGCTGTCGCGTGACGAGCTCGGTGAGGACGGCCAGAGCAAAAAGCGCGATGCCGCCCCCCAAAGCCAACCAGCCAAGCCAAGGGTGCAGAAGGAAGATCGCCGCGAAGAAGATCGGCGCCCAGGGCGCGTCGAGGATCGGGAAGATTGCCGATCCGGTGACGAAGTTCCCGAATTGCTCGAGATCGCGGAGCGTGCGAGCGCCGCCATTGCCCCGCTTTCCCGCCGCCTGTTCGATCGAGGCGGCAAGCAGCACCGGTGACAGGCGCCCGTTCAGCCAGATCCCGGTTGCAATAAGCAGTTGCGATCGCACGGTCTCCAGTATGGCCAGAGCCAGAAGCGCCACAACCGCCATGACGGTGAGTGCCGTCAAGGTTTCAAGGCTGTGGCTCGAAAGCACCCGGTTATAGACCTGCAACATGTAGAGGGCGGCCGTCAGCATCAGGACGTTGATTGTCGCACTGAAAGCAACCAGGGGCCAGGCGGCACGCCGAAGTTCGGCAGTCACCGCCTGGAGGGAAGACTGGTTTGATGCCCCGCTCATCTCTGCTCCTACGAAAACTGGAAATCGCCGGCATTCAAGTTGTCGAGATTGCCGAGCAGCGTGACATTGTCGAGTTCGGTCACGAGGATTGCGCCACCTGCAGCACTGGGATTGGGGTCATAGTAGACCGCTGCGTGCCCCAGATCCGAATTGTGGAGGACGAAGAACGCGCCCGTGGTGATGTTGCCGTAGCTGTTGATCGTGCTCTGGACCGAAGCGTTGGTAACGCTCGCGTCCGTTTTAACGGCAATCTCGGTGCCAGCGACATTGATCGTCGCATTGTTGCCCGACTTGAAGTTGTTGACGGTGAGGTCGTTGTTCCCCACGGAAAACTCGCCCGCTCCGGTCCCCACATCGAAGCGCAGCTTGTCGACGGTCGTTGTATTCGTACCGGCATCGAAATCGGTGACATGGTTCGCCGCGCTACCGAAGTTTCCAAAGTCGAAGGTGTCGTTGCCAATTCCACCGGTAAGAATGTTACTGCCTGAACCGCCGATAAGCCAGTCGTTGCCGCCGCCACCACTTAAGGTGTCGTTTCCGGCGCCGCCGACCAGCACGTCGTGTCCTGAGCCACCGGTGATCGTTATCACGTCATTGTGGTTCAAGCCGAAGGCAATGATCGTTTCGCTGTTGTTGGACAGCGTAGTTGGCTGGTTAAGGCCAGACGTCCCTATCCAGAGGCGGATAGTAGTGCCAATTGACTGATTTCCATGCGAATCTGTCGCCATTACATTGAACGTCATGTCCTGACTATTGAGGTCGCTTGCCAATGTGAGCGCGCCTGTCGTCGGGTTCAGTGTCAGGCCCGTGGTCGTGCCGCCGCCGAAGCTGTAGCTCACGGCATCGCCGTTGGGATCGACGGCAGCGAACGTGCCGAGAAGCGTTCCGGAAGCGAGCTTGTTGCCGTCATCTCCGGAGACTGCACCCGGATTGAAGGCAAAAGTCGGGGCTCCGGGTGCCTGATTGGCCGGCGCATTGACCGTGAGGGCCACCGTGTCGATATCACTTAGGGAGCCATCGGACGATGTAACGGTCAAAGTGTCGGCGCCGCCATAGTTCGTGTCGCTGACGTAGCTCAGCGCAGCCAGCGCAGCATTGACCTGCGTGAGCGTCCCGCTGATGGTCACCGTCGCGGTGGCATTGTTGCTCACGGTCACGCCGCCGGCGGTGCCAACTGTCAGTTTGCCGTGAGCGACAGACACGGTCGTCGACACATTGGCACTGTCGACATCCGCCACAGCAACACCGGCGATCGCACTTGCCGTGTTCGAATTGACAGTCTGCGCCCCCGGCACGGTGTTGGTCGGCGCATCATTGACCGGCGTGATGTCGAGGCTTGCCGTACCGGCAACGCTACCGCCGTGACCGTCCCCGATCGTGTATTTGAATGAGACACCGGTGTCGTCGTTGGCAGCGGGCGTATAGGTCCAGGTGCCGTTGCCATTATCAATGAGCGACCCCTTGCCGGCGTCGATCGTCAGACCGGTTGCCGTCAATGCGTCGCTGTCGACGTCGTTGGCGTTGCCGAGGAGCTCGGCCTGGGTGATCAGCCGTGCGCCACTATCCTCGGCGATTGCCGTCAGGGTGACGGCGGACGTCGCCGGGTTGTCGTTGACTGGCGTGATATTCAGGCTTGCCGTCCCGGCAGCGCTGCCGCCGTGACCGTCCCCGATCGTGTATTTGAACGAGACACCCGTGTCGTCGTTGGCAGCGGGCGTATAGGTCCAGGTGCCATTGCCATGATCAATGAGCGAGCCTTTGCCGCTGTCGATCGCCAGACCGGCCACTGTCAGGGTATCACCGTCGACGTCGTTGGCGTTGACCAGCAACTCCGCTTTCGTGATCAGGCGCCCGCCGCTATCCTCGGCGATTGCCGTCAGGGTGACGGCGGAGGTGGTCGGGTCGTCGTTGACCGGAGTGATGTCGAGGCTTGCCGTGCCGGCGACAGTGCCACCATGACCGTCGTCGATCGTGTAGCTGAAGGACACGCCAGTGTCGTCATCCCGTCCGGCAACTGTGCCGGCAGATTGGCGACCTGCAGCGTCGTGTTGTCATCGACGTCGGTGGCGTTGGCGAGTGCGTCGAGCGTCACCGTCGCTCCACCCTCGGTGGCACCGTCGCTGACCGCACCCGATACCTTCGGCGCATCATTGGTGCCGGTGACGGTCCAGGTGACCGAGGCCGGCGTCGAGGTGATGCCGTCCGACACCGCATAGTTCACCGTCACCGTCGTCGTCTTGCCGTCGGCCAGGTGGTCGTAGGTGGCATGGCTCGGGTCGAGCGTGAAGGAATGGGTGGCKGCGTTATAGCTGACRCCGTCCGGCAACTGTGCCGGCAGATTGGCGACCTGCAGCGTCGTGTTGTCATCGACGTCGGTGGCGTTGGCGAGTGCGTCGAGCGTCACCRTCGCTCCACCCTCGGTGGCACCGTCGCTGACCGCACCCGAAACGGCAGGTGCATCATTGGTGCCGTTGACCGTGACGACGATGTCCTTGCTTGCGGTTCCATCGGCAGACCAGACCGTCAATGTTTCTGTCACGACCTGCCCGGCTTTGAGCCCCTGCGTTGCCTCACGCCCGTTTTCGAGCGTGTAGCTCCACTCACCGGTCGCCGGGTTGAAGGAGAAGTTACCGTAGGTCCCCTTGAGCGCCGCTTCAGACACTGCCTTGAAATGCTTCTCGCCCACATCGACGTCATATACCGCCACCGTTCCGGAGGCGGACGGCGTGCCTTGGTTGTTGTTGTTTGTTCCGCCGGCCTCCGTCACGGCCGCCGTGAACTTTCCGCCTAAGGACGCAGCATCGTTCTGGCCGCCAATGTCCAATGTCACCTTGGCATAGCTGAGCGTTCCGTTTCCCAGCCGGATAGAATAGTAGAACGAGTCCTGGATGTGGTCCGACGCTGTCAGTGAATCGATGCTTCTGGCGCTACCGGGCGTGTTCGAACCGTCATCGAGCCTGAACTCCACTTTTCCATCGTAGATCCGCATCCAGTTTCCGGCCGCGGTTCTCTCCCAGGTCGTGGTGACGTTGCTCTTGAGGAGCTCGGACATCATATCGGAGCCACCATCGTCGACGGACCAAAGCGTTTTTGCCTTCCCGCCGAGATCGTTTGCCATGACATCGAGGGTGATGGTGTTGGTCGTGGAATTGTAGAGACCTGATGACTTCAGCTGATCCTCGGTCCACGCGAAGGCATCTTCCTGCGCCTGCGGTGCATTGCTGAACGACGTCGCGCTTCCACCACCCGTGGTCTGCGTAGCCATGACTTTACCCCTCTCGTCATGCGTACCTCGGTATCCGAGGCGCTTTGGTGTTATGCGATGTAAGCCCGACGGCCCACATTTGAGCCAATGGTTGAGCCAATGGTCATCTCATCCCACCGTTGATTGAAATGCTGATGCGCAGTCCAGACCGCCCCGAAGCACCCATGTTGCTTGTAAAGCGACCGTCCTCGAGCCGCGACGATCTGCTCGCGATCGCCGGATTGGTCGACCATTGGAAGAAGGAGCGACGCTGCAATTCTCGACCGGGTAGAGGTAAGAAAGCTGGCCAGTCTGAGCCGGTGTCTTGCCTCCTGGCACCCTCTCGGGGCGAGAAAAATTCGCGCACGACTGCTCCTATCGGGGCAGCCAAGAAACCAGCCGTCCCCAAACTAATTTCATGAAATTTATGATGGTTTCCTCAGCCGGTTTTTCCCCAACCGGCCTCGGCACCCCCAGTATCCTTAATGAACTCATAACACATTTGATGGATTAGCAAACGGAAGATTTCATTTCGCTAAATTAAAGATTGTGAACAAAGTTAATGGGATGCCGGACTGGAAAGTTGACCTGAAACGGCGCGTATTCGCCGTCTTTGGACCCCACCGGCGTTCGTCGCGACGACGCGCTTGGAAAGACGTTTCGCAGACCTTCGCATTTTTTGGTTCAACCTTCGAAGCGCAACTTGGGGCGATGCGATCGGTACGCAGCCATTAGCGAAACCATGCTCGAAGTTTTCGAGGCCTCGTAGCTGGGTTAGTCGGAAGATCGGTGCCTGTCGCCAATGACTGCAGCCGCAACCTGTCAGCGCGAGCGTCATCCACGAGACGTCTCGCTCGCGTTCCCTCTCTCGTCTAGAACGCCTCTGGCACCTTCGATCGCCACTTCTGCGGCGGCATCGGCGGCGGTCACGAGGTCCTCGACCGATACATGCGCATGAGCGCTGGTAATTGATGCTGTCGAACAGGGCCATGGCGGCAATCGCAAGTGCCGTGACTACCGTTGCCGCTATCCCCTGGTTACACAAGACGCTCGTGAAGGGTGCCGTAGTTCGGTCTCGCAGCCTTACAGGTTCAATGATTTTGGATTGTGAAGTGGGAAGATCGTTGTGGGATTGGACATCCGGAGACCGTTTAAAGGTCGCCGCGACCGGCGACCTTTATCAAAGCGCATCCTAGAACAGTATCGGCTCAATGAAAGCGCTGGCTGTCGTACCAGGCATCAACGTCCTTCTTGGCCTGATCCTTGGCGTATCCATAGCGTTCCTGGATTTTCCCTTCGAGTTGCTCGCGCTTTCCGTTAATTTGATCCAGGTCATCATCGGTCAATTTACCCCATTGTTCTTTGATTTTACCTTTGACCTGCTTCCAGTTACCTTCGACGCGATTCCAATCCATGGTAATTTCTCCACTATTGTTTCCTTCACGGATTGAAAACGGCCCCAGCCCCTCACTTGTTCCCACATTCCAATCGACGATCGGCTCGGAAGGAGGCAGGAACTCAGTCCCGGTTCGTTGCTGACCGGTCGCCGTGTGGTAGTCCGGAGTTTGGAGTTTAGAGACGTGTGTTCGAAAGTGCCCCATGGCCGACAAGACGTCCTCCCGGTACCCGAGCATCAAGGACGAAACATTTTGCTTCACGGCACTCTTTTTGCGACTGCTGCGGTCGAGAACCAGCAGCCTGATGGCACTAGAGCCATAGCTTCATTGGATCAGGCAACGCAGCTCGATTCCGCGGCATCGAGCAAGCCGAAATCGACAGCCGCCCAACCCGCTCCGGGCTAGGCACAGAAAGTTGCGTCGCTAGAAATCGAAATAGACTGTGGTGCCGGACCGACGGTGGTAACGATAGTAGCTGCGATCACGGTAGCCGCCGTAATATCCATACTGGCGCGGATAGCATCTTGCGCTTGCGTAATGACCGCATGAGCGCCAGGCGTAGCGTCTATCCCACCGACGATCCCAACGGCGGTCTGCGTGCCAATGCCGGTGACTGCGGTGTTTTACCAGTTCGACAGTGCCGGTTTGCACTTGCTCGGGTCTCGGCACAAAAATCGGAGCGGCGCTCAGCGGCGAGGCGAAAGACGCAGCTAAACCAATCGCTGCTAAGGGGGATAAGAGCTTTTTCATGGTTGCTTCTCCTCTCTAGCAAATACATTGGACTCATCACCCGTCACCCAACGTCGGTGCGGAACTACCGTTCCGAGGGACAGACTTCAGTCAGCCCCGGCCCCGACCATGGTCTGCCAGGGTGTTAAGACCAAGGTCCGGCCTTCAATCGAAGTGTCAAATCTGATCTGCCTCGATTTTCGTTCTTGATGCACTGCCGGAATGACCCAAGCCCCCCGCCCGCCACAATCGAAACCGCGACCGAGTTGGGAAACGCCGGCTATGCGCACGAGGATGGCCGGGGCAAAGAAGATGCGGTCCCGGATACCTTCACCGGAGATGGCCACATCAGTTGGGGGGCTATGCTGGTAGCCGGAGGAAGAAACCTCATCATCGAGAATCATCGGAAGTATGGACTTATTTCAGCGCGCGCTAAATATCCCAGGGACGGTTGAATGAAAGACTGGCGACGTGTCACCACGATATCTCACCCTTCGGCCCGATGGCGCGGTCTCGGAAACTGTTCTGAACCAGGAAATTGCAGCGGAGCTCGCTACACTCCCGGAAGACCCCTCCCTTTACTTCGACCTCGGTGAAACTTACGTGCTCATCCCGCTCGACAGGCTGGTCAACGCGCGGTCGCGCGAAAAAGGTATCCTCACTGCAAACCGCCGCATGCAAGTGGCGGCGAGAGGCAACCCGGAGAAACGCAAACCTCTGACCGTTCGCGCCCTGGACAATGTGCTTTGGCTCGTTGTGGACGGCAACTCGACTTTGATCAACGCCCGTCATTCGAACTGGCGGGCGATACCTTGCCATACTGAATGAGCACCGGCGGCTCGATCCGCGGCGGGCAGTGCCGGATGCACAGTCGGAGCCGCGTTTGGAGGGGGCGCGCTCCGCGCCAGCTATGGTTTGCTTCACAGTAAGCTTGGAGCCGCACGGACGAGAGCAGGCACCATCAGCAGAAGCTTCAAGTAGACTGCACTGCTGGCGATCAAAGCACAATAAAATGGATGAAAGGCCGCGCTCACCGTAGCCTGGCCGCCCCTATACTCAACAACGACCAGCGCCTGCTTCATACCGGTCAGGGCAGGTTCTTGAATCTGCCTGGCGAGAGCACTGGACGGGTCTTCGCGTATGACGCGCCGGACAGTCATCTAGTCGAGCTTATGGTCGGCGGCGTCTCGTACCTTGTCTCGCCGACCAGCGAGATCGACGTGAGCGCGATGCTGGAAATCTTGAACACGGAGTTCGGGATCAAGCGAATTCTGCTTGAAAGCGGTGCGGTTTCCTCATCGCGCCGGCTTTAGAGGCGCGACGCGGCAGCGACCGCGTGGTGGAATTTGGCGAAGAGGGCCTGGCCGGCAAGATTGAGCTCTCCCTGATCGGAGCCAAGCCGTTGAGCCATGGCGCCGTTCATTTAAGATACAAGATCGTTCGGCCGGACTGATCGAGGGTTGGCGCGACCAACACAGTGGATGGATCACGCCGCAAAATGCCGTCAGCAATCACGATCAGAGCCGCCCGAACGGAAGACATGCCAGTCCTCGGCACGTTCGGCACGCAGCTGACGGCGCTCCATCACCAATGGGACCCCGAGCGCTTCATCGCGACGGGAGCCGGCACGAAGGCTTCCTATGCTCGATGGCTGCAAAGTCAGCTGGAAGCGCCCGATGTCGTGGTCCTCGCAGCCGAACAGGCAGAAGCGATCGTCGGATATGCCTATGCCTCTCTCCAAGGATATGACTACATGGCGCTTCGAGGACCAGCAGGTATCATTCACGATCTCTTTGTGAATCCCGAACATCGCGACCAAGGCGTCGGTCGCATGCTGCTCGACGCGGCGATCGCGGAGCTGCGAGGGCGAGGCGCTAGCCTGATCGTACTCTCGACGGCGCACAGGAACGAGGCAACCCAGCGGCTGTTCGCTACGGCAGGCTTTCGCCCGACAATGGTCGAGATTGCGTTGGATGGGAACGCCTAATTCTGTGGCGCACAGTCTGTAGATCGACAACATTGGAGCACGGAAACGAAGCAACAAACTTCTTGTCATTGGCCACAACCTACAAGGAAATGTTCCCGGATCTGGCAACGATGAAGGGGGTTGGGATCTTTTCTCGCTCGCCGACATGGTGGAACAAGCACCGCGCTCTTCCGTTTCCTTGCCGAGCGGCGAACGCAATTCCCTACGGGGACCCAATGATGGTGAAGTTTGCAAGAAACACCAAGCCGCGTGGACCGTGTCATGGATCGTATTTTTGCAAGGTTCGCGACCGCAATCGCACACGCGACAGGAAGCCCTCTCGCCTTCCTCCTCTGCGTAGTGGCAGTTCTCATGTGGGCGCTGTCAGGTCCCCTGTTCGGTTTCTCCGAGACATGGCAGTTGGTGATCAACACCGGAACAACCATAGTCACCTTCCTCATGGTGTTTCTGATCCAAAATACACAAAACCGCGATGGTGCTGCGCTCCAGGCCAAACTTGACGAAATCATCCTGTTCACGGACGCCGAAAACGATTTCGTCGGAATCGAGAAACTAACCGACAAAGAGCTGGAAGAACTCCATGCTCGATGCGAGAAGGCAGCCCGGCGTTCGAACGCAATTCTACGGAATACACATCACGAAAGAGATGCGAGAAAGCGCCGACCGCAGTAGCCGCCGACGCTTATGACAGATCGTCAGAGCGTAGTTTGGTTTCGGCGAACTTTCGGTCCTTCGCGTGCTCCAGTGACGCCGACGATTCTTCCTCTGGAGCCTGAGGGGTCGTTCGAGGTAATGGTTGGTCGTGCACCAAGCCCCTTCAAGCCCGTCGCTCTTCGACAGTCTCGTGCTCGTACAGCTGATCCATGGTCAAGCTGGCAACATCGGCGAAAGGTGCCTGGCTTTTCACCTGACCGCCACCGAGGATGACGACCTCGTCACAGAACGAGATCGTGCTGCGGTGATGACTGATAACTATCGTCGTGCGGCGTCCCGCTCTCGACTTCAGCGTCTCGACGATAGCCGCCTCCGAAAGCCCGTCGACCGCGTTGGTGGCTTCGTCGAGGAGCAGGATATCCGGATCGCGCACCAGGGCCCTGGCGAGTGCCACCCGTTGCCGCTGCCCCGCCGAGAGGCTGGCGCCTCGATAGCCGACGACGGTTTGATAGCCCTGCGGCAGGGCTTCGATGAAACCATGCGCCTCAGCCATCTTGGCTGCATGTTCCACTTCGAAGTTTGTGGCCTCCCGGCCATAGGTAATGTTCTCCAGGATCGTTCCGTCGACCAGTTCCAAATCCTGGCTCGCAAGCGCGATGCGGCTTCGCCATTGCACCGGGTCGATCCGGCTTAAGGGCACACCGTCGACGAGAATGCTCCCCTCGTCCGGCTCGACGAAACGGCACAGTAGATTGACGATCGTCGTCTTGCCGGCACCGGACCGTCCAACGAGCGCGGTCGAGCAGCCGCCACGGATTTCGAATGCCGCCGACTGCAGAACGACGTCGCGGGCACCGGAGTTCGGATAGCGGAAAGTGACGTCATCAAACCGCAGCTGCCGTCGCAATCCGCTGAATGGCTCCCGTCCTTCCGGCGGCCTTGGCTTGCCGGATGGATCTAGGAGCCAGCGCACCTCCTCCAGCGAACCGCTCCAGCCCTGGATCTGGCTCCAGGACATTTGCAGAGCACGCACATGCGGCTGCAGGCGGTAGAGTAGGACTACGAATGCTACGATGACGGGAAAGGAAACGCCGACGGACCAGGCGCCGACGACGACGGCCAGGAAGAGCATGGAGTGAAGGGTCTCGGTCAATGGCGGCAGCAGGCCCTGGCGGGTCTGTAGCGCGAAGGCGGCGCGCCGCACAGCATCCGACGCCCCATCGAACTGGCCCCTTTCCCGCGCCTCCTTGCCGAATATCCGTATCAAGCGGCCGGCGTGAACCAGATGGAGCATGCGAGCCGCCAGTTCGCCGTTGAAAGCGGTGACATCGCGGCTCGGGGCCCTGAGCGTGGCGGAGAGCAAATAATGTAGGAGTTGGATCAGGACGAGGCCGAGCGCCACGAACAAAGTCATCTGCCAGGACAAGAGTAGAAGGAACGCGAGCAGGATGATAGTGGCCGAGCCATTCACCAGCGCCGCAAGCACGGTCTGTACTGCATCGGAGGCCCGCCAGGACTCGCTTGAAATGATATTGAGCAATCGCCCCGGATTCTCTTTCATCAGGAAGGGATAGCCGACTTGTAGGAGTCGAGATGCAAGGGCGCCGCGGATCGAATGCCCCGCATTGCCGTAAATAAATGCCGCAAGCACCGTATTTGCATAAGCCAGGATATTCTTGAGAAAAATCAGGGCAAAGGCGGCAGCCGCAATGACGATCAGCCGTTGACGATCGTCCATGCCGGATCCGACTTGCTGGAAGAGAGCGGAGATGCCGCTCAGCGCTGCCGGGTCCTGATGGCCAGCAATGATGCCGAGCATGGGAATGATGAGGCCGATCCCGACGCCCTCCAGCGCCGCACCGCAAAGGCCGAGGATTATTACGACCGGAAGCAGACGCAGTTGGCCACCCAACGCATCGCGCAGCAGCTGGAGGCTCGGCAGGAGGATACGGAACATGATGGCGCGTCCTCAGCGCTGGAGTTGTTCATTGACCGGCTGCTCGCCTTGGCCCGTTGGGCGCGCGGTAACCACGAGGGCTAGGAACTTGAGCGCGCCAAGCAGGTTCATCAAGGCGATCGGCCAGTGAGAAAGGTGCAAGACGGGGTCGAACCGGGGGCCCCCGAGGATTTCCGCGAAGGCTGACCGGACCGACCAACAGAAATGCCGGAGTAGCCATGGCGCGGTGCGGGCGTGTTTCATACAGAGTGCGCCATTGCCGAAACTGTAGTTGCAATGGAGCGTCTCGATGGTCGCGCGGGCACGGCGGCCGTGGTGATGGAAGACGGTCATATCAGGAACATATTCGACCGGAATGCCGAGACGATGGGCGCGCACAAGATAATCCGTGTCTTCAGCCGATCGCAACGGAGCTCCGGCGCCGAAACGTTCATCGAAAGCACCGATGCGCAGCGCCACCTCGCGATGCATTGTCATATTGCACCCCAGCACGAAACCGCCCGGGTGAACGTCACAGGTCAAGCGTTCGCGTACGTTCGACCTCTTGATCGTGAAGGGCAAATCCTTGGCGTCTCCAAGTTCGACGCGGCCGCCGCGGATGATGCCAGCTTCCCCTCCTGTGTAGTGGCGCTCAAGGTCGCGCAGATAGTTCGCATCGATTTCGCAATCGTCGTCGATGAAAATCAATATGCCGCCCCGGGCGCGTGACATGGCCGCGTTGCGCGCAGCAGCAAGCCCCGGACGACTCTCGACCAGGTGCAGCACAGTCAGCGGCGACCCAGTGATAATCCGAGCAATTCGCTCCGGTGTGTCATCAGTTGATCCGTTGTCAACGACGATCAATTCCCACAAGACGCCAGCATGGAGAGCACAGGCTGCCTCGATCGATCGGATGCAGGTCTCGAGCGCTTCGGCGCGGTCGCGCGTGCAGACGATAAAGCTTGCGAAAGGCGCCGCGTGTGACATGGGCGCCAACGCCGCCGACGTCTCTGCCAGGTTGCTACGTTCCACCGCTGTCCACTTCAGCCCTTCGACGATCATGCTACCGTACCCCCTCGGGTGGAAGCACGCTCGCCGCTGGCACGGAACGCCGGTATCGCGACAAGCTGTCGAGCCGCCTGCTGGCCGCGAGCGAAATGCGGCTGCACCAAGGGGCACGCGCCCCGGTAAAAAGGCCATATCGTTCGCGACGACGGATGAGCCCCCATTTGTCCGTCAGCGTCAAAAACTCGTGGGTGAGTTCCGGCCTCCGTTCGTCGCTGACGAGCTGATAGAGAAAATAGAAAAGGTTCAACGTGCCCGCCTCGTAGCCTGCGCGGGTTCCCGGCGGAAGCACCGAGATCCTATCTTCCAGGGAACGAACGCACCCTGCCGCTTGCCGGATCGTTTCGGACGTTACCGCAAGACCTATGTTGTTCAACGCGCTGGGATCGTCACAAAGACGTTCGCGCTCGAGGTTTTCGGCAACGATCGCAAGATGCGTGCGTCGCATTTGGCGCTTGTGCGTGTTCGTCACGCTATTGCCGTGGATGCGGTATGCGATCAGCGCCTCATCGAGCATCCTCGCTGGAAAGTGGTCGGTGACGCGCCGGAAGAGATCGAAATCCTCCGCATGCACATACTGGTTATCATAGTTCAGCATATCCGGCGGGATGACGTGCCTGTTATAGACAACAGTCGAGTGGATGAAGATTGTAAAAAACTTCGACAACGCCCTGAGGCTTGCCGGCTGATAGATCGGATTGGGGGTGCCACGGATGATGCGGTTGCCAAAGAGTGTATCGATGCCCGTGCCGCAAATTGCGAGTTCCGGCTGCTGCACGAACAACGACACTTGGCGTGATAGCCGCGATGGATAGGAAATGTCGTCCGCATCCATTCGAGCTATGAGATCGCCCTTTGCCAGGGCGAGGCCCTCGTTCAAGGTTGCGATCAGCCCGCGATTTTCCCGCGAAACGATGGTGATGCGAGCGTCTATTTGCTGATAGCGCCGCATGATTTCCAGCGAGCGATCGCGCGAGCCATCGTCGATGACGATGACCTCCAGCCGCTGGTGGTCCTGCCTCAGGATGCTTTCGATCGCCGCTGCGAGATAGGGCTCGGCGTTGTAGACGGGCAGAAGGACGGAAACCAACGGAGTGGTCATGGGCAACCTCGAATATTACTGCAGATCTGACGCTTGAAGCGTCTTTCCTCGGGCACCGGAGGCAACCGCGCCCGGTGGGTAAACCGGGTGCCGCCCCTCGTCCGCTCGCCCACGAGGCCAATCGGCCGTTTGCACCGTGCCCATCGCGATAGCGCCGAAGCTGCTGTCCGGGCGCACATAGGGGAAATGTCGTTTCAGGGCATTGAGCGGCTTCTCGAATGCGAACCAGGAGAGTGTAGCCACGATCAACGTCGCGGAGCCAGCGACAAGCAGGCGTCCAAGCCCCTGCTCGGCAACGTTCAGCGGTATCCACGCTTGCGCGCTGACGACCAGGGCAAGCACGACGGGATGAAGCAGATAAACGCCATAGCTAACGCGCCCGAGAGCCGTCAGCGGCGGAAGTTGAAGCAGTCCGCCGACCCGACCGCCAAAGCCCGTGGATGCGCACCCCACCACCATCGCAAGCGGGATGAGTGGAAAGGCTTCGAGACCGATCCAGACGAGCCAATCAAGCACCGGCCCTGTCGATGTCGATCGACCCCAAAGGAGCACGAGGGACAAGCTGGAAAGCGGCAGCCAACTGACCGTCATCCATCGCGGCCAGGACATCGCTGTCGAACGGTGGACAGCCAGGAGCGCTCCCGCCGCCAGGGCGTCCATCGAGGCGGGAGGCAGCAGATCGCGCGCAAGCGAAGGCTCACCCGTCAGCGGCCAATAGAAGCGGTAGGCCAACGAACAGGCGATAACGCCGACGCAGAACCGCCCAAGCAGATGGCGCGGCGTTAGAAGAACAATCAGTGGCCAGGCAACGTAGAATTGCTCTTCAATGCTGAGACTCCAGATGTGGCAGAGCACCCAAGGTGTCCAGGCGTCTTTCAGCGCGTACCAGAAGTTCGAGAGGTAAAGCGCATGCCAAAGCCAGCCTTCCCTGGCGCCTTCCAGGTTGACCAGCCAAAGGATGCCCAGCATCCCGAAATAGGGTGGAAAGATACGCAAGGCGCGACGCGCGTAGAAAGATTTGAGAGCCGTTGCCGGCTCGAACAGAGCGGCCGAACGGGCGTCAAGGAGTAACCGCGTGATCAGGAAGCCGCTGAGGACAAAAAACAGCCGCACCCCCATGTGTCCCCAATGCGAATCCCCCGCGGCAAAAAAATGCGCATACAGAACCATCGAGACGGCAGCGGCTCGCAATCCGTCCAACTGACGGTCGCGCAAATTCAGCATTGAACATCCCCTCGGAGTTCCGACCCTTGCGGGCCTCGTTCCTTGTGGAGCCAACTCTTTGGTCAGCTACGATTTTTGCCGCGAGGCTGCCATTTGCTTCGAAAGAAGCGTGGAAAGTCTGACAGGTCTCACCATGCGCTGCAGGCGGCCCCCCAAAACTAGGGACGAATAGGGCCAAACTTTGACGGCTTGATCAAAGCGCGCCGGGCCAATTGGATCGGCCGCCGATTAATAATACGGCGACACGCATTCCTGGCGCGGCCCGTAATAGGGCTGGAACGTATTGTCGTAGGCGTTGTACGAACGATAGCGGTCATAGCACCATTGCACGTGGGCAGACGGCGCGTTGGAATAGACCCTGCGGGGTGGCTGCGCGATCGCGCCCCCGATGACCACTCCGGCACCGAATGCGGCCAGCGGGTACCACCACCCGTCACTGTGGCGGCGGTATCCATCGCGACGGTAACGGTAGCCCTCGTAGCCATTGTAATAGCCGTAACGTGGGCCTGCATTGTAGCGGTTGCCGCCGTAGCGGTAGCCGTCGTAGCCGCGCTTGTGCGGCGGGCCGCCGTAGTGACCTGGCTTGTGGTGGACCAACTCGACCGGCTGAGAAGCCAACTGCCCGACCGAAACGGCAGACACGGGCATGGCCTGCACTGAAACCGCCGACAGTGTCGTAGCCGCTGCTACGAGTACTGCACCTACTCTTCTCATACGCTTCCCACTATCAAACAAAGTCCCAGTGAATGGGTTCGTGCCACGAAGGGCTCAATGTGCTCGACACCCAACGCCACTAGCGATCATGAACAATTAGATTCGCAACGAATTTTAAATGGCGTCAGAAGTTCCACCATTGGACCTCAGTCCTATGGCGGCCCGGCAAAGGTCCTAAATCGAAACAGTGTACTCGGAGCAATAAATGTCGAACTCCGGTCGCGACCGCGTTAAAACTGTTGTGGGATGGTGTAGCCGGTTACTTGGTCTGAATTTCTCTCAGGAAAGGTCAAGTTCCCAGCTGCCTCCGGCCATCTGCTGCAGCCAGCGCGCGAAATGCACGACACGCGAATGAGCGAGGCGTTCTCCGGAAATGTCCAACCAGTAGCCGACCGGCCCTGTGACCACCACGGGGGTCAAGCTGTTCGAAAAACAGTCGGCCGTGGAGTGATTGGCGTTCACATGATCGTTCGGGTGGATCGGTGCATAGGTGCCAAAGGCGACGCCGAAATCTCTAGCATTGGCGATGTTGGCCAGGACCTCGTTGATGTCCATGTTGAACGAGATCCCGCCGCCGCCATGGACCGGGAATGCCTCGGGACGGATGCCCGCCAGGAGATCGTCGATCGCCCTGATAGTCGCCTGGCCCATGGCCGCCTCGATCGCGCCGGTCTCGATGTTGGTCCGCGCGGCCGCCTTCTTGACATGCAGCATGACGGCAAGGAGCAAGGGGTAGTCGGCAAACCGCGCGGCACCGTCGAGCGGATAGAGCTCGACTGCCCGCTGCGTCTGGATGCCGTATATGGCCGCCGCTGGCACGGCATGCGCGCCAATGCTGTCAACTTCCTGACGGGTCGGGCCGTGGCCTGCGATCATAAATGCGTTCTCCTCTCCAGTGGGACGCATAGATCGGGTATTCGACCCTGTCTGACAAACGACTATCGCGCAGGGGTCATTCCTAAAACTCATACCCTTCGTGGAAGGATGGCGAAGCGCGCAGGCGTTCCAGCGGTCGCATCCGGCTAGCGTGTAACGCCTTGGCACGGAACGGGCGTCGTGAGCATCTGTGCCAGGAACCGATTTCGGCGGGTTGTGCGACTGGCTCTTAGAATAACTCTGCGAGTGAGACCTGCGAGCCCGAACCGGGGACGTACGCATCACCTTCATATTCGTCTGATACGGTGGACCGGATGCTTCAACTGACGGTCACTGGCAATTCTTCTCGGCGGAAATCGAGGTCTTGCAGGCACATGATGGGCAAACCGCAACAATCATATTTCCACGTCGTCGTTTGCACCTCGCAGGCTGCGGATAAAGCTGTGCTGGTATTTTCCGACCTGAGCGAAAGACAGCTCATCAAACGCTTCGTGATCCCCTATCGCACCGGAGGGAGCGTGAGCATCGGCAAGAAAATCGTCAGGATTTCGGACCTTGTCGCAATCAAGATAACCGAGACGCCTCAGCCCAAGGAAGCCACCCTAAAGGCGATGCAGGAGGGTAGTTTGAGAGCGATCGACGAGCTCAATCAAAACTCCCTTTGGCCGACAACGGCCTGTGAAGCTTTCGGCTGGGATGATGAAGACATCATGCATGCCGACGCTGACGTCACGGAACGCTACATTACCGGCCGTCCAGGACACCCATCTCGTATAGCGCGCGTGTTCCACAGCCGAGGCATGAAAGTCGCGGCGGGCACACTCGCCTTCCTGACTGCCGGCCTATGGCTCGGCTTGTGATGTGCCTTGCTGAGTGGATGAATGACCATGCCCGCGTGACGCAACGATTCCCCCTAGCCCATTCCGCGCGCGATTTCGGTGATCACGCTGAAGGCGGTATCGGCATCCTCGCGGGTCATCTCGCACTGGCCCGCCTAGAAGTATGGCCATGCGATCATCGACGCGGGTTTGCGACCAGGCGACATGGTTGCGGATCATCGGGCGCAGGCCTTCGAGGCCCTGGTATCGGAGTAGAAACCACGGTTTCAACCCACGGAACCGGCGGCCGAGCGGTGTGGTCCATCTGGAACAGTTGATGATGGTGTCATGGTCGTAGGTTGTGTCAGTAGCGAGAGGTTCCATTCCTTCCGACCTGCGAAGCTCTGCTACCTGCCAGATCTAAGCCTCGTTTCGCGATTGGGCGACCAGTGCCGAGACCGTCCCGCCATTTATGCCTTCACCCCTCGTTTCACTGACGGGCCGCCGGGTCGACGACCGGGGTTGTCACGGTCCCTTTCCCCGCCGGTTCGTCGCAGCGAGCCGCGATAAATTGAGCGCTCTCCCTGGGCAAATGCAGTGTATGATTTCGCCATTCTCGGCAGCGCGATCGGAGGAAGTCGCACTTGTTACGCGTCAGAAACTTGAAGTGAAGCTGCGTGAGCATGAGGCGCGTTCGACGCCGAGCGCGGATCAGGCTGAGGCAGTCCCACCTTTAGGATGGCCTGCGCGGCAACAGTGCTTGAGCTGCTTCCCGGATCCACAAGGGCAAGGATCGTTGCCTCGCAGTTGCAGCCTACCGACGATTGGCAGTAGTGCGTAGGACGGAAGCATCCCAGCCAAAAGGATCGCCAACTTTGCAGAAACTCCGGGAATAACCAGCCGGCGGCCCGCTTTGAACCCGCGCCAGGCAGCGGCTGCCACATAATCGGGGCTGGCTTTCGGCAAAACCTTGAATAGCGCAGCCCTGTTGGCTCCAGATTTTTCGAGGAATTCGGTCGACACCGGTCCCGGCGCCACGCAGGTCACAGTTACCCCTGTCTTTCGCGTCTCCTGGTACAGGGCCTCTGAGAAGGAGTGCACAAACGCCTTGCTCGCATAATACATCGCCATGTAGGGGCCAGGGGTAAAGCTGGCCACAGAGGCCATGTTGATGACGCCCCCACGGCGTCTTTCGACCATGCCCGGCAACACGCGCAGTGTCATTTCAGCAAGAGCGCGCATATTGACGTCGATCATTCCCAGCTGGTCGCCAATTGGCAACGATGTGGCCGCACCTCGCAAGCCGAAGCCGGCGCTATTGACAAGAACGTCGCAGACGAGACCCTGGCGCGAAAGGAACTCTTCAAGATTGGTCGAAGCATCGCGAGATGTAAGATCAAGCGGGAGGCAGAATGCTTGGCCGCCCGCCTGTTTGATTGAGGATTCCACGACGTGGAGACCCTCGATGGATCGCGCAACGAGGACCACCGGCGCGTCGTCTCGTGCGGCAAGTTCGGCTATCGCTCTGCCTATCCCCCGGGACGCTCCGACGACAACAACTGCCGGTCGTTGAAGATGATGCGACGTCATGCCGAGGGCTCCCGCGCCGCAATCGTAGAGTGTTCGACCGCAGAAAGACTGGCCACCTCGTTTGCGATCTCTCCGTTCAAGATTTCCTCAAAGCGCAGGAGGGCGCGCGCGACATTTGCGCCGTCCATGACGCGGTGATCGTAGTGAATACGCACAGTGACCGATCCGTCTTCACCGATCGGGCCATAGTTGAAGATCGTCGTCAAAGGTGTCAGGGGATTGAGCGACTCCGCACCCAGCCCGGAGTAGACCGACAACTGGAAGGTGCCGAACCGGTGACCCCGTTGGCGACCCATATTGAGGCTGAGCCACATCATCAGCCGCCGCAGCGGCGCCGGAAAACGTGCAATCTTCAGCGCTCGACGGAACTCCCTAATCTCAAGAACGGGGCGGGACCGAGCTTCCTGGAGCAGGGCGCTCAACTCCGGGATCGACCGCCGTTCGGGCGTCTTGATCGTACTGAGAAGCACAACCCGCTCACCTTGGTATTCCCGCTCGTGCGCCACGGACGCGACACTTCCCGGGTATTCATAAAGTTGCGGTCTCGGCAACTTGACATAGGCCCGGCGGAACTCCGGTATCTCTTTGCACAGGAGCCCGTAGCCCTTCAAGAACAGCACCATCCAAGAGGGGCGTTCCGATTGGCTCGTTCTGGCTTCCAGTAGCGCGCTGAGACGCATCTGTCGCTGTACTGTGACCCGTGGCACGCCGATCGAAAATCGCATGAGATCCCCGACAAGGCGGCGTGCCGCAGAAAGCTTGACCGGTCGGCCCCGCATCATGCCACCTCTAGTACAGATAGGGTATAATGCGCTTCGTCCTGTCCATGTAGGCACGATACTCGGCGCCGAAAAACTCCAGCATCAGACGCTCCTCCTTGTCGACACGCAGAAAAAAAAGCACGGCAAAACCAACGACGCCCGCAAGGCCGACCAGCCAGTTCGACAGCAAAAACACCTGGCCTATGCCCATCAGTAAGAAGCTTGTGTACATCGGATGGCGTACGTGAGCGTACAGGCCTTTGCTGATCAGCTGGTGTTTTTCTCGAATTTCCAGCGAGATAGACCAATTCCGGCCGAGCTCCTTGTGCGTGCGGCGGAACGTCCATAGAGCCATGCCGAAAATCAGGACCCCGAGGCCCACCGTCCATGAGTGTGCGGGGTAGTCGGCAAAGCGGGGAATACCGGTTGCAACATAAAGCCCGGGCAAAATCGCAAGACCAAGCAAAACAGCAGCAAGACCAATGGCGTCAGTCACCGAGCGGCGACTGGTAGCCACGCGCACCCGCTTCGCCCGGCGTTCAAACGGGTAACGGACCACATACCAGGCAAYGATGCCTATGACCCAGAAAGCTTCACCGATGGAAGCGACAGACATGTTCACGTTGCATCACCTAAGTTTTTGCTGCTGCTTCGGCCACCAATACTTCAAGCAAGCGCGAGACTGCCACGCGCCGCCTCTACCTGACAAGGTGCTAAAGTGAAACCGAGCACGCCAAAACTCACGCCGGCCCGACGTCAGGCGCTGGTAGCCATCATGGCCAGCCGGCGCTAGGTCGCCTGATCGACTGCTGATCGCGGATCAGCCACCATTCATCTCGCGTAGTCTTGTGACGAACTGTTGGGGTCTCAGCCAGATACCAGGTGTCTTGTATCCCATGGAGCGGGCAATGTCGGCCACGAAAGCATTGCAGTTGTAGAGCGACGCGTGCCAGAAGTGGGCTTCGGATTTGAGCTTTCGGATTTTGGAGACGACGTCGCGGTATTGCGCTTCGGTCAACATGACGCGCCAACTTGCAGACCTGTATTGCTCCTCAAGATCACCGTCGCTTGCGCCCGTTTCTGCAGGGACCGGCAGAAGATGCCCCAGCACGTAGGGAGCGGTGTCGCTTGTTGCTGGAGCCAGTCCCGCGACTTCCGGATTGACCATTGCTCCGGACCCGTCCAGGCGGCCAAAGACCACATAGGTATGACCGTAACTGAGCGCATAACGGGAGCGAAATTCGATGAAATAGCCCTGATCGCGCTGTTGCGCTGGACTGCCTGCAATGGTTGAGACATAGCGTGGCTGCGGGCTTTTGTCTTGCGATTGACACGCGGTAACCGCCAGGGCGGCTATGACGGCGAACGGAATGCGACCTAGTGAGAGCGTCATTACTGCGCCATATCTCCTGAATTCAGATGAGCGCTTGAAGCGGCCATCTTGAGCGGCTTGCCACCGCAGCCGCGATCAGACAGGGCGGGGAGGACCGTGAGGCCCTCCCCGAACCAAGGTCAGCCACTATTTGTAAACGGGCGCAGGTTCCGCTGCCACTGGTGGCGGCGCTTTACCCTTACCTTTGCCGATTGTTCCGCAAGCCGAGAGGCTAGCAACGGAAAGCAACGCAACTGTTACGATTAGAATTCTGCTCATCAATATTTCCTTCCCTCTGTGATCGGAATGGGTATTCGAAGGCAACATTCATAGTATTAGTAGCAATTCTAGATTCGGCCTAGTGCGGAAAGGGCACACTCGTCAGTCCATTTATCATTACCGAACTTTGAAGAGTTCGTCAGAAGTATGTCAGCCCTATTCCAATACCGCCCTAACATAGAGGGCGTCATCAAATGATCAATACCTGCGTTCCAACCGGAGTTCGCGCGTAAAGATCAACGATATCGTCGTTTGTAAGTCGGATGCAGCCGTTGGAAACGGCCTGGCCTATTGTCCAGGGTGCGTTGGTGCCGTGCAGACGGAACTTGGTGTCCTGCCCATTGCGATAAAGATATAGAGCTGACGCCCCCAACGGGTTGTGAGGGCCGCCGGAAACTCCCCCGGCGTATTGCGCCAGTTCCGGTTTGCGCTGGATCATGCTTGCCGTCGGCGTCCATGCTGGCCACTCGGCCTTTCGCCCGACAACGGCGCGGCCCTTGAGCGTCAGGCCCTCCTCGCCGACACCTATGCCATAGCGCATCGCCCATCCGCCCTTTTCGATGGCGTAGAGGTAGCGTTGGTTGGTGTCGACAAGAATTGTGCCGGCTGGCTCATTGCCGTCGAAGCGGACGTGTTGTTTTCGAAAGCGAGGATCGACGCCGGGGGTGCCGGCATACAGGGAGGGAAAGGAAATGCGCTGCCAATTTGAGCTGCACCCGGCCAATAGGCTAAGGCTGCCAATGAGCAGGAACCTCCGTGTAATGCGGTGATTGTCCATTCTTACCTGCTGAGAAAAATGGTACGCCCCGAATCGTTTTTTAGCATTACAACATTTATCCTCCAAGCTGCAATAACTTCGTCTGGGGACAGGATAAGAAAATGGCTTCTTGCGGACATTCCCGCGAATTAGACGGAAAGCGCTGTATATTCCAAAAGGGGGCCTAGATGCATTGCGTGAATCGGGTCTAAAGTTGTCGCCATTCTTATGCGTTGCTGTGCTGGTCCGGTTGGAGGATCCGGTCCTAGGGTGCATTTCACAGAATGACTTGCGAAGACGTGGGCGCGTTCGCGGAACGGCAAAGTTAGGAATGAACACATATGGATCTAGGCTTCGCAGGCAAGGTCGCGCTTGTGACCGGCGCGGGTTCCGGAATTGGTGCGGCAGTGTGTCACCAGCTCGCTGCCGAGGGCGCCGAAGTCGTCGCTGCGGATGTTGATGCGAGTGCCGTGCGCCTGGTCGCCGACGAAATTCGTTCGAGCGGAGGCAAGGCCCATGATATCGCGGCCAATGTCGCCGATCCGGCCGCGGTGGAACAGCTGGTAACGTTTGCCGTGAAGGCCTGTGGAGGCCTGCATCTTGCTGTCAACAATGCGGGCGTCGACGGTGTCCGCCGGCCGATTGCCGACTATCCGCTTGAGAGCTGGCACGCACTCATGGATGTGAACCTGCACGGCGTTTTTTACTGCATGAAGTATGAGATTGCGGCGATGGCAGCGCAGGGCGCAGGCGCGATCGTAAACACCGCTTCCATTCTGGGCTCCGTCGCACTCCCGACCGCTGCCGCTTACACCGCCGCCAAGCACGCAGTGGTCGGACTGACCAAGGCGGCTGCGATCGAGTACGCTCGAATGGGGATCCGCATTAATGCCGTAGCCCCTGGCTGGATCGACACGCCGCTCACTTCAGAAAATGTCGATGTGATAAACAGCAGGCGCATAATGTCTCTGCAGCCAATGGGACGGCGCGGCACGCCGGATGAGGTGGCTGCCTTGATCTGTTTTCTGTTGTCTGAGCAAGCGAGTTTCATCACAGGAAGCGTTCACCTTGTGGATGGCGCCTACACGGCGCACTGAGAAATCGCCTCTTGCGACAGCCTCGAACTTCTTGACACCAGTCGCTACGATCAAGATTGACGTTGCGTCCTACTGTGCCGGTAGACACCCCGGCGTTCGGCAAAGACCGGTGTTGAGCACGATCGAAGCCGCAATCAGCTCTGCGACCATTATTGGAGCACGAATGCGAAGCCGATCCCAGCGACCGAACGGGACTGATCAGCACCCACCTCCGCGACTGCCTGTTGCCTCGCAGCGGGTGCTGCAAGAGGTCCTGATCACTGAAAAAAATGCGAGGCGTCCACTTCCAGCGCTTCGGCGATCGACAACAGTTGGTGTGGACTGACCCAACTGACACCCCGCTCGATTTCAGCCACTTGGCCGCCTGTCAGGCCGATTGCGGCGCCCAATTCCGCTCGTGACATTCTCGACCTGATCCTTCGCGCACGGATACGGATCCCGATATGGACGACGACGGGTTCTTGCATTTGGTCCTTTGCGCCAGGATACGAGGACAGCGTACCATTCTCCTTTTTCTGTCCTGGCCCCCTTCCAATATGCTTCCGGAACGGCAGACCCGAGATGTCGACCGAGCTAGCGCAGACAGACAATGATTGCCAATAGCGGAGATTCGGGGTTGCCATGCCCATTGCAAGGCCAATGACCCCCTCTTCCACGACCTTGCGATACGCGCAGTTCCAACGTCGAAACGCGGAGCGTCACTAAATCGCGACCGGTTGGTTCCCAGCCACGTCGGGCAGGACGGCCGATCGCGCGGGAGGAAACGCGACCCCTGGGCCGATGTCTCGCGGTTGCCAATTGAGGAGTACTTTCGAGAACGACGACAGGGGCGTTTTCGGCGCCCAGCGGCAAGAGAATGCCAAGGAGCCCCCCAGTTACCCTGGGAACGGCCAAACGAAGCGGTCCGCCTAAGATTGAAGGCGTTCAAACTGGTGATGGATATGTCAGATGGCGAACTCAGTCTGCGAGGCTTATCCCGGGATATGCGAGAAAAGTCGCCTTCGATATCCGCGACCAACCCGCCTCCTGCGCGCGGCGAACGATAACCTTCTCCATGGCAGCCGCCCATCCTTGGACGCTCCAGCGCCCAATACGGACGTTCATGATGGCTATGGTAGCGCTGCTATCCGGCTCGGATCTGCGATCTCAATCCTGGGATTGGCAGTTCTAACGACGTATGCCGAGATAAGAGCCGTAGCGGAAGTCTTTTTCGGTATTTTCGGTTCGCATCTGATGGATATACCGATGATGCTGAGATGACTGCAGGCTCTGCATAAGCGGTCCATGCAATCATCCGACTTGCGTCTTCACACCTGGCTTTCAATCCATTGCAGAAATTTGCGGATCGCCTTCTCGTTCGCGCGCCGTTCCAGGTGCACGAGATACCACCCGCCCGGTTGCATGACCTGCGAGGCAAGCGGGACTGCAAGCGTACCGCTGGCAATATCTGCCTCGACCAGGAACTGGGGCACGACGACCAAGCCTTGGCCGTTGGCGGCTGCTTCGATTGCGAGCAGATTGCTGTCGAAGAGCGGCGAGGATTTTTGAGAGAGGCCGCTTGCTCCAACGCTGGCCGCCCAGGCTTCGGCATCCTCGGAGGTCCCGCTGACCGACAGAAACGAGAAGTGCCTGAGGTCTTCGGGCGTGTTGATGACCTTGGCGATGGTCGGCGAGCAGACGCCGACAAGGCGCTCGCGGCGAAGGAGCGTGTATGCAAGGTTCGGCCGGTTCGGCGTCTTCGTGTAGATGAAGCCGATGTCGGCGCGGTCGGAATTGAACTCCCAATCGAGAAGGCTTGCGTCGAGATTGACGGCAACCTCGGGCGAACTCTCCTTGAACGTCTGCATGCGCGGTATCAGCCAGCGAACGGCAACGGTGACATAGACCTGCACCGTCAACGACGCCGGCGTGTTCGTATGCCGGATGAGGTCGGTCGCAAGCGCGATCTTGTCGAGGGCCTCCTGCACAACGGGAAAATAGACGGCGCCCTCCTGGCTGAGTTCTACTCGCCCAGGAAGCCTGAGAAACAGCAGCGTGCCGAGATTGCGCTCAAGCGACGCCACCTGATGGCTGATCGCCGATTGCGTGACCCGCAACTCTTCTGCTGCCGCCTTGAAGCTCATCAATCGCGCCGCGGCCTCGAACGCCCTGAGCGTCGTCAAGGGCGGCAACGTGCGTCGGACCATGTTCTAGAACCCACATGAATTTTACTCATGTAGACGTTAATTCTAATCGTTTGCAAGCAGCCGGCCCCATTTTCATACTCCCTGAATAATCCAAAAACGGGGAACCGAAATGAAACGGGATCTTTTGAAATCCACGGCGCTTGCCGTGGCGGTGGCCGGCTGCGCGCTTTTTGCAACCGCCGCCTCTGCTCAGCAGGGTTGTGTGCGGGTACTCGGCTACGAATCCGATGGAGAGAAGCAGACGATGGATCCGGCCGCCCTCATCGGCACCGACAGCGTTTATCACATCCGTTCGGTCTATGAGCCGCTTGTCGACCGCAGCAATACGATGCAGGCCGTGCCGGTGCTGGCAGAAACCTGGGAATCCAATGCCGATGCCACCGAATGGACGTTTCACCTGCGCAAAGGCGTAAAGTTCCACGACGGCTCCGACTTCGACGCCAATGACGTGGTCTATTCCTACCGTCGCCTGCTTGACCCGGCGATCTCGCCCGGCGGCTTTTCGACCCTCGCCTTTCTCGATGCAGACGGCATCACGGCGGTCGACGACCATACCGTGCGCTTCAAGGTCAAGGAGCCGGTCGTCGAACTGCCCATGCTGATCGCGACCAAATATGCCTTGATGGTTCCAAACGGAGCCAAGTCCGAGGAGCTTCGCACCAAGGGCAACGGCACCGGGCCTTTCCTGCAGGAGACTTTCACCATCAATGGCGCGGTGCGCGTAATGCGGCGCAACCCGCACTACTGGCGCTCCGGCCTGCCGAAGGCCGAGTGCCTCGAGATCACCACCAGCCTCGAATCCACCTCGCGGCTTTCCGCACTTCTGTCCGGCACCGTTGATCTCTCGCTGACCGTGGATCCGCCGAGCCTGATCACGCTCAAGGACAATCCCGCAGTCGAACTCGTTGCGACGCCGGGCGCAACGTCGCTCTATCTCGCCGTCTGGACCGACACGCCGCCCTTCGACAACGCCAAGGTGCGTGAGGCCCTGCGGCTGGTGATGGACAGGCAGAAGATCCTTGATACGGTACTGCTCGGCTATGGCGAGGTCGGTGGCGATACACCGATCCCGCTTTCCTCGCCGTTCGGCCTCGGCGTGACAGCAAAAGCCGCCGACGTCGAGAAGGCCAAGGCGCTGCTTGCCGAAGCCGGCCATCCCGATGGCATCGACTTCGATCTCTACACGTCGGATTCCTATCCGGGCATGATGCTGCTGGCGCAGGTCTATGCGCAGATGGCCGCAGAAGCTGGCATCCGCGTCAACGTCATTACCTCTCCGGCCGAGGGATACTGGGATACCGTCTGGCTGAAGAAGCCGGCGGTCATCTCCTACACCAGCGCCCGTCCGCCGGCCGAAGCCCTGACGCTCTCGCTGAACAGCAAGTCCGAATGGAACGAGACGCACTGGAAGCGGGACGATTTCGATGCGCTGGTCGTCAAGGCCGGGCAGACGGCGGACGAAGCGGAGCGCAACAAGCTCTATCGCGATGCCCAACGGATCGTCGCCGATGAAGGCGGCATGATCCTGCCGGTCTTTACCTCGGTGGTCGCCGGCTTGCGCAAGGGCTGCTCGGGCTACCGGCCGAATGTCGATGTGAACCGTATCGACTATGCCGAACTGAGCTGCGGCAACTAGAGCCGCCCTCTCGACCCTCACGATAACCCATCCACGGGACGACCCGCCCCGTGGAAGAGGATAACTGCATGACAATTTCCGCCCTGACGATCTTTATGAATTCCTTTGCCGATGCGCTGGATCGCGACCCAAGAGCCGTGTCGCGATCTCATGCCGCCCGGCTGCGCCGGATTGTGGAGAACCTGCCGCCGGTCATCGCCGTGCCCGAAGGACGCGTGCCTATCCAGGCGGCTTGCGAAGACGAGCTCGAATCCGCCAGTGGGGTATCCGCGCTCGCCAAGGCTCTTGGTGCCCTGCTGCCGGCCATCCATATCACCCGCAGCAAGAGCTATCTGGCCAATCCGCCAAGCAGTGATTTCGCCGAGAACTACGGATACGGCGTGATTTGCGGACCCGACAATGGCGTGCCGGCCTTGATCCAGGATCCGGATCTCGCGTTCGGGCTGATGTTCCTGGGGCCGCAAACCCACTATCCGCTCCACCACCATCCCGCAGATGAGCTCTACTACACGGTCACCGGGCCATCGTTCTGGCGGGCCGGAGATGCCGACTGGGACATGCGGGGCATCGGCGAAACCATTCATCACGCACCATGGGTGCCGCACGCTACACTCTCGGCCGACAGGCCCCTGGTGCTTCTCTACATCTGGGAGGGCGATCTTGAGACGGATGCGGCCTTCGTTCCCGACCCGCTGACCGCCAAGGCGGCCCTGGTTTCAGCCGGAGCGATCCCGAAATGAGTGTCGTCCGCCTCCTTTTCAGCCGGATCCTGTTTTCGGCCCTCACCCTGCTCCTGGTCTCGATCCTGATCTTCCTGATCCTCGAAGCTCTTCCCGGCGATGTCGCTACCCGCATTCTCGGACGCGACGCAACCGTCAGGGCGCTGGAGGTGTTGCGCAGCCAGCTCCACCTCGACCAGCCCGCACTCGTGCGCTATTTCCATTGGCTCGGCGATTTCCTGCGCGGCGATCTCGGTGTGTCGATAGCGACGGGGCGCCCGATCGCCGACGTTCTGGCGCCCCGCATCCTCAACACGCTGCTTCTGTCGCTATTGGCCTTTGCGATCTACCTGGTGCTGGCACTTGTTCCGGCCGTCGTCCAGGCGGTCAACCGCGGCAGGACCACCGACAACGTCATCTCCGTGATCACACTGCTCCTGCTCTCGCTGCCCGATTTCCTGCTTGCAACGATCCTGCTCTTCCTGTTCGCGGTCGCCGTACCGATCCTGCCGGCGCTGGCGACGATCTCGGAGACCAGCACCTGGCAGGAGACGCTTCGCGCCATGGTTCTGCCCGCCGTGACGCTCGCAATCATGATGGCCGTCTATGCCATCCGTGTGCTGCGCGACAGCCTGATCGAAGTGCTGCGCTCGGACTATGTGCGTCTCGCCGAGCTCAAGGGGCTTCGCCCCCGCGCCGTGCTTTTTCGCCACGCCCTTCCGAACGCCATTGTCCCCGCGCTCAACGTGACCGCGCTGAACCTCGGCTTCCTGATCGGCGGCGTCGTCATCGTCGAGCGGGTGTTTTCCTATCCGGGTTTCGGCACGCTTCTGATCGATGCGCTTCAATTGCGCGACATTCCCCTCATCAAGGCGACGGTGATGATCAGCGCGGCCGTCTATGTCGCCGCCAACCTGGTAGCGGACGTGCTCGCCGTCCTGCTTCAACCCCGCCTGAGGACAAGCCGATGACCATGACGACGTCCAATCTGCCCGCACGATCCGCCTGGTTCGACAAGGCGCTCTGGCGTGCGACACCCGGCCCCTTCAGGGTCGGTGCGATCATTCTCCTCGCCCATGTACTGTTCGCGGTCGCAGGCGCCTTGTGGACGCCCTACGGCTTCTCGGAAATGGGCGCGGGCCTCCCGCTTTCCGGCGCATCCCTTCAGCACCCGATGGGGCTCGACCAGATCGGCCGCGATGTTTTCAGCCGTTTCATGTACGGCGCGCATATCGTGCTGTTGCTCTCCTTCGCCGGCACGATGCTCGGCATGGTGGCCGGAACCACGCTCGGTCTTCTGTCCGGATATATCGGCAGTTGGTTCGACGAGATCACCCAGCGCGTCGTCGAGGCGATGATCAGCATTCCCTTCCTGGCGCTCGCGCTCGTCATGATCATTGCGGCCGGCCCGGCGCTCGCCGGAGAGCCGGTGCTCATCGTCTTCGTCGTCGCCCTTGTCTATGCGCCGCGCACTGCCCGCATCGCCCGCGCAGCGGCAATGGAGATCGCCACGCGCGAATATGTGGCGATAGCGGAACTGCGCGGCGAAGGCACCTGGTCGATCGTCTTCAGGGAAATCCTTCCCAATGCCGCCAACGTGTTGCTCGTCGAGTTCTCGCTTCGCCTCAGCTATGCGCCGATCCTCATTGGAGCGCTGGGCTTCCTTGGCTTCGGCATCCGACCGCCGACGCCCGAATGGGGGCTGATGATCAGCGAAAACCGCAACCTCCTGATCGCCTCTCCCGTGACGGTGTTCGGGCCTGGTCTCGGCCTCGCTTCGCTCGTCATCGGCTTCAACCTCTTTACCGACGGCCTGTCGCGCATGCTCGGCCAACGGCCCGTCGCGGGAGCGTGAAACATGAAAAAGCTTATCGAAGTTCGCAATCTCAATATTGCCTATGGCGGAGCGTCCGGCCTGAGCAACGTGGTGCAGGACGTCTCATTCGAGATCGACCGCGGAGAAGCCTTCGGGTTGGTCGGAGAATCCGGCTGTGGCAAATCGACAGTTGCCTATCGTCTGCTCGGCTACGGCACGATCAACAGCTTCGTTCAGACCGGCGAAGTTCTTTTTGACGGTGTCGACCTCCTGAAGCTCGCGCCCACAGCACTGACGTGCCTGCGCGGCAACCGCATTGCCTTGGTGCCACAGAACCCGACGACATCCCTCAGCCCCGGCATGCGGGTCGGTGCGCAAATCCGCGAAATGATCGCAACGCACAACGCGCTAGCGGACGGCATCACGATGGAACGCCGCATCATCGAACTCTTTGCGCTCGTCGGCCTGCCGGATGTCAGCCACCGCTATCCGCACGAGCTCTCCGGCGGTCAGCAGCAACGGGTGACGATCGCCATGGCGGTCGCGTGCGATCCCGATCTTCTGGTTCTCGACGAGCCGACGACCGGCCTCGACGTAACCACCCAGCGCCAGATCATCCAACTTCTTTCCGATCTTCGAGCCCGCATCGGCATGGCAATGCTCTATGTTACCCATGACCTTGCGCTGCTCGCCCAGATCGCCGACCGCGTCGGCGTGATGTATGCCGGCCAGCTGGTCGAAGTGGCGACAAGCGACAAGCTTCTTTCGGCCCCCGCCCATCCCTATTCCCGCGGGCTGATTGCATCGATCCCGACGATGGACGGCACCGATCGACATGCGCGCGGACTGCGCGGCGTGCTCCGCCGCGATCAGATGTCGACCGGCTGCAAGTTCGAGCCGCGCTGCGATTTCGCTACGCCCGCCTGCCGCGCGACGCCTCAATTCCTCCAACCGATCGCCGACGCGCGATCCGTCGCCTGTATGCGCTGGCGGGACGCACCCGCCCAACATCAACCAGCCGCCTTGGCCGAGCCGAAAGGCCGGGCATCTGCGAGGTCGGAGCGGCTTCTTGCGGTCGCAGGACTCCAGCTTTCCTATCGAAAACCGAGCATCGTCGACAAAATGCTGGGCCGCAAAGCCCAGCCGGTGGTGCGCGACATAGACCTGGAACTTGGGACCGGCGAAGTGGTCGCGCTCGTCGGGGAATCGGGCAGCGGCAAATCGACGATCGCACGAGCGATTAGCGGTCGGCTGCCGCCGCGCTCCGGGGCGATCAAACTGAACGATGGCCCCCTTTCGCCGGCTTTGAATGGTCGCTCGGCCGAGCAGTTGCGTCAGATACAGTACATCTTCCAGAACCCCGACGCCTCGCTCAATCCCCGCTCCAGCATCCGCTCGATCCTCGAGCGACCCATGAAGCATTTCGGCATTTCAGCACAAGGCAAGGCGCTTGAAACTGTACTGGAAAGCGTCGGCCTTCACGCCGGCTATCTCAATCGCATTCCCGAACAGCTTTCCGGCGGCGAGCGCCAGCGCATCGCCATCGCCCGCGCGCTCCTCGTCAACCCGAAGCTTTTGATCTGCGACGAAATCCTGTCGGCGCTCGACCTGTCGGTCCAGGCCCGGATTGTCGAGCTTCTGCGGTCGCTGAAGGAAAAGCACGCCGTTGCCATGCTTTTCATTTCGCATGATCTGGCCGTCGTCCAGCAATTGGCAGATCGGGTGGCCGTCCTTTATCACGGCGAACTCATGCAGATGAGCGAGGCGGCGTCGCTCCTAACGGCACCGCTGCATCCATATACGGAAATGCTGCTGGAAGCCGCACCAAGCCTTCGCAAGGATGGGCATGTCTCCCGCCCGCCCGCTTCGCCCGAGTTAAAGGCAGCTCCGGGGATCGGCTGTCCCTTTGCCGGGCGCTGCCCGCGCCAGCCCGGCAGCCTGTGCGCCGAAACACGTCCACCCGTTCGGGAAACGGGAGGCGGCTTTGTCCGTTGCCACCTGCCCGTCGACGCTCTTGGAAGGCACGTCCGCTCACCGGAACATATGCAACCTTTCGCGCGCGTCCAAAGCCACTGACGTGTCCCGGTGCATCTGCCCGGCCGCGCCAGCAGCCGGACAGATGCACGCAATGTCGTCCCTTGAACGCCACCTTGGGTAAGGTCAGACGGCCGCCTTCTTGCGGCGAGCGCCCACAGTTGATCGCTTTCTCGTAGAAACTCGCCTCGGCCCGCCATGTCGCTTGCCGCCAGGTCTTCCGGCAGTGCTTAGCCGTCGGCATGAAAGTCGCGGCGGGCACACTCGCCTTTCTGACTGCCGGCTTATGGCTCGGCTTGTGATGTGTCATGCTGCATGGCCTCGAACGAGGCTTCGCGCCATGCGCGCCTCCTCGATTGAACGCCCCCAGGCAACTTCCCTCTTCACAACCCTGGATATGGATCCTCAGCTCGTCGGCGCAGAAGTCATATCCGGGCAAGTTTCGGGTCCATCGCTCAGCTGCAGCAGCGATCATTGGGATCTGACCCTTGCGTGCCTAGAACTCTTCCCAGTCCTCTCGTCTCAACGTTGCATTGCTGCCGGACGCGCCAATCAGCCGGCGTCGGAGCTCACGCGCGGGCGAGTGCGGCGGAGACACAACTGTCGGGTATGCTGTGTTGGGTGCCTTTGGCGCCACCTCGGTCACTTTGAAAAGTGCGATGAGTTCGTTCAGCGAAGACACTTCCCGCGAAAGGCTGTGGATCGCAGCCGTGGTTTCCTCGACCATCGCCGCATTCTTCTGCGTGTCCTGATCCATTTGGTTGACGGCAGTATTGATCTGCTGCAGGCCCAAGGCTTGTTCCTGTGCCGCCTCGACTATGCCGCTGACGTGATGGTTCACTGCCTGCACCTCAGACGCGATCGCCTCCAGGGCGCGACCAGTATCGCCGACAAGCTGTACACCTTCTTGGACCTGGGCCTTCGAGACCGCTATCAGTCTTGCGATCTCCTTTGCTGCCTTTCCTGTGCGCTGCGCCAGTTCGCGAACCTCTTGCGCGACGACCGCAAACCCCTTTCCGGCTTCCCCGGCGCGGGCCGCCTCTACGCCGGCATTGAGAGCGAGAAGGTTCGTCTGGAACGCAATGTCGTCGATGACACCGATGATATTGGTAATCTCATTGGACGATTTCTCGATCTGCTCCATCGCCTCCACGGCACGGCGCACCACGACACCGGACTGTTCCGCATGACTGCGGGCGCCAGCAACCAACTGGCCCGCTTCATGAGCGCGTTTGGCGGAATCCTTCATAACTGTCGTGATTTCCTCGATTGCCGCCGCTGTTTCCTCGACGGTGGCAGCTTGCTGTTCGCTGCGTTTGGCCAGGTCATCGGTCGCCGTTCTGATCTCGTTTGCGCCGGCGTCGATGGCACTGGCATTGTCCGCAACGCGTGCCAGTGCCGATTGCAGCTTCTGCGCCGAACTGTTGAAATCGCTGCGAACGGTATCGAGCGCCCGTGAGAATGGAGCACCTATGCGATGGGTTACGTCGCCGTTCGAAAGTCGCGAGAGGCCCTCGGCGAGGTTGCCGACGGCAAACTCCACCTCGGCCGCCTCCTGCGCCTTCTGGGCTTCGCGCTGAACGCGCTCAGTCTCGCCGATGTTGCGATTGGCCTCCGCTTCCTCTTCCAGCCGCGCCCGTTCCACAGCGTTCTCGCGAAATACCTGCACCGCCCTTGCCATCGAACCTATTTCGTCCGTGCGGCCTGTAAACGGAACCTTGCTGTCGATATCGCCGTTGGCCAGCGCGCGCATGGCCCCGGTGATGCGCTGGATTGGATTGGCCACGCGCACAACGACGACGTAGATGCCCGCAAAGCTGAGCAATACCGCTGCAGCAGCGGCGGCAAGTGAAAGAGAGAAGGCCACTTCCGCCGCCTTGTCGGCGGTTACGACCTCTGCCTCGGTCTGCGTCATGATGAAGGCGACAAGTTCCGAGATTGTCTGGTTTGCCTGGTCGGCGAACGGCCTCATGTCTGAGGTGAAGACGACGCGGGCCGCATCCATATCGTGGTTCCTGATCCGGTCGACATAGCGAGCTGCCTGGTCAAGATAGCGGGTCGTTAGCGATCGGATGTCCGTGATGAGCGCTCGTCCGATCGGTGAGAAGACACCGGCTTCGTACTTGGTGATCGAAGCTTCGAGTTTCGCCTTGGCCGCGGCAAACGACTGCATTTCAGTCTGGAATTCGCTCTCGTTTGCAATCATGGAAAAGCGCGCCAGCGAAAGACGAACGTCCGCGAAATCACCCTTCACCTCTCGCGAGGCGAGCAACCGCTCGATCCAGAAGTTGCCGACCTTTTCCGCAGACATGGTGATCGATCGCATGTTTCTCAACGAAATAGACGAAGACGCAGCAACGACAACGATGATGGCGGCGATCAACGCAATCAAGGAGGTTTTGATGGTGAGCATTTTCATGACGAACACAGCCGAAACTAGATACAAAGCCGACTTCGATCCGCGCTCGAGAGTTCGATGAATTGTCACCGACTGTCGCAGCACTGATGTAGGAAGTGCAGCCGCGGCAGGTCATGCGGCCAGAACGTCAACATGATGTTGAGCGACGCTTCCGCCGCGGACATAGCTCGCCGCAACACTGAAAGACGCGCTGACACCCCTACGCAAATCCGGCGTTGCATCTTTGCGCGAGATCAATCGAACCTGAGAACGTACTCACAGAATCGGATTGGCGAACGGGCGCAACCCAACGTCCGGCTCAGATCAACAATCTCAAGCAACCTCTTGTGTTTGAGGAGAATCTGACCAGGGGCCGGCGTTTGCCGAGGACCAGCATAGCCCTCAACGGTCTTGTCGTTCTGCGGCGCGCCAAGGTTGCAGCAATGGCCATCGCTCGACGCAAATTCAACGGCCCTGCGGGCTTGTCAGAAAGAGGAGCCTGCCTCCGAGTTCGGAGATGACAATTTCGCGCGCGTCCCAAACGAGGACCGAAACCGGCCGCGTGAGCCCATCGACAATTATTTCCCGGCCACCCGTCTTTCGGTCGAACCTCAGTAGCCGGCCGCTGTGTTCGCGGAATCCTTCCTTCTGGTCGTAGAGGCCATGCTCGAGGACGAGCATCCGACCATCGCCCTCGAACGCAACTGCAACCGGTGCATTTAGGTTTTCGACATCAGATCGTGGCTCCGCACGGCCGAGATTCTGTGGAATGGAGACGACCTTTCCAGCACCCGTCAGGAAAGGAAAGCCGCCGAACAGCGTGACATAGAGGCGCCCTTCGCGAAGCGCGATACCCGTCGGTACAGCGTCGACCTCTTGGCTGTCTTCCCCCTTGAACTCGGTCGGCGAGAGCGTCTCCATCGCGGTGGCCTGTTGCCGCAAGCGGCGGAAGCTCATGAGCGTCTGCTTACGGCCATCTCCCCCGATACGCTCGACGCTGTTGCGAGCAGAATCGACGACGTAATACGCACCGTCGGCCACAACGAAGTCGAACGGGTTCCAGAAGTCGGCGCTGACGACGCGGCGTTTTCCGGTGCGATCGATCGCGACTAGGGCATGGTCATAGGGTCCCTCATCCGCATTGGCCGGCGTCCACCCTTGAGCGACAATGAGATCATCGCCGGCGCGAAGCACGCGATAGGGGCCCGTCGGGTCGCCGATCACATCGAGCCCATGGGGAAAGGCTGGCCCCAACGCGACGAGTTCGCCGCCGGCCAGGCGTTTGTAAAGCAAACCACCGGCAAGGTCGGTCACCAGAAGAGCATTGCCGTCACGCGAAAGGCCGCCGAAAACGGCGCCTTTCACGCGCACCGCTTCGAGCCGATAGCCCGGCGCGACCGACGGCTGGGCCGTCGCGCCAATTGCCAGCAGCAGCAAAACCGTGGCGATCATCATTTGCCGGAGCGTGCACATCGGAAGCCGCCATTGGCAGAGAAGCGGAAATCCGGATCATAGGCCAAACGATAGGTTGTGGTAAGATGGATCGGATCACTGTTCCAGGATCCGCCACGCAATACGCGGTAGGATTTGGCACCCGTCGCTACGCCTTCGGCGCTATAGGGGGCATAGAGATCGGAAGTCCATTCCCAAACATTGCCGAGCAGATTGAGCACTCCCTCGGCGCTCGCGCCACCGGCAAACGACATCGCCGGCGCGGTCATCGCATAGCCGTCGGCGGCATCGCCGGAACAACAGGTTGCAGCACCTGCATTGACGTGCCGCGCGTCCGGTGGCGCCATACCCCAGGGGAACGCCTGTCCTTCGCTTCCACGTGCCGCCCGCTCATATTGCTGTTCCGAGGGAAGAGCGAGGCCGTAGTGGAGGCAGAAGGCATCGGCATCATCCCAGCTGACGCCGACAACAGGATGATCGTCCAAACCGAGAAGCGGATGACCGGCATAAAAGGCTGAGCGATGACCGGTCGCGTCGACGAAATCCCGGTACTGCCGGTTGGTGACTTCGGTGCGGTTGATGGCAAATGCCCTCCCCTGCAACAACCGTTGCGGACGTTCGTTGTCCGGGCCATCGTCACGACCGAAAACGAAGGGTCCGGCAGGAATTTCGACGAGCGGATTTCCGGTGATCGGACCGTGACCGGCAGCGGTTGCCTCGATCGCAAACGTAAACGCGACTACGGTGACCACCACGCAAAAATTAAAAGTCGACACGACGCTGAGACTCGCCATCGAAGAGAAACACCCGGTCAGCCGGGACCTTGATACCGATCGGCTGGTCGATCTGGCCGGCAAAGTTCTTATCGGCGCGCAAGGTCAGCAATTGAGCGCCGATCCTCAGGCTGACGAGCGTGTTCTCGCCGGTAAGTTCGACAGAATAGATCGGCGCGACCAGATTGACATCGGGATCGTCCGCGCCGGTCGCGTGAACGTCCTCGGGCCGCACTCCGAGCACCGCGCGACCAACGGTCCCGCGGCCGAGCCCGCTGACCCTGAGGCCGGCGCTCGCAAACACGCCGTCGCGCATCTCCCCCGGAATGAGGTTCATCGGCGGAGAGCCGATGAAGCCGGCAACGAAAAGCGTGCGGGGATCGCTGTAGATCTCTTTTGGCGTCCCGAGCTGCTCGATCACGCCGTAATTCATGACCGCCACCCGGTGGGCCAAAGTCATCGCCTCAATCTGGTCGTGCGTCACGTAAATCGTGGTGACCTGCAGCTCGTGCTGGAGATGCTTCAACTCCGAGCGCATCTGGGTGCGCAGCTTGGCATCGAGATTGGAGAGCGGCTCGTCCATCAGAAAGACGCGCGGGGTGCGCACGATCGCCCGGGCGAGCGCGACGCGCTGGCGCTGGCCGCCGGAAAGCTCTTTTGGCAAGCGGGAAAGCATGGTCTCGAGCCCGACTCGACGAGCGACTTCGGTAATGCGCTTCTTGCGCTCCTCCAGCGGCACATTGCGGATCCTGAGCGGGTAGCCGATGTTCTCCTCGACAGTCAGGTGCGGGTAGAGCGCATAGGACTGGAAGACCATCGCTACGTCGCGATACTTGGGCAAGACGCCGTTGATCCGCTCTGCGTCAATGTAGATATCGCCCGATGTCGCCTCCTCGAGACCGGCGACCATGCGCATCGTCGTGGTCTTGCCGCAGCCGGACGGACCAAGCAGCACGAGAAACTCCTTGTCCCGGATCTCCAGGTTGAAGCCGGCCACGGCGATGAAATCGCCGAACTTCTTGGAGACATTGCTAAACGTGACGGACGCCATGGCCTCACCCCTTGACCGCTCCCAGGGACAGGCCCCGGACGAGATGCTTCTGGACGATGAACGCAAAAATGACGATCGGCACACAGGCCATGAAGCCTGCAGCGCTGATCTCGCCCCAATAGGTGTTGTATTGCGTGACGCGACCCGCAATGCCGATCGGCAGCGTCTGAGATTGCTCGGTGAGGGTGATGATCAGGGAAAGCAGGAATTCGTTCCAGGAGATGATCAGACAGAAGATGGCAGTCGCTGCAAGCCCCGGCCGCGCAAGCGGCAGCGCCACGTGCAGGAAGGCACCCCAGCGCGTGTCGCCGTCGACGATCGCGGCTTCTTCCAGCTCTACCGGCAGGTCCTGGAAATAGCTCTTCATCATCCAGGTCGCAAAGGGGAGGTTGAAGGCTGTGTAGGCGATGATCAGCGCCGTCTTCGTGTTCAGCATGTCGAAATAGTTGAAGAACAGGTAGAGCGGGATGATGCTGACGATCGGCGGCATCATCCGGGTCGACAGGATCCAGAAGGAAATCTGCTTGCGCCATTGCCACGGGTAGCTGAAGCGCGCCAGCGCATATCCCGCCATTGTGCCGAAAGCCACGGAAACGATGGTCGTGCCGACGGCGACGAGAAAGCTGTTGAAGGCGTAACGCAGGAACGGGCGCTGGATGAAAGCTTCGTCATAATGCTTCAGCGTCGGGTTCTGCGGTATCCATTGCGGCGGCACGGCGAAGATGTCGATGTCGAACTTGAGCGAGTTCGCGGCGATCCAGTAGATCGGAAAGAGCGTGAGTATCACGGCAGCGAGGATCGCCAGATAGGCCGCCAGTCGGATGAGCCATTCCCTCATGCGGCTGCGCGCGCGGTGGGTCCCCGTCGCCATTAACGTCACTCCGCCAACCGCATGCGTTTCATGAACCAGGTGCTCAGAACAATCGTCACGAAAAGGACGAACAGCGAGATCGCCGCAGCGTAGCCGGGATCGGCGAAGCGATAAGCCACCTGGTATATGTAGAGGCTCAACACCTTTGTACGATCCGCCGGACCTCCTCCTGTCAGGATAAAGACGAGATCAAACAGACGAAGCGCATCCATGACCCTGAGCAGCAGCGCAATGGCGATCACAGGTTTCAGGAAAGGTAGCGTCAGGTCCCAGAATTGTCGCCAGGATGAGGCGCCGTCGATCGCGGCCGCTTCGTAAGGCTCCACCGGGAGGCTCGCCAATCCCGCAAGCATCAAGAGGAAGATGAAGGGCGTCCACTGCCAGACATCGGCAACGATGATCGAAAACATCGCAAGGTTCACATCACCTGCCCAGGCCTGCAGTGGCAGGCCAAGGCGGTACATGATCTCGTTCAGCACGCCGAACTGGGGCTCGTAGATGAGCTTCCAGGTGATCGCGACGGCGATCGGCGGCAGCATCATCGGAATCATGAGTACTGTTTTCAGGAAGGTCAGTCGGCGAATGAACCGGTCGAGCAAGAGCGCCAGGCCGAGACCAAGCAGGAACTCCGCTGTCACGGCGACGACGGTGAAGACAACAGTGTTGCGCAGCGCGACATGAAACTGCGGATCGGTGAGCAGCCGGGCGAAATTGCCCGGGCCGACGAATTCCCAGGGCAGGTCGGGGTTCGGGCTGATCCGGTGAACGGCCGCATAGAACATGTAGAAACTGGGGAAGATTGTCAGCGCCAACAGGATCAGGACGGTCGGCGCCAGCATCAGATAGCGCAGATGGCGTTCCGCCCATTGTTCCAAGCGGCCACCCGGCCGAAGCTCAGCGGTCCCTGCACCATTTGCGGACTTCGACATTGCCGAGGATCTCCTCCCAAAAAGCGTGCTCCCGGCTTTTGCAACGCGTTGGACCAATCGTGCGGCCGGGCCACGAGGGGCGAAACCCCATGCGCCCGGCCTCCAGCGCTGCGCGTCCTATCAACCGCGCAAAGGTCGCTTTCATACTTTGAATGCCGGACGTCTTGTCCTTCAGTCGGCCATCAAATCGAACATGCAGCACCGATTACTTAAGGCCGGTGATTTGCTCCACCGCTGCCTGCGAGTTTTTCAGGGCTTCCTCTGGCGTGACAGTGCCGGCGACTGCTTTTGAGAGTTCGATGCCAAAGGCATTCTCGATCTCCGGCCACTTCGGATGACGCGGACGCGGCGTCGATGCCTGGATCGCCTCCATCAGCACCGGATAGTGTCGGAACTTCTCCTGCTTGGTCAGCTCTGGATCGGTGAAGACCGAGGCCCTGACCGGCGGATTGCCGCGCTCGGCGGAAATCTTGATCTGTTCCTTGGAAGTCGCCCACAGCATGAAGTCGAAGGCTTCCTGCTTGTTCTTGGACGCCGACATGATGCCCATGGTCCAGTGACCGATTTCCGAGCTGCCGGGCTTGGTTCCGGCCGGAATGGGGCCGTAGGAAATCTTGCCGACCATCTTCGATTGGCTGGGATCTTCGAAAGTTGCGACCCAGTTTGGCCAGTTGATCGAGGACGCTGCCGTACCGGCGGCGAGTGCCGTACCCACTTCGTTGGCATTGTAGCTCTCGACACCCTTTGGCGAGACGTCACGCAAGGCCATGAAGGTCTTCATTGCGGCGGCGCCTTCCGGCGTATCAATCGTCACTTTCGACCGGTCGGCATTGAAAAGATCCGCACCATAGGACCAGAAGATCGGCATGAAGTCGGCAACGACCGGGTTGCCCTGACCGCCGCGGAAGACGTAGCCGAAATAGCGCCCTCCGCCGTCCTTGGTCAGCGCCGCGCTCGCCTTCAAAACGTCATCCCAGGTCTTCGGGGCTCCGACCCCCGCCTTCTTGTACTTGGCAGCGTCATAGAAGAACATCTGCGCGTTTCCCACATAGGGCAGGCAGACATAAGGCCCTGTGTTATATGGGTTGCGGCAGATCGCCAGAGACTTCGACAGGAAGTCGCTGTCTGGCCCTTCCAAGCCAGCCTTCTTGAAGAACGGCATCAGATCCTCCAGATGCCCATTCTCGGCGAAGAACGGAATCCACGGATCGTCCATCAGGATGATGTCGAAGACGCCTGATTTGGTCGCGCCAGCATTGGCGCCCTGCTCGAAGACATTGGCATAGGGCGCCTGCACGGCTTCGACCTTGACCCCCTTCAGTTTTGCATAGTCTTCGGCCGCAGCCCTCAAGCCGTCCCCTTCACTGCCCGACGGTACGAGGATAGTGATGTCGGCCCACGCGGCTCCATTGATCGCAAGCGCGGACGCCGCGACAGCCAGGGCGAGAAACAGTTTTCGAACCATTGCACACCTCCCATTCCGAGTTCCTGGTCGAGGCACACGTCGAAATGGGCCCGACCTTTGTCCGGCCTGACGGAGACGTTGCCTCGACATATACGAACGACTGAACGAGGAGGCCGACGTCTCCTAGAGCCGGCTGTTGCTCCCGCGTCAAGTTTACCACATCGGAAGCCGTAATCAGAGTGGTTGCATTAGGGAATGCTGTTATTTGAGATTGCGTCTCCCGCGCGGTGGTTGAGGGTGAGCGCCGCGAGCGAGCACGTGGGTATTGGCAGACCGGTTCGTCTCTAGTCACGCTCAGCCTCGCCATTCTCGCCGCTTGTCGAAAGCCGTCGTTTCGTGAGAAAGTAGGACAAGCTAGACGTACCCGAAGTTCTCAGGGGGTAGGTTAGGCAAACTCCAGTCGCGTATCGGCCTTTTGACCAGGTGGCCGCGGATCATGGAACTTTTTTTCGCCCTTGGCCTGATCGCCATCAAGATCGCATTGCTGATTGCAATGCTGCTTCTTCTGCCTTTGCCGCTAACCTGGCTGGAGCGCAAAGTTGCCGGGCATATGCAACAGCGAATGGGTCCCATGCGCGTCGGTTGGCACGGTCTTTTGCAGCCCTTGGCCGACGGAATCAAACTCTTGACGAAAGAGGACCACATTCCCTTAGATGCCGACCGCTTCCTCTTTAAGTTGGCGCCGATCCTCGCACTTGCACCACCCTTTGTCGTCTTTGTCGCGATCCCGTTCGGTGAGAAGGTCTCGGTGCTGAATGCCGAGATCACGCTTTACGTTTCCAACTTGAACGTGGCCCTGCTCTTTGTTTTCGCGGTGATCGGCCTCGAGGTCTACGGTGTCATCTTCGGCGGCTGGGCCGCCAACAGCAAATACGCGGTGCTCGGCAGTCTTCGAACCTGCGCACAGATGATCAGCTACGAAATTCCCATGGGGTTTGCGGTCATCGGCGTCGTCATGCTGGCGCAATCGATGAGCCTCGTAGATATCGTGCGCGCCCAAAGCGATGTCTGGAACATCGTTTATCAGCCGATCGGGTTCTTCGTGTTCTTCGTTGCCGGCTTGGCCGAAGCGCAGCGCATTCCCTTCGACCTGGCTGAAGCGGAAGGCGATCTCGGCGCCGGGTTCCATACCGAATATAGCGGCATACGCTTCGCGTTCTTCATGGTCAGCGAGTACGTCATCATGCTGCTCGTATCCGTGCTTTCGGTGATCCTGTTCTTCGGCGGCTGGAACGGAATACTCCTGCCGTTGCCACCACTCCTGTGGTTCCTGCTCAAGGTAGCAATCTTCGTCTACCTGTTCATGTGGCTTCGCTTCACGTTGCCTCGCTACCGCTATGATCAACTGATGGCGATCGGATGGAAAGTCTTGCTTCCTCTGTCCTTGGCGAACATACTTATCACCGGAATTGCTTTTTCTCAGGGGTCATAGAGGCTCCACTGCGTCTTTCCTGGATCAGGACACTCGCAGCAAATCAAAGGGCTACGGCGACTGAAGCGCCTCGTCGCGCACAACGGCGCCGTAGAACGGCGCGGCGATGGCACGCGTGCTCGACAGAGTTTCAACTTGGATCGGATGGGCGCTGTTTTCCGATCTGGCACGCGCCCTGAGGTTGACCTTTGGTTACATGTTCTCCAAGCCCGTGACCATGCAGTATCCGGACAAGGAGAAATGGCTGCCCTACGCGCGCTATCGCGGACACCACTTCCTCAAACGTGACGACGAAGGCGAAATCAAATGTGTCGCCTGCGAACTCTGCGCGCGGATTTGCCCCTGCGATTGCATCGAGGTCGTCCCCTATGAGGACGAGAAGGGCAACCGCCACCCCGCCAAATTCGAGATCGACACGGCCCGATGCCTGTTCTGTGGCCTATGCGAAGACGCCTGCCCGGCAGACGCGATCGCACTCGGTCAGCAGTACGAGTTCTCAAGTTTCTCCTCGCGTGACCTGGTGATCGGGCGCGACGACCTCCTTGGCAAACCGGGAAAGGCATTGACCGGCGGTGGCGTCGTCGCCGCGCGTCTGAACACCAAAGCGGACGTGTTGGTCGAGACTAAGGAGTCGAATGGTTATAACTGGTGGCGGAATATCCGGCGGACGTGAACGCGCGCCATCTGTCAGGCCGCCGCGCGTAGGCAGGAGGGTCAGATGTTTGTCGGCGAAATCGTAAAAGACAAGGGTGCCGGCGTCATTGCTGTTGCTCCGGACCAGTCGATGGTGGAAGTCCTCAGGCTGTTTCGGGACAACAATATCGGCTTCGTGGTCGTCAGCCACGCGCCTGGACGATATCTGGGCACGCTATCGGAGCGGGATTGTTGCAATGCTCTTGCGGAGTACGGCCCCGAGGCGGCGCTAATGCCGGTCGCTGAAATCATGAACCGCAATGTTGCGGTCTGCTCGGCCCTCGATGGGTTGCCGGTGGTCATGGGCATCATGACCCAGCGGCGCACACGTCATGTGCTCGTCATCGAGGAGGAGGCGCTTGTCGGCGTTGTCAGCATCGGCGACGTGGTCAAGCACCGGCTTGAGGAAGCACAGCGCACAGAACTGCACCTGCACGACTACATAGCCGGGGCCGGTTATCATTGAAGGGTTTCGAGCCTGTCGGCCGTGGCTACGCAGAGCCACAGGTCAACGATCACGGTCCACGCCAGACCCGGTTCGTGACCGCGGCTTGCTCTGCCGTCGCTACGCGTTTGACCTCAACCGGGCACGGGTACTCACCGCGCCGCATCAGGCTGTTGAGGCGTAGGGACCGATAGTTTTCAGGGACAAATACGAGGCGTCTTGGAAACTGCCTCTCGACCTTCAGCGCCGCTACCAGCGCGCCCCGGGTTGAGCAAACGGTCACCTGGTCACCGGCCGAAAGCCCCAATTCTTGAGCATCCAGCGCGTTCATCGCGACGTAAGGGTCGTTGGCGACCGTATTCAGGATCTCCGAGCGCTCCGAAAGGTAGCCGTTGTGGAACAGGCAGTTGCCTGTGACGAGCATGAGGCCGTCGGCAGTTGTGCAAGAAGGCGGCAACGCGGAAAATGCGCTGCCAGGCGATATCGCGCTTGTCGTGGTGAAGGCGCCGTCGGCGCCAATTTCGTCTTCGCTCAGCCCCTGATAGGATGGAACGGTCCGCGCAATCTCTTTGAAAATCTCGCTCTGCGTCGAATGCTGCAATTTGCGGCCACGCAGTGCTGCGACGAAATCGAAGATCTCCAGATTATTTCGTGCCTCGAAGACGGGTTCGCGGAACTTGCGGACCTTCTGGACGCGCCCCTCATTGTTGGTGAATGTGCCCGGCTCCTCGCCGTATCCCGCCGCGGGCAAAACGACCTCGGCCAGTGCGGCTGTCTCTGTCAGGAAACTGTCCTGCACGATCAGGAGATCGCAGGCGCCAAGGGCTTCGGCCACGAACTCCCGGTCCGGATAAGCGATCAACGGGTCGCTTCCGATGAGGTAAAGCGCGCCCATCTTTCCAGAGACGCAAAGATCCAGCATCTCGTCGAGGTCAGCGCCGGGCTCATTTGGGATTTCAGTAGCCCAGTCTCGGCCAAAGGCGTTGCGCACAGCACCGTCACTGATGACCCGCATCCCAGGCAAAGCTCCCGCCAGAACGCCCATATCCCAGCTACCCAATTGATTGGCGCGGTCAAAAAGGACCTGGAACGACGCATCCTTGCCAAGGATCTCAAGTAACTGCAGGAGGTTGCTCAGTTGCTGGAATGTCGCGCGCGCTTCGGGCAACCGCAGCAGGTCGACGCTGACAAAGAGCGAAATCGTCTTTCGATCCTTGAGCGCAGCAACCAGGCGATCGACGTCTTCGTCGGCCACCACGCTGCCGATTGTCGGCCCCAGCGCCGCGCGTGTCTCGCTATCGAGGTTTTTCTCGGCCACTGCGGCAAGGCCGGCAACAATTGCGTGAAGTTTCATTGCTTCCGCACCGGGCGCAACGCGAACCACCGCTTCCGCATCGTCGTCGAGACGGGACGGCCGGGTTGTAAGCATGAAAAGCCCGGTCTTGCGTCGCCTTGCGGCATCACGCAGCAGATATTCTGTGACCGGGTTCTCCTCTGTCACGTTGCCGCCGATGACAAGCACACATTCTTTGCCAAGCACCTCATTAAGAGGGGCGCGGGTATAGCGCGCCAAGATGGGGGCAAGCGCATCGAAACGCGTGGACCAGCGCGACGAGCAGTCAATGTTGTTGGTGAGGAAGACGGTCCGCAGCAGCTTCTGGAATTGGTAGAGCACTTCGTTGGGCAAGCGTGCCGATATAACTCCACCGACCGCCTTGCCGTGGACCTCCTCCAGCCGCCGGCGCAGATGACTTCCTGCCTCGTCCCAGGAGACTGGAACAAGGACGCCATCGCGGCGGATCATCGGCCGCTTGACCCGATCATGCCCTTCGATGAAGTCAAGGCCAAAGCGGCCGCGCGCACAGAGGGTTTCTCGGTTGACGCCGTGCTCCTCCTTGGAGCGGACCCGCATAAACTCCCCTTTGCGTGCCCCAACAGTCACCTGACAACCCGTACCGCAATGCGGGCAGACAGTGTCGGTTTCGGCAAGATCCCAGGGCCGTGCCTTGTATCGATAGGGAAAGCTCATCAACGCACCGACCGGGCAGACCTCGATGCAGTTACCGCATTGGTCGCAACTGGCAAGGCTCCCCTCAAACCCGGTTACAGCCGTATCCATGCCTTTTTCAACCGTTCCGAGCGCAACGGCGCCGACGACCTCCTCGCACATCCGCACGCAGCGCTGACACTGGATACAGCGATTGACGTTCATGATGACGACTGGGCTCAAGCGAATGTCACGCGAATGGAACACGCGTTTGGGATCGCGAAACCGGCTTTTGTCGGGACCGTAGGCCATTACCATGTCCTGAAGCTCGCACTCGCCGCCCTTATCGCAGATCGGACAGTCGAGAGGATGATTGGCGAGCAGCATGTCGAGCATGGAAGAACGCGTTTCGTCGATCAAAGAGGTGTCCGTACGGACGACCATGCCGTCGGTGACAGCCGTGGCGCAGGACGGCTGCAAACGGCGCAGCCCCTCGATCTCCACGAGACACATGCGGCAAGAGGCAAGCGGCGGCAGGCGCTTCAGGTAGCAAAAGGTTGGAATATCGATGCCCAATCGGCGGGCGACCTGCAAAATGGTTGAGCCGGGCTCGACCTCAACTGTTTGTCCATTGATCGTAACGCTAACCATGACCTACACGCCCTTTTGGCTAGGGTGCTCTCAGTGGAACGGACAGCGCCGTTCTTCGATATGGGCGACGAACTCATCCCGGAAGTTCGCAAGCGAGGCGCGCAAGCCCATCGCCGCTCCGTCCCCCAGGGCACAAAAGGTATTGCCGAAAATGCCTTTGCAAAGCATGTCCAGTTGCTCCATGTCGCCGGGCGCACCCTCACCGGCTTCGATCCGGCGCAGCACTTTCACCGCCCAGTTCAACCCTTCGCGGCAAGGGGTGCACTTGCCGCAGGATTCGTGGTGGAAGAACTCCACGATCCGGGTCGCGACCTTGACCATGCATGTGGTGTCGTCGACGACGATGACGCCTGCCGAGCCAAGCATCGAACCGACGGCTGCGAGCGAGTCGAAATCCATCCCGACATCCAGGCCGTGTTCCGGGATCACCGGTGCTGAAACGCCGCCGGGGATGACCGCCTTGATCTTGCGTCCGGCAGGCACCCCGCCGGCATGATCCTCGACCAGTTCGCGAAGCGGAATTCCCATCGGAAGCTCATAGAGCCCCGGTTTGCGCACCTGCCCGCTGACGCAGTAGAGTTTCGGGCCCGGGCTCTTTGCCGGGCCGATCGAGCGAAACCAATCGGCGCCGCGCGCAACGATATGTGGCACGCACACCAGGGTCTCGACATTATTGATGACGGTCGGGCTGGCATAGAGCCCCGCGACTGCCGGGAATGGCGGCTTCAGGCGCGGCTGCGCCCTTTTGCCTTCGAGTGAATCAAGCATCGCCGTCTCTTCGCCGCAGATATAGGCACCCGCGCCGCAATGGACATGCACGATGAAATTGAAGTCCGAACCCAGGATCCGCGACCCCAGGTAACCTTTGGCCTTGGCCTCGGCGATCGCCCGTTCAAGTCGCCGCATCGCAAGCACATATTCCCCGCGGATATAGACATAGGCCACTTCTGCCCCGATCGCGTAGGCGGCGATCGCCATGCCCTCGATCAGCTGGTGCGGGTCACGCTCCATGATAATGCGGTCCTTGAAGGTGCCTGGCTCGCCTTCATCGGCATTGCAGCAGAGATATTTCTGTCTGTTCCCCTTCGGCACGAAACTCCACTTCATGCCCGTCGGAAATCCGGCACCGCCGCGACCGCGCAGGTTCGATGTCTTGACGAGGTTGATGATCTCTTCAGGGGTATGTTCCTTGAGCGCCTTGTTGAGGGCCCGGTAACCCCCGCCGGCTTCATAGGTCGCCAGGAGATGGGCGTCTGCAACATCGAGGTTTTTCAGAAGGACCGGCTCGTACATGGCGCTATCCCGGTTGCGTTTCGGTCAGATCGGCGCCCATCGTGCGCAACCTGTCCAAGAGCCCGTCGATGCCCGCGACGTCGAGGTTTCCGTGATAGTCGTCACCGACCTGCATGACCGGAGCCATCTCGCAGGCGCCGAGGCATTCGACGGTCGAAAGCGTGAACATGCCATCCGGGGTCGTCCCGCCCCGTTCGATCCCCAGCACTTGCTCCAGATGCCGCAACAGGTCCTCGCAGTGGCACAGCATGCAGGAGACGTTGTTGCAGAGCTGCAGATGGAACCTGCCAATGGGCTCGGTTTGGAAGAGCGTGTAGAACGTCGCCAGCTCGTAGACCCAGATCCGCTCGACACCCAGGATTTCGGCGACCTCTTCCAGCACTACGCCCGGCAGATAGCCATGTTCGCGCTGGGCAATGAGAAGCGCGGGCATGATCGCCGAGCGCTGGTCGGGATACCGCGTTGCAGCCTCTTTTATCTTTTCGCGCATCGTCATTGCAGCCCAATTCCTGGTTACTTGTCCACCTCCGCCATCACCGGATCGAGGCTACCAAGCACTGCGATCATATCTGCGAGGTAACGGGCGTTCGTGACCCCGAAGATCCCCTGGAGATTGACGAACGAAGGCGCCCGGACCTTCATCCGGAACGGTTTCGGCGACCCGTCGCTGATGATGTAGAACCCGAGTTCCCCCTTGGGTGCCTCGATCGCGGAATAGACTTCGCCTGCCGGCACGTCAAAGCCGTAGGCAGAGAGGTCGAAATGCTGGATCAGGGCCTCCATCGAGCAATGCACCCTTTGCTTGTCGACCGGGAAGGCGATCGTCGGGACGTCGATCTGGAATGGCCCCTCGGGCATCTGTTCGATGCATTGTTCGATGATCCGAAGGCTTTCGCGCATCTCGTCGACGCGGCAACGCCAGCGCGCATAACAATCGCCCTCAGTTCGGGTGATGACGTCGAACTTGAGCCGATCATAAATCTCGTAGGGTTCGTCGCGACGGATGTCCCAGTCGACACCGGATGCGCGAAGGTTCGGGCCGCTCAAGCCGAGGTCGATTGCATCTTCTGCGGCGATGACGCCGATGCCCCGCGTACGGTTCAGGAATACCCGGTTGTCTTCAAGCAGGCGCTCATAGTCCCGGATCCGGCTTGGGAAGATGTCGCAGAATTCCCGGATCTTGGGGAAAAAGCCTTCAGGCAGGTCCTCGCGCACCCCTCCGACGCGGCAAAAGGACGTGTGCATGCGTGCGCCGGTGATCATTTCAAGAAGATCCATGATCATTTCACGCTCCCGCATGACGTAAAGCAGAGCGGTCATCGCACCGAGATCCATTGGCAGCGCGCCGGTGATCAGGAGGTGGCCGGAGATCCGTGCGAGTTCCGCCATCATGACGCGGATATATTGCGCCCGGATCGGGGCCTGAATGCCAAGAAGCTTCTCGACGGCCAGCGCGAAGCCCAAGTTATTCGATGGCGGGCAGAGATAGTCGAGCCGATCCGTCAGCGGAAAGATCTGGGTATAGGTGAAGCTTTCCGCCAGCTTCTCGGTACCGCGGTGGAGATAGCCGATATGAGGGTCCACCCGCTCGACAATCTCGCCATCGAGTTTAAGGACCAGCCGAAGAACCCCATGGGTGCTGGGGTGCTGTGGACCGAGGTTGAGAAGCACTTCCTTGCTGTTGAGCGCTTCGCCCTCTAGCCTCGTGAGCTCGGTGACTTCGGTCATCTCAACTCTCCGGCGTTAAACGGCCTCCTTGGGTTACAATGTCTCTGGGTCGCGCCGACCTGAGCTTTGTATGATCAGTTGCTCTTCCCGCTCTGTGGAATGTCCCGGGTGGTCAAATCAGGCTGTGTCGGCGGCGGACCTTCGGCACCAAACGGATTGAGCTTGTCCTTGTAGCCCTTGAGCGGAAAGTCCTTGCGCTGGGGGAACCCCTCGAAGCCTTCCCACATGTAGATCCGCCTGAGGTCGGGATGCCCTTCGAACCGGATGCCATACATGTCCCAGGCCTCGCGTTCGTGCCAGTTGGCCGTTCGCCAGACGCCGGTTACCGTGGGGACCTGTGGCGGATCGCCAAGAAAGCACTTGATGCGAACACGCCACCGGTTGGGCAACGAATAGAGGTGGTACACCGTCTCGAAGCGAGGGGCTTGTGGGTAGTGATCGACCCCGCAGATATCCGAGAGGAAATTGAATTGCAGCCCCGGGTCCTCCTTCAGGAACCGGCAGAATTCGATGAGCCTATCTGGCAGAACGGTAAAGACATCGACGCCATGCGCCGTCCCCAGGTCTTCGATAGTCGTTCCGAAGCGGGCGAGGATCAAAGCATGATTGAGAGACGGCTCGACGCTCATGACGCTTCAGCCCGATCAAGCCTGGTCCCGGCCAGCGCACGGGACTTCTTGATCTTTTCTTGAAGCAGAAGGAAACCATGCATCAGCGCTTCGGGCCTTGGCGGGCAGCCGGGCACATGCACGTCGACGGGCACGAAGGTTTCCGACCCTTGCACAACCGCATAGGTGTTATAGACCCCTCCCGATATCGCGCAGGTGCCCATCGCGATCACCCAGCGCGGCTCCGGCATCTGGTCGTAAAGCCTTCGCACGACGGGGGCGAACTTCCGTGTAACGGTGCCGGCGATAATCATGACGTCGGATTGCCGCGGCGAAGGGCGAAACACCACTCCGAACCGGTCGAGATCATAGCGCGCGCACCCGGCTGAGATCATCTCGATGGCGCAGCAGGCGATGCCGAAGGTCTCTGGCCAAAGGGCTGAGCTTCGGCTCCAGTTGATGACGCTTTCGGCCGAGGTGAAAAGGACACTGTCCTGGATCGCGTTTCCTATTCCTCCCATTCCAGCGCTCCCTTCAGCCAGGCGTAGGCGAAGCCCACGAGAAGCAGCACCATGAAGACAAACATCTCAAGATAGCCGACGATCCCGATTTCTTTGAGGACGACGGCCCAAGGAAAGAGGAACATCGCTTCGACATCAAAGATGACGAGCAGGATCGCAAGGATGAAGAACTGGACCCTGAACCGGCCACCGGCGGCTTCGCCAGCCGGATCCACGCCGCACTCATAGGGCATGTTCTTTTCTCGGTAGGGATTGGAGGGGCGCAGCAGCGAGGAGATAAAAAGCGTCGCACCTGCCACCAGAACAATTCCGGCGATCATGAAAAGAACCGGCAGGAATTCCGTTGCAGTCATCTCGCATTGCCCGGTCACCCGTCGGGGCAGTGCTCAAGCCGCGATCAAGGCCTTTTTGGGCCGGTAGCGCGGTCGCCCCGGGAAGCGATTTTGGGCATTCCTTTCTTGAACTTCTAGTTTATTCCGTCGTTTAGACCATTGCAAACACGATCGATCAGCCGCCAAACACCGATTGTTGAGCAAGCCTTAGAAACCATGCCGGAAACAGGCCAATGCCGATTGTGCCGACGGCGGTGAGCGCGAGCGTGGCGCCGACCATGGGCGTCAGCGCCGGCTCGAACGTTCTTGCGGGCTCGCGCATGAAGATGACCATGACGATGCGGATGTAGAAATAGGCGGCAACCGCGCTCAAGAGCACGGCTATCACCGCCAAAATGACGAAGCCTCGCTCGACAAGAGCAACGAGCACGTAGAACTTGGCGAAGAACCCGGCCGTCGGCGGAATGCCGGCAAGCGAAAAAAGATAGATCAGCATCAATAGAGCCAGGCCCGGATGCAGCTTGGCGAAACCTGAATAGTCTTCGATGACTTCGCCCGAAGAGTTGCCATTGCGCATCATGATGACGGCGCCGAAGATGCCGAGATTCATAAAGGTGTAGATCAAAAGGTAGAGCATGACGCTGGCGGTCCCGTCCGTACCGCCAGCCACAATGCCGAAAATTGCAAATCCCGCATGCGCGATGCTGGAATAGGCAAGTAGGCGTTTGAAATTGTCCTGCACCAGCGCCACGAAACTGCCGAGCGCCATCGTCACCACAGCAATGATGGCCACGATGATCCAGACATTGGAGGCAGCAACCAGCGGATTGAGGAACACTCTCAGGATCACGGCAAAACCGGCCGCCTTCGGGCCCACCGACATGAAGGCGGTGATCGGCGTCGGCGCGCCTTCGTAGACATCGGGCACCCACATATGGAACGGCACGGCGCCAACCTTGAAGACCAGCCCCGCGACGACGAACACCACCGCGAGCAGCAATCCCGGGTCGAGCGGCTCGCCGGTTATCGAAGCTGCCATTTTATCCAGTTGCGTGGTGCCGGTGAGGCCATAGACGAGCGAGACCCCGTAGAGGAATATTCCGGTCGAGACAGCGCCCAGGATCACATATTTCAGCGCCGCCTCATTCGAGCGTTGCTCGCGCCTGAGGAAGCCGGTTAGCACATAGGTGCTCAGAACCATCAATTCGAGGCCGACATAGATCGACAGGAGGTCGGTCGCCGAAGCCATGATCATCATGCCGGAAAGCGCAAAGAGCAGCAGCACGTAATATTCGCTGCTGCCGATGTCTTCGATATCGGCATATTTTCGCGAGAGCAGGAATGTGAATACCGTCGCCAGGTAAAACACGAACTTGAAGAAGGCGGCGAAGCGGTCAGCAATGAACATGCCCGCATAGGCCGGCCGCGCCTCGCCCGCCAGCATGAATGTCGCAAGTGCCGCCATGATAACAACCGCGACGGAAGCCCAGACGAGGACGTGTCCCTGGTCCTTGCGCACGAGTTGCCCCACGATCAAGAGGATGCAGGCCCCTGTGACCACCAGGATTTCCGGCAGGCTCGCGACAATCCACGAAAGGAGTGTTGCCGCCGTCATGGGCTTCCCCCCTTGCTGCGCACTTCTTCCAGGAGATGCGTGGCGGAACTGTCGATGACGTTGAGAAACGGCTTGGGATAGAGCCCGACCCAAAGCACGAAAACGGCAAGCGGCAGGATCGCTGTCAGTTCGCGCGCATTGACGTCACGAATCTTGAACCGGTCGACGACATTTACCGGGCCGAGCGCCACCTTTCCGTACATTCCAAGCAGATAGGCCGCGCCCAGCAAGGCACCGAGAACGGCCGCCGCACCGGTGGCGAGGTTGGCTGCAAAGCCGCCGGAGAGCACGAGCAATTCACCGACGAATGAATTGGTGCCTGGCAACGCCATCGACGACAGCACGAACAGGGCGAGGAACCCGGTATAGACGGGCGCCACCTTCATCAGGCCGCCATAATTGGCGATGCTGCGGGTGTGGGTCCGCTCGTAGATCAGGCCGACGAAGAGGAACAAGGCGCCGGTCGTCACGCCATGATTGAACATCTGCAGGATGCTGCCTTCGAGGCCGTGCCGGTTGAGGGCGAATATCCCAAGCGTCACGAAACCCATGTGGCTAATGCTGGAATAGGCCACCAGTTTCTTGAAGTCGTCCTGCGCCAACGCGAGAAAGCCGCCATAAACGATGGCCAAGGCCGACAACGCCATCATCAGCGTCGAATAGTGAACCGATGCTTCCGGCAACATCGGCAAGGAGAAGCGCAGGAAACCGTATGCCCCCATCTTCAATAAAACGCCGGCAAGGATGATGCTGCCGGCGGTCGGCGCCTGGACGTGAGCATCCGGCAACCAGGTATGGAGCGGGACCATCGGTACCTTGACCGCGAAAGCGACGAGGAAGGCAAAGAATAGCCAGGACTGCGTCGTAAAGGGCAGGTCCGTACCCATGAGCGCGAGAATGTCGAATGTCCGGCCGCCCTGAAGATAGAGCACAATCGCGCCGACGAGAAAGAGCAAGCTGCCTGTCAGCGTATAGAGGAAGAACTTGAAGGCGGCATAGACCCGCCCCTCGCCGCCCCAGATACCGATGATCAGGTACATCGGTATGAGCATCGCCTCCCAGCAGACATAGAAGAGGAAGAGGTCGAGAGCCGAAAACACGCCAAGCATAAGGGCTTGCATGGCAAGCAGGCTGATCATGAATTCCTTGACCTTGCGGTCGATGGCGACCCAGGAGGCAAGCACGCAGATCCAGCCCAGGAGTGTGGTCAGGAATACAAAGAGCGCGCTGATGCCGTCGATGCCAAGCGCATAGGTGATGCCGAGTGCGGGCACCCAGGGACGCCTCTCGACGAACTGCATCTCGTGGGTCGTCGGATCGAAGCCTAAGAGCATGAAGAGCGCAAGCGCGCAATCGAGCACGGTGAATGCGAGTGCCGTCCATCTGACCGCATCATCGCTGCGAAGCAGCAACAAAACCACGGCACCTGCGGCGGGCAAAAGGACGATGAGGCTGAGCAGTGGAAAGGTCATGGCACCCCCCCTACTGCCAGACGACGGCAAATATGGCGGTCGCCGCAATCACGCCGGCGATCATTGCCAATGCGTAGTGGGTAACGACGCCGGTCTGCAGCCGCCGCAGCGTCCCGCCTCCGTCCAGGATGGCTCGGGCAAGGCCGTTCACGGCAGCATCCACGCCGCGAAGGTCGATGCGGAGCCCGGCGCGCGCCGCACCATGCAGGAACGGCAGCACGGTGGTCTCGCTGACCTCGCTTGCCGCCTTTTCATACCGGGCGACCGGTTTTTCGGCGAACCACAGGAACGCTCGCGCGCCTCGACGATAGAACCAATCGGTGTCGAGGCTGACGGTGTTTTCCGGATCGAGCGCCCTTAAGAACAAGACGAAGGCCAGAGCCGTGAACATCAGCACGCCGAGGCTCTCGGTGATGTGGGACCCGGTATAGGGTTCAAAGACGACCGGATAGGGAAGAAGTGCGTAGAGCGGCCCCGGGAACACGCCGATCGCGATGCAGAGCACCGCAGCCATCGCCATCGCAACCAGCATGTTGCCCGGCGGTTCGTGAGCCTCGATCTTCCGATCTGTCCCGAAGAACATGAAATACGGGAGCTTGAGACCAGTGTGCAGGAACGTGCCCGACGAGGCCATCGTCAGTGCCAGCATCACCCACGCGCGGTGATCTTCGCCGGCGGCGGCCACTACCATCGACTTGGTGACGAAGCCTGAGAAGAAGGGAAAGGCCGAGATCGCCAAGGCGCCGATCATGTAGAGTGTAACTGTCAGCGGCATCGTCTTGTAGAGCCCGCCAAGCTCGGTGAGCTTGCGGCGCCCGGTGACGTGGATCACCGCCCCTGCCCCCATGAAAAGCAACGCCTTATAGAGGATATGGGCGAAGGCATGGCTGGTGGCGCCGTTTACGGCCAACTCCGTACCGATGCCGATGCCAGCCACCATGTAGCCCACCTGGCTGACGATGTGATAGGCAAGCAACCGCCGACAATCGTTCTCGAGCACTGCGTAGATAACGCCATAGAGCGCCATTACGGTGCCAAGCCAGACGAGAAGTTCCGTTCCCGGGAAGGCGCGTGCGAGCACATAGACGGCCGTCTTTGTCGTAAAAGCACTCATGAACACCGCCCCGGTCACGGTTGCTTCCGGATACGCGTCGGTCAGCCAGGCATTGAGCGGCGGCACTGCGGCATTCAGCAGAAAGCCGACAAGGATCAGATAGGCGCCGGTGTCCATTGAACCCGCAATTGGGCCGAAGAGGAAGGAGCCTGCCGATAGCCCATGGTGCACGATGCCGCCGAGTAGCAAGACGCCGCCGGTAACGTGGACCATGAGATAGCGAAACGCTGCGCGGGTCGACCGTTCGCTTTGCGCGGCAAAGACCAGATAGGCAGATGCAAACGCCATGCCCTCCCAGAAGAGGTAAAGGGTCAGGTAGTCGCCGGCAAAGACCACTCCAAGCGCGCAGCCGACATAGACGAAGGCGGCCACATGCTGACCAGCGCTCTTCAGATGCAGGGCATAGACCGTGCCGATCAGCGCCATGATCGAAAAGACGGTCGCGAAGACGACGCTGAGCTTGTCGACCTTGGCAACCAAAATGTCCTGGCCGACGAAGCGGGCCGCGCCATAGCTGCCAGGTTCGATCGTCAGCACCGAGACGATGGCGAGAACCGGGACCAGAACCAGATAGACCTTGCGGATCGCCCCCTTCAGGACCGGGATCGCTACCGCGCCAAGAATGAACAGCAAGGCGGGGTGGACGAAGTCAGTCATAATAGTCCTCGCGCCGCATGAGCCCAACTTGATGGCCGAGGAACTTTGAAACGAAGATCAAAAGCACGCATGAGCCGAAACCATAGAAGGCTGACCAGCCCGGCAAGCGCTCCCAGAGGTATTCGGAGTGCTCGCGCGGGACCAGGAAGTCGGCAACGACGATGAGCACCAGGACCAGATAGAACAGCCTGCGGCGCGGCACTGCGTATCGGGCGTCCCCGAAGAAGTCGACGAGACGCTTGATCATCGGATCACTCCTTCTGCAAGCGTGACAAAATAGCCGGGGAATATACCCATGAGCACAGACAGGGCGGCCGTCGCGACCAGCGGAATTGTCACCATGGGAATTTCGCGGATGGTGTTTTGACCCTCCGACGCCTCTGTCCTCCCGAAAAAGGCGACGTAGCTGACCGGCAGGAAATAAGCGGCATTGAGGACGGAACTTGCCAGGAGCACCGCGAGGAACGCCATCTCGCCTGCCTCGACCGATCCGAGCGTCAGATACCACTTGCTGATAAAGCCGGCAGTCGGCGGTACGCCAATCATGCTGAGCGAAGCGACGAAAAATGCCCCCATTGTCCATGGCAGCCTGCGCCCGATGCCGGCCATGTCGCTGATGTTGCGTTTGCCTGACGCGCAATAGATCGACCCGGCGCAAAAGAAGAGCGTGATCTTGGAGAATGCGTGCACGGCGATGTGAAGGATGCCGCCGACCATCGCGACCGGCGAAAGCAGAGCCGCTCCAAGCACGACATAGGAGAGTTGGCTGACCGTCGAGTAAGCGAGCCGCGCCTTAAGGTCGTCGCGCGTCAGCGCGTATATGGACGCCATCAATATTGTGAAGGAGACGAGATAGGCTGTCACAATGCCGAGCCCCAGGTTGCCCATCAGGCCCACGCCGAAAATATGGAACACCACTCTGAGCACACAGAAGACGCCCATCTTGACCACGGCAACGGCATGCAGCAGCGCGCTGACCGGTGTCGGCGCCACCATCGCCGCGGGCAACCAGGCATGCATCGGCATCACCGCGGACTTGGCGAAACCGAAGAGATAACAGAAATAGACCACCGTCAGCAGCGACGCCGGAGCATCGACCCTCGCCAACAAGCCGCCGGGCACGAAGTCGAGCGATCCCGCCATCTGGTAGGTCAGCGCGAGTGCTGCCAGAAGCACGCTTTTCGAGGCGCCCATCAGATAGACAAGGTATTTGTGACTGCCCGCCCAGGCCTCGTCGTCCTCGTGGTGGTAGACCAGCGGATAGGTCACGAGGCTTAGCACCTCGTAGAAGATCACCAGCGTAAACAGATTGGCGGAAAAGGCGCCGCCGACGGCGGCCGCCAGACTTGTCGCAAAGCACGCGAAGAAGCGGGTCTGTGCGTGCTCGTGAAGGTGCTTCATATAGCCGATCGAATAGACCGCCGCTGCGATCCACAGGAGCGACGAAACGGTCGCAAACACCATGCCGAGTGCATCGACCCGGAACGCGAAATCAATTCCTGGGAGGATCTCGAACAGGCGCAGTTCGACCGTGCCGCCTGCCAAGACCGTCGGTGCCATCGAGATGACAATCGAAAACATGGCGACCGCCGCCAACGGCGAGACGACGTCGCGGAGTTTCTCATGCTTGTTGAGCAGGAGAATGGAAAGAGCCGCCAACCCTGCAACGGCGACGGCAAGCAGCGGCCGGACTGATATCACCGGTTCCAAGCCGCTATCCTTTCATCAAGGTCACGTCGTCAATCTTGAGGGTGGCGCGGTTCCTCACGAGGGCGACCAAAATGCCAAGGGCGACGGCAACCTCCGCCGCGGTAATGGCGATGACGAAGATCGCGAAGATCTGCCCGCGAAGGTCACCGTAGTAGTGTCCAAAGGCGATGAAATTGATGTTCACCGAGTTCAACAAGAGCTCGAGCGACATCAGCACGATCAGGATGTTGCGCCTGAGCAGCACACCTGCGGCCCCAATCACGAACAGGACGACTGAAAGCAGGACGTACCAGCCAAGTGGAACCATCATCGCCACTCCTTCCGGGCCAGGACTATGGCCCCGACGAGGGCTGCCAGAAGGATCACCGAGGCAACCTCGAATGGCAGCAGGTAGTCAGTGAAAAGAGTGGTGCCGAGTTGCCTGATTTTATCGCCTTCTGGCGCGGCGGCGGGCTCTCCCACCGAAAGGCGGTTGCTCCAGAGCACCAGCACAGCCATCTCGATCCCCAAAAGGACGAGCAGGACCAGGGCCGGAAGATTGCCGCCGGGCAAGAAGCGCTGCAGCACCGCTTCGCGCACGTCGATCATCATGATCACGAACAGGAAGAGGACCATGATCGCGCCGACATAGACGAAGATCTGGACGACCGCGAGCAGCGGCGCCTCAAGCAGGACGAAGATGGCCGAGATTTGCAGGAAACAGGCCATCAGCGCCAATGCGCTATGGACTGGATTGCGCGCCATGACCACTGTCAGGGCTGTGATGACAGCCCCTGCCGCGAACAGAAGGAAGAACCCCTGGCCCATCGACGCAGACCCTCCCGCGCGCACTATCGTTCAGCGCGAGGCGGCCTGAAAAAGATAGTGCCACACTTCAGATGCGTTCTAAAATTGTGCGCCTCTATCGGATTTTTCACAAGATGATTGTCGTCAATACAAATTGTTGTTAACCCTTGAAGCCTGCATCCCCTGGATTAGCCGCGCCAACCCTTGGTATAAAGCATGTCGAGGAAGACCGGGCGCTATACTAACCTTGCACACCTAGTATAACCGGGGACAGTCATGCGCCGGGCTACATGCCCAAAGAGGATACGGCTGCTACGGCCGCCCGTGAAATTTGGCATCAATTTCGAAGTCAAAAAGGATGCGAGAGCGGAATAGCAACGTGTGATCAGGCTCACAGTAGCCGTCTTCTCGGTGAGGAACAGCAGAACACAACGCCACTGTACAAAGAAGCCGGTGATCAGTCGCTTCAATTCGGCGACATCCTGAAAGCGTATGAACTGCGGTCTGACCGCGTCTTGCGTAACCCGAATTGATTAGTCAGAAACCCTAGAAATTCGTTGCGTTCGACCGCCGCAACTGCGACAATATACTTGTAGTTGCGCATCCAAAAAGCACAGGTCAGAGATGAACTTGTGCTGGTTTGCATTGCCGCGCAATTCCTCCATTTCAAAAGTCGTAGCTTGGGCCTCCGTCCCTGCGGAGGCTCAAGCATTTGTGCTCATGGCCTCATGACGAAAGCGGCTTCTACAGGCGTCCTGCTAGCGCCTATTGCCGGGACGTCGTGAAACAGCCAGGAGACGCGTGGGCGCCGCCAAAAATCACGAGCAAAAGGGCAAGTTCCAAGATCCGTCCGCAACGCCACAAGCGGTTGATCCGACCGGATGCAGGCGCTTGCGCCTACCAACGCACCGTCAAACGGGCGCCGATCACCCCGAGCAGGGCCAGGCCGAGGATTGCAATCGTATACCAGGTCGCGACAAAGAGCGGTGAATCGTCCGGGCAGTGCGCCGCATAGAAAGTCGCGGCGATGCCGCCGGCGGCAAGGCCCGCAAGCGCGCCCGAGAGTTCCGGGCGGGATGGCGCCCCGTGACGCAATGCCAACAGGAAGAGTGCCAGCGGCGCCAGGCCGATCAGCGGAATAAAGGTCAGGCAAAGCACACTGTTGGTGCCGATCAACCTTGCACCCCAAGCCTCGGGCGGCACGGAAGCAAGCTCCAGCACAACGCCGACGACCACGAGCAAGGGCGCGATCGACAGATAGCGCAGCAGCCTGCGCGGCTCGGCCTCCGGCCAGCCGGCAAGACGCATGGCTGCAAAGGCCGTCGTCGCCAGCGCAACGGTAACGACGAACTTGAACAGGAAGCGCAGCGTCTCGACAGCGGTAGCGACATCCGGCCGCGGCCCGAGCAACAGGAAGAAGACGACCCCGGCAAGCACGATCGCTCCAGCTGCAGCAGCCCGCCAGACGGTGTTCATGGACAAGCCCGGTCGCCGGTTGTCTGCCGCGAGGGCCTTGATGAGGTCATTTGTATCCATGTCAGTTCCGTCCAAACCGGCGGGCGATCGCAGCCAAGCCGCGATGAAGCGCCACGCGAACCGCCGTCTCGTTCATATCCAGTCTCTTGGCCGCCTCGGCAACCGAACAGCCGTCGATCGAAATCGCGTTGACGACCGAGCGTTGACCCGGTGCGAGGCCCTCCAGCGCCCGGCCGATCTCCCAGTCGCGAAGCTTCTCGGTTTCCGCGCTCGCAAGCGTTTCCTCGATTTCGTCGATACCAACAGTCGGGCGGCGAGCCTGCCGCCGGACGGCGTCGACGAATTTGTGCCGGGTGATTGCATGGAGCCAGGGAACGACCGGCGCATCGTCTCGCCAGGTGTGGCGCTTGACGTGAACCGCCAGAAGCGCCTCCTGGACGATGTCTTCGGCATCGACGCCACCACCGGCCGTCCACCGCCGCGCCCAGCCGCGAATGACCAGGGCTGCTTCGCGCAGGAAATCGCCATAGGCCTTCTCGTCACCAGCCACGGCCTGGCGCAGAAGTCTTGCGAGATGTTCGTCGTCCGCGCCGCTCACCCGCGTCCATCCTCTTCATTCGCCGGTTCCAGGCTTTTGTTACATTGCGATCAAGGAAATCGCATGGGCAATCTCGTCCCGCCCACTGACATCCTCGTGACAGCTCGCGTCGGCATCACGAAAGCGTGTTGCCGACTTTATGTAACGCCACCAGCCTCCGCGACGAAGAACCAGACGTGCGCCTCAGACAGGACGCACGGGAACAGTTCAACACGGAGATACAATGATGTCCATGAAGTCCACGATCAGCAGCGCAATGCTGGCAAGCGCTGTGGCTGCCGCCCTCTCGTCGCTCGCGACCGCGGCACCGCTCACCGAAGCGCAGGTCAAGAGCGCGATGGATGCCGGCAAGGAGAAATGCTTCGGCGTCGCCCTGAAAGGCCACAACGATTGCGCCGCCGGACCGGGAACGACGTGCCAGGCAACCTCCACCGTCGACTATCAGGGCAACGCCTGGAAATTTGTCGATGGCGGTACCTGCACGACGATGAAACTGCCCGACGGCCGCATGGGCTCACCCGAGCCTCTCTCCCGCGACATGCCATCCTGATCCAACGCGCAGCGGAACGGAGCGGTAAACGCGCCCCGTTCCGCATCGGAATTGCGAGATTGGCGGGCCAGGGACGCTCCCTCCCGCCATCACGCATCACACCAATGAAACGGGATTGGCAATGAGCACTTCAACGAAAGATAGCGGACTTGCCCTGGTGAGCCCACGCCTGCCGAAACATAAGATTGCCGGGCTGGCCGGAACGAGCTTCAAGCCCCAGCACCTTCAGGCGATCCTTGCCGATGATGCGCCTGGCGGCTTCTTCGAGGTTCACGCCGAAAACTACATGGGCGCCGGTGGCCCCCCGCACGCCGCACTTGCCCGGATCCGCGAGGAATTCCCGGTCTCGCTACACGGCGTCTGCATGTCGATCGGCGGCCCCCAACCCTTGGACAGAGCGCATCTCAAGCGCTTCAAGGACCTGGTCGAGCGCTACGAACCGGCGCTTGTCTCCGAGCATCTCGCCTGGTCGACCCATGAGACAATCTACTACAATGACCTCTTGCCGCTTCCCTACACAAAGGCGACTGTTGCTCGCGTTGCCGAGCATATCGATGAGGTCCAGGAGACAATCGGCCGCCGGCTTCTGCTTGAGAACCCCTCCACCTATGTCACTTTCCCAGATTCGACGATGAGCGAAACGGCATTCGTCCGAGAGCTGGTGAACCGCACCGGTTGCGGGCTGCTGCTCGACATCAACAACGTCTTCGTCTCGGCCACCAACCAGGGCTACTCTGCGCTCGCATATCTCGCCGATTTTCCGCTGGATCATGTCGGCGAAATCCATCTTGCCGGGCATGCGGAGCAGGAAGACGACGAGGGTGAACTCCTCTTGATCGACAGCCACGATGGACCGGTAGCCGATGCGGTCTGGAGACTCTATGAGCTGGTCATCAACCGCAGCGGTCCCGTGCCGACGCTGATCGAATGGGACAGCGCCATTCCAGACTGGCCGGTGCTCAAGCGCGAAGCGACCGCCGCACAGGCGATCCTTGACCGCCGTGCGCAGGCGCAGCCACGGGAGAAGATCCGTGCAGGCGTCTGACAAAATTGCGATCGCGCTCAACGATACTGGCGGCGGTTACGCGACCGGCTTCGTGCCACCACTTCTCGATCCCGAGTGCCCGACGCCGGCGCTTGTATCGGGTCCGAACGGCAAGGCGGCGGTCATGCGCTTCAACGTCTACCGCAACAATGTCACCGTCAGCCTGATCGAGGCGCTCGCAGCAACCTTCCCGGTGACGAGGCGCATAACGGGCGAGATGTTCTTTCGTGCCATGGCGCGCTTTCATGTGCGGGAAACGCCGCCGACCTCGCCGCTTCTTTTCGAATATGGCCGGGACTTTCCGGGCTTCATAGATCGCTACGAACACGCGCAGTCGATGCCCTGGCTTGCCGACGTGGCGCAGATCGAACGCGCCTGGCTCGACGCATATCACGCGGCCGACGCGGCGGCCCTAAGGCCCGAGTGCCTCACAGCCGTTCCGCCCGGGCGACTTGGGGAAGTGGTCTTCGAGCCGCACCCGGCAACCAGGCTTGTTCGGTCTGACTATCCAGCCGCAACGATCTTTGCCGCCAACCGGGCAAGCGGACCTGTTGGCCGGATCAAGACATCGGCGCCGGAGAGCGCGCTGATTGCCCGGCCCCAGCTGGAAGTCATTGTGCGCCAGCTTTCGCCGGGAGCCGGCATTTTGCTGTTGCGGCTGCTTGAAGGCGTGCCCCTGGCGGCAGCCGCGACAGAAGCAGCAGGCCATGATCCGGTGCTCGACCTTGCCGCCGTCATTGCGACGGCGCTCGAGATCGGCGCTTTTTCAGCCATTCGTCACGGAGGATGAAAACATGATGTCCGCATCCAGCTCCCAAAATGGCGCCGACGCCACGGACCACACCCAATGGATTCGCCGCGCAAGCCTGGCCGTGGGCGCACTCGCCCCTGTCTGGCTCGCCCAGCTTGTCCTGCGGTTTGCGCTCGCCGTTCCGTTTTTCCGTTCGGGCATGAGCAAGTGGGACGGATTCCTGCAACTGAATGATGTTGCAGTCCTCCTGTTCAGCTCGGAGTTCCAGCTGCACCTGCCCGGCGGCCCCTACTCCTATCCGGCGCCGGCCGCTATGGCCTTTGCCGCCGGTTCTGCTGAGATCCTTCTGCCCATCCTGCTGGTTCTCGGCCTGGCAACACGCTTTGGTGCCCTCGGACTGCTGGTGATGACCATAGTCGTCCAGCTGACCGTGCCGGACGGTTGGCCCATCCACATTACCTGGGCGGCGATGGCGCTCGGCATCATGGCCTCCGGCCCCGGCAAACTGTCGCTCGACCACATGCTGTGCGCCTGGAGCGGCGGATCCCGTAAGCACTGAAACCGCCTACGGCGTCTGCCGCCGGGGCGGGCACCACTGCCCTGCGAGCGGTTGGCGAACATCGTCCAGCATTGTCCGCCCGCGTTTCTAGGGATCGGCCCCGGTGTCGCCCCTGTCCAGCGGATTTTGATCCTGATGGGCGGAACGACAATCGCCTCGCAACCTGCGAGTACTGAGGCGCCCTTGCCGGAAGGGATCTGTGCTCGAAAGAGGATCACCGGGGATACCGAGTGTTCGCGACTTGACGTTGCAGCGCAGGCTCATTTAGTCATTGCTGACACAACCGTCGGTGATGCCGTGAGAGTGTTGATAGTCGAAGGCGATGAAGCATTGGGAGAGGAGCTTCGCGATCACGTCGCAGCTGCCGGACATGCCATCGACTGGTTTAAAAGACTTGCCGATGCGGGGGCAGCTACCGAAACGACTGGCTACGACATCGTACTTCTTGAGCTGCTGCTGCCGGATGGTGACGGGCTCACTCTGCTACAAGCGCTGCGAGCCCGGCATACGGGCACTCCGGTCATCATCCTGACCCCACACGATCGGGTGTCAGATCGGATTGACAGCCTGAACGCCGGAGCAGACGATTGCCTCTGCAAGCCGTTCGATCTGGGCGAATTGACAGCGCGTATGTTGGCGGTGACCCGGCGCTATGCGGGCAATTCGCGTTCCCTGGTCCAGTTGCCGGGCATCGTAATCGACCAGACTGTCAGGAGGCTGGTTGTCGACGGTCGGTGCCTGATGCTGAGCGCGCGGGAATGGGCCGTTCTGGACAAGCTGGTCGTCCGACCCGGTTGCCTCGTGTCGAAAGGCCAGATTCTTGACGCGCTTTATGCTTTCGGCTCAGAAATCGAGAGCAACACCGTAGAGGTGTATATCAGCCGCCTGCGCAAGAAGATCGGTCATGACCGGATAGAAACAGTTCGAGGGGTCGGCTACTTCATCAAGTGAGGTTCACCGTTCAATTCCGACGGTTCCATCCGCGTCGTCCCTGACATCGCTCATCCGGTTGAGATCGCCTTCACTTCCACCCATACGGTTCAACGCAGCCTCGGTTTTCTTTGGCGTTCTCGTCCAGGCGCACCTCTTTGCCCAGCGGTTTTCAGCCGCTGTACGTTCGGTCCTCGAACCCCACTTTCTTGCACTGACTTACCGATCTGTATTGTTCGAGCGATCCGCCGGTAAATTGGCTGTCCTACCATTGAGGTGTCGCTTCACATGAAGGGTGGCATCGATGGAAAACACCTCCCCCTGGTCCCGGACCATTCTCGCGGCTGCTCTTGTCTCGGTTGCCAGCCTTGGCCCCATTTTCACATTTGCAGGCGGTTCGGCGGCCGCAGAAAAGGCCGTTCCAGCAGAAAAGAACCCTCCCGGCGACATACCGGATACGCAGGTCTTCATCGACTATGCGTCTCCGGACGGCTTCAGGATAAAAGTTCCTGAGGGCTGGGCGCGTTCCGACCGCCCCGATGGTGCAAGTTTTGTCGACAAACTGGACGGCGTGACCGTCTTGATCTCAAAGGCCGCCTCGGCGCCGACCATCGAAAGCGTCAAGTCGAACGAGGTACCGGCCCTCAAGGCAGCCGAGCGGTCGGTGACCGTCACGACTGTTGAGGCAGTAAAGCTGCCTGCGGGGTCGGCGATCCGCATTGTCTATACCTCGAACTCCGCGCCGAATGCGGTGACCAACAAGCAGGTTCGGCTTGAAAATGAGCGCTACCTCTATTTCAGGCAGGGCAAACTGGCCACGCTCGAACTGTACGCTCCGAAAGGTGCCGACAATGTCGACCAGTGGCAATTGATGTCCAGGTCGTTCCATTGGAACTAGGATGGTCACGCTCATCGCGCACGAACTCTACCGATTTTTCCACACAGGCGAGGACGAGACATTCGCCCTTCGTGGGGTGAGCCTATCTCTGCGGCCCGGTGAGTTCGTTGCCCTGGTCGGACCTTCCGGCAGCGGGAAATCCACGCTGCTATCCTGTCTGACGGGGCTGGACGAGCCGGATGGCGGACATGTCATGATCGACGGCAACCGGCTGACCCGGCGGCCCGAGGCGGCACGGGCACGGATCCGCGCCGCGAATTTCGGTATCCTTCTCCAGTCGGGCAATCTTTTCCCGCATCTCGACGTTGCGCAAAACATCCGCTTTCAGATGCGGCTGGCCGGGAAACCCGACGGCGCGCGCGTTGAGCAGCTTGTCGAAATGGTGGGGTTGCAGCATCGCGCCCATGCCTTCGTCTGGCAACTTTCAGGCGGTGAAACGGCGCGCGCCGGTCTTGCGGTGGCTCTTGCCGCAAACCCACCGATCCTCGTCGCCGACGAGCCCACCGCCGAGGTCGACGCCGATACGGAAGGCGGACTGATCGACTATTTTGCAATCCGGCGCAGCGCCGGCCTCACCACCTTGCTCGCAACGCATAGCACGGCCCTGACCCGAAAAGCCGACAGGATCATCTGGCTGCACGATGGGAAAGTCGAAGATGACTGAAATCCTGGCCGTCTGCAGGCACATCGACCGAGATTTTCCAAGCGGAAGCGACGGTCGCTTTGCAGTGCTGAACGATGTGGGTTGCGAGATCCGTGCACGTGACCGCATCGCCTTGTCCGGTCCGTCCGGATCTGGAAAAACAACCTTGCTGCATATCCTTGGTGGATTGGACCGTCCGACGAACGGAAAGATCGAGTGGCCTTCGCTTGGCAGCATCGAGCAGCTTCGCCCGCGTCGGATCGGCTTTGTGTTTCAGTCCCCGAGCTTGTTTCCGGCTTTGACCGCAGCACAGAATGTCGGTCTACCAGCCGTTCTGGCAGGTGAAGATCCGTCCTTCGACGGCAAAGAAGCGCACACCCTCCTGACCCGTTTCGGTCTCGGCGAACTTGCAGACAAGCTGCCCGAGGAATTGTCGGGCGGCCAGGCGCAAAGGGTTGCGATGGTGCGAGCCCTGGCTCTTCGACCACCGCTTATCCTAGCTGACGAACCGACAGGGCAGTTGGACGCTACAACAGCCCAGCGCCTGATGGACACGGTGCTGCAACACATTGAAGGAACGCCTGCCGCTCTCGTCATTGCGACGCATGACCGGGCGGTCGCAGCCCGAATGTCAACCCACTGGACGATCGAGCATGGCCGGTTGGCCACGCCACGATAGAAGGGGGGCCTGATGCTGGTTCTATGGATCCGCGGCGTTCTTACTCACCGGCTCGTTCGTGTCGCGGGGTCGGCACTAGGCATCGGCCTCACGACCACACTTCTTGCCGTCATCGCACTGTTTTTGGCGGGCGCGGCGGCTTCCATGACCTCCCGCGCGATTTCCGCCGTCCCGATCGACTGGCAGATACAACTCACTTCGGGCGCAGATCCGGACGCGATAAGGAAGATGCTGGATCAAACGACGATTGTCCAATCGGTTCATCAGGTGCGCTATGCGGAGGCTGCCGGCTTCGAGGCGATCACCGGCGGCACGGTGCAGACGACCGGACCTGGAGAGGTGGTCGCGTTCGACGGCGGCTACTTGCGCGATTTTCCGATGGAAATCCGATATCTTGCCGGCGACCGCGACGGCGTCCTGATCGCGCAGCAAACCGCGGCGAACCTGCATGTCGGGCCGGGCGACGAGGTGACGATCAAGCGGATCGACCTGCCGCCTCTGACGGTGAAGGTCGCGGGCGTCGTTGACCTCCCCGACGCCGATGCCATGTTTCAGGCGGTTGGGCTGGCGCCACAGGCGGCCCCGCAGGCCCCCCCGGACAATGTGCTTATCCTTCCGCCGGCAGATTGGATGCTGGCTTTTGATGCACAGGCAAAATCGCGTCCCGACACGGCAAAACTACAATTGCATCTCAGGCTCGTTCACGGTGCCCTGCCTCCAGACCCTGTATCGGCACTTGGTTTTGTCGCAGGCGCCGCGCGAAACCTGGAAGCCAAGTTCTCAGGACAGGCACTGATCGCAGACAACCTGGGCTCTCGCCTCGATGCAGTGCGCGAGGACGCGCTATATGCATCCGTGTTGTTCCTGTTCCTCGGGGTGCCAGGCGTCGTTCTGGCAATCGTTCTCACCTTCGCGGTAACGTCCTCCGGTGCCGCCCGCCGTCGTGTCGAGCAGGCCTTGCTGCGGGTGCGCGGCGCGTCCAACCGGACAATCCTAACCCTGTTTGCTGGCGAAGCGGCGGTCGCTGCTGTCAGCGGTACTGCCCTTGGAATTGCAGCGGCGTGGCGGCTGGGGCCTTTGGTCCCGGGGATGCGCCTTGTTCAGGCAACGGCCGCTCCAATTCTCGGCGTCGTGGCGATTGTCGGACTTACCACTGGCTTTGCAGCTTATCTCCAGCCTGCGTGGCGCGACATGCACCTGACGACCGTTAGCGCGGCGCGGCGTGTGGTCGGTGAGGCTCGTCCGCCACCATGGCAACGTTTGTGGCTGGACGTTCTGGTCCTTGCCGCGGCGGGCTTGTTTTTCTGGCAATCTGCAAGCACGGGCTATCAGATCGTACTGGCGCCGGAGGGCGTCGGGGCAACAACCGTGGACTACAAGGCATTCATCGCGCCGGCCCTGCTCTGGATCGGGCTGGCCCTGCTGGGCTTGCGCTTGTCCAACAGCATCATTGCAGGCAACGGCAGGCTTCTGCGCGCCCTGATAAGGCCGGCCTGCGGCGTCCTTGCGCCGATTGTCGCTGCTGCATTATCCCGGCAGGCCCGGCGGATCACGGCCGGTATTGCGATGACGGCACTGGCCATCTCTTTCGCCGTCTCGATTGCGATTTTCAATGCGACCTACAGCGCACAGGCGCGCGTTGATGCAGAACTTACCAACGGGGCTGACGTCAGTGTCTTCGGTACCTCCGCAAATCCAGCCGATGCACATATGCAAGCGCTCGCAGCATTGCAGGAAACTGCGGCAGCCGAACCGATGCAGCATCGCTTCGCCTATGTCGGCTCCGACCTTCAGGATCTTTATGGCATCGATCCTCAACGCATTGGGCGTGCAACGAGCCTTTCGGACGCCTATTTCAGCAACGGCAGCGCGAAGGCGATGCTCGCCGCGCTTGCCGCAACGCCAGACGGCCTGCTGGTGTCACAGGAAACCGTCCAGGACTTCCAACTTGCGCCAGGCGACACGATCAACTTGCGACTGATGAGCGCTCAAGACCATCAATATCATCCAGTGCCGTTTAAGTTCATCGGCGTCGTGCGCGAGTTCCCAACCGCGCCGAAGGACTCCTTTCTCGTTGCCAATGCCTCCTACATTGCCGAAAAGACCGACTTTGCAGCTTCGGAATATTTGCTGTTACGAGCCAAGCGCGACCCAGCGCTTTTGAAGGCACAAGCTTCCAATCTTCTTTTGTCCGACCCGTCGATGAAGGTCACTGACATAGGCGAGGTTGCTCACCTCATCGGTTCGAGCCTGACGGCGGTTAACCTGGCTGGTTTGACGGCCATAGAGTTGGTCTTCGCCGTGATGATGGCTGCGGCGGCAGGTGGATTGATGCTGGCACTTGGCATGATCGAGCGGCGCAGGAACTTCGCTATTTTGAGCGCCATTGGCGCGACGCGCCGGCAACTGTCTGCCTTTCTCTGGAGTGAGGGGCTTCTCGTTGTGGTCGGCGGCGTTTCCTATGGTCTTATCTCGGGGACAACGACGGCATGGATGCTGGTGAAGCTACTGACCGGCGTCTTCGATCCTCCGCCCGAAACACTGTCTGTCCCTTGGGTCTATCTCGGTATCGTATTGTTGCTGGTGCTGGCGGCGGTCATCGTGGCGGTTGTGGTCGCGCGGCCACAGCGAGCACGCGATACGGAGTATCTGAGGGAGTTCTGAGCGCTCCGTTGAACATGCCCGACGCTACTGCAGCAAGCGCACCTTACTGATCCGTATGGTTCGGGAAACGCCCCCGCAAACATCGGGCTTCAAGCTGGGTTCAGTCCCCCAGATACGGCCGCATGCCTGAAGGCCCGGTATCGAAAGGCAACCCAAATAGGAGTGAGTGACATGAAAAATCCCATCATCGCAATTGGGCTGATATTGGCCGCGACGACGGCGACTGCTGTCGCTGCGGAAATGACCGACACAGTCAAGGCGATCGACAAGAAACACGATTCGATCACGTTGTCGGACGGCAAGACGCTCGCACTACCGGAAGGCATCGAAGCCGAAACGCTTAAAGTGGGCGAGAAAATCGCGGTCGTCTATTCAAGCAAGGGTGGCAAACTATTTGCCACAAGCATTCACGCGGTAAAGTAAACATCATTTTGCGGGCCATAATCGCGCCGGCAACCCGCTTGTCGGCCGCGATGCGGCGTTCGATCAGTTGCCAGTCGAAGTGCGAAATCTTCGCGCCAAGCCGTCATGGTCCGTGGCAAGCACGTAAAAGTGCCGATTGTCACGGCGGGAACGGACGTCGCCGTCGCCATGAAATCGCCGCTAGCACCAACAATCTCCCTGTCGCTCTGATCGGGAAACCATGATCCTGGAAACGGGTCGAACCCCCGAGAAAGCGCAAGGCGACGATGCGGCCGCCGTCAAGCTCCCCTCAAACGCAATCGCGAGTGCGTGGTGCACTTTTCTAAGGACCACCGAATTTTCCGAGCGTGCGCAGCTGAGAGGTTGGTAGCCTCCATTGTCGGAAGTGCGCGCCTAGATAGCGCTGGCCTTAATCAGCAAGACGCCGTCCGGTATCGGCGTCGAAGAGATGCATGCTGCGGGGAGCAAAGCTCAATCCGACCCTGTCGCCTGCTCTTGCCTCCGATCGGCCATTGAAGACCACGGAAAGTTCGGGCGTCGTTGCCATTGTCAGGAAGCATGTCGCCCCCGTCGATTCGACGAGCGCCACCGGTGCCGAGAGAACACCCTTATCCGCCGCCGCAAGTTCGATATGCTCGGGCCGCAATCCGACGCTTAGGGCACGCCCCGGCTGTACGGTCCGGTCAAGCGCGATCGTTTTTTTGACCCCAAGGTCCAGAATGATCGACCGTCCATCCTGACCGCCGACCGCGGGCAGGAAATTCATGGCGGGGGAGCCGATGAAACCAGCGACGAACTTGTTGGCCGGCCGGTCATAAAGCTCAAGTGGGCTACCCTGTTGCTCGATGACGCCGTCACGCATGATGACCACATGGTCGGCCATCGTCATTGCTTCCACCTGATCGTGGGTGACATAGACCGACGTTGCGCCCAGCCGGTCGTGCAGCGCGCGGATCTCCTTACGCATATGAACGCGAAGTGCCGCATCGAGATTGGAGAGCGGCTCGTCGAACAGAAACGCCTTTGGGTGCCGGATAATCGCCCGGCTCATCGCCACGCGCTGCCGCTGGCCGCCGGAAAGCTCACGCGGGTAGCGCCCGAGCAGATGCGTAAGTCCGGTCACAGAGGCAACCTCGTTGGCCGCCTTCTTGCGCTCGGCCTTGGCAACGCCCTTGATGCGCAAGCTGTAGGTCAGGTTTTCCTCGACCGTCATGTGCGGATAGAGCGCGTATGACTGGAACACCATCGCCACATCGCGCTTGCGCGGCGGCACTGCGTTCATCACCTCGCCAGCGATCTTGAGCGTACCTGATGATATGCCCTCAAGGCCGGCCAACGACCGCAGCAGGGTCGACTTCCCGCAACCGGAAGGACCGACGAGAGCGGTAAAGCTGCCCTTGCGGATCGACAGCTCGATGTCCTTCAGCGCGTGATAGGCGCCGTAATACTTGTTGACGTTCGTCAGTTCGATCTGGGCGGTCATTTGAGCGCTCCCGAGGTAAGGCCAGAGACGATGCGGCGTTGCAGGAGGACGAAGATGGCGAGGATCGGCGTCACGTAGATCGCCGCATAGGCCATGATGTTGTTCCATTCATTGGTGTTCGGCCCCATGAAGGAGTTCAGACCCACGCTTGCCGGTTGCAGTTCGACGGCCTGGATCATCGACTTCGAATAGACGAACTCACCGAACGCCTGCATGAAGATCAGGATGGCGCTGACGAGGATGCCGTTTCGTGCCAGAGGCAGGACGATATTGAAGAAAGCGCCGACCCGGGAGTTACCGTCGACGAGCGCTGCTTCCTCCAATTCCTGTGGCACGCTCATGAAGGTCGCGCGGACCAGGACGACGAAGAACGGCATGCTCTTGGCCGCAATCGCAAGGATGACCGCAAGCCGCGGATAGTTGAGCAGCCCAACTTGCGAAAAGCCCACGAAGATCGGCGTGATCATCAGCGACGCCGGAAGGACCTGCAACATGAGAATGAGGAACAGCCCGATATCGATCCAGATGTTGCGGTAGCGCGCCAGCACGTAAGCGCAGCCGACACCGAGCACCGTGATGACACTGACTGCTCCGCAGGCGATAACCAGGGAATTCCAGATATATCGGCCCATGTTCCGGCTCTGCCAGACATTGCCGAAGATTTGCCACTGGGGATCGCTCGGCCAGAAAGTCGGCGGGGTCGCAAACATCTCTGACCCCGATTTGATCGTGGTGATGTACATCCAGTAGAGCGGGAAGAGATAGATGCCGGCGAGGATGATCGCGACGGCGAGAAGCAGGCGATCCCGGGATACATTGCTCATCCGCGCACCTCATGCCGTGTCGAACGCACGTAGACGACCGAAGCGATCATCACGAAGACGATCATGATCACCGAGATCGTCGCGCCCTTGGCGAAATCGTACTGCCGGAAGGACAAATCCCAGGCCCAGTATTGCGTGACGTTGGAGGCATTGTTCGGCCCTCCCGAGGTGATCGAGGCGAAAAGATCGAATTGCTGCAGCGTGAAAATGAGCCCCAGAGCGACAATCGCCCCGATGGACGAACGCATCATCGGCAGGGTGATCGTCCAGAAGCGTTGCCAGACATTGGCGCCATCCAATTCGGACGCCTCATAAAGATCCCGCGGAATGGCCGACAGACCAACGGACAGCAGGATCATGTTGAAGGAGGTACCGAGCCAAATGTTTGCGATTATGACGGCCCAGAGGGAGTAACCGGGGTCCGAGCGCCAGAAGATGTTGCTGTCGATGAGGCCCGTTTCTCGCAGCATGAAGTTGAGCACGCCAAAATCGCCCGACAGGATCCAGTTCCAGATCGCGCCTACCACAAGGCCGGGCATCACCCAGGAAACCAGAAACAGACCCCGCACCCAGGATGCGCCTGGAAAATTCGTCCAAAAGAACAGTGCCAGGCCAAAGCCGACAAGGAACTGACCGGTGATCGAGGCTGTGACGAAGGTCGCGGTATTGACCAGGATCGGCCACGTCTCAGGCTGAGCGAACAGATCCCTATAATTCTTGAGGCCGACGAAGGGGCGCCAGAAGCTGCCGAGGCTGAACATGTCGACCTCCTGAAAGCTCATGGCGATGTTGTAGAGCAACGGCAGGCCGGACAAGGTGATGAGGAATGCGAGCGGCAGGCTGACAAGGCCGACATCGAAGCCGCGGCCGTCAATCAGGCTGGATAGAAGGCGTTTCATGTGTTCCTCCGCCGCCGAGGCGCCAGCACACACGGGCTGGTACTGGTGGCCTGCAAACGAGAACGACCAAGGGCATGCCGACACAGCCAGCATGGGTTACACGTTTTTAGCTCCTGCGCCTAATGGCGATCGAGCAAGCTGAATGGAAGGCGGCTGTCCACTCCGGTTCACATGCCGAAGCGTGCAGGCCGCCTTGCCAAAAGCTTTAGCCAAGGACTGCCTTTATCTTTTCAGCAGCCTGGTCGAGCGCATCCTTTGGCGTCATCTGCCCGGTCAACGCTGCCTGGATCGCATCCTGGATCGCCTTGGAGATCTTCGGCCATTCCGGATGGGGTCCGCGCGGCTTTGCGTATTTGAGCTGCTCATTGAAAACCTTGAGGGCCGCGTCCTTGAGCGGCACGCCAGTCTCCGGAATAGCGATGTCGGAACGGGCGGGAAGCTGGCCAAAGTCCTTGAACATGCGATTGTCCTGCGAGGCGAAGTACTCGAGCACCTTGAACGCTTCGGCAGGGTGTTGCGTATTGGAAAAGATCGCCCAGTTGAAATCGCCCATCGCCGACGAACGCTCCGCACCAAGCTCGGGCACTGGCAACAGCGCGACGCCCCAGTCGAACTTCGCCTCCTTCACCATCCGGTCGAGTTCCCACGGACCTGAAATGGCCATGGCGGCGTTGCCGGAGTTGAAGGTGCCGGTCGAATCCCACTGGCCGCGGGTCAGCGTGTCGGGCGAAGCCAGTTTCTCCGTAATGATGGTTTTCCAGATGTCGAGCGCCTTGACGGCGCCATCCGAATTGATGTGCTCGTAGCCACCGCCGGCCATCTGGGCCCAGGGGAGAAACTGGAAGGTCCCCTCCTCATTCGCCTTGGCCGAGAATGCGATCCCGTAAACATTGGCCGCGGGGTCCGTCAGCTTGCGGGCCGCTTCGACCAGTTCGTCCCATGTCTGCGGCGGCTTGTCAGGATCAAGGCCCTTCGCCTTGAACATGTCCTTGTTGTAGTAGAGCGCAATCGTATTCGTCGCCTTGGGAAGCCCGTAGTTCTTGCCATCCCACATCGTGGAGGCGAGAGGTCCGGGAAAATAGTTCGACGTCTTGACCACCGTCGACTTGGCGATCATGTCGGTGAGATCGAGGAACGCGCCGCGCGACGAAAAAAGTGCATGCTCCGGATTGTCTATGGCGATGATGTCGGGTGCCTGCCCGGTCGAATAGGCACGCATCGCCTCGCTGACGACATCGTCGAACTGGATCTGGCGATACTCGACCTTGATGCCGGTGTTCAACTTGTTGAAGTCCGAAATCAGGTTCGGTGCGGGTTGAATATCGCGATCGAGCGACCAGACGCTGATCGTGACATCTTCCGCCTTGGCAGACAGACCGAATAGAGAGACACCTGCAAGGGCGAACGCGCCCAGGATTGCGGATCCGCGGATAGCCATTTTCTCCTCCTTTGATTATCCCCGTGCCGGCATCCTCCATGCCGGCTGAGCATGCACGTCTCAGACCGGGTCGGCGACGAAGTCGCCGCCCCGGCACGTCTTGAGGTAATTCAGGCCATGGACCTGGCCGGTCATTTCCAGTTCGTCGCGATAGACCGGATCATGCCAGCCTTCGATGTCGATCGAGCCGGACCAGCCAGCCAGCCGAAGTTCGGAAATCACATCGGTCCAGTTGGTGTCGCCAAAGCCGGGTGTACGCATGAAGACGAACTTCTCCTTGCCGAAGATCCCGTGCTCGCGGATGACATCCCAGCGGATGGTCGCGTCCTTGCCGTGCACGTGGAAGATCTTGGCTGCCCATTTGCGGATCTGCGGCAGCGGATCGATCAGATAGACCATCTGATGGCATGGCTCCCATTCGAGCCCGATGTGATCGTCCGGCGTCTCGTTGAAGATCAACTCCCAGGCATCCGGATTATGCGCGATGTTCCAGTCGCCGGTATGCCAGTTGCCGTCCATGGCGCAATTCTCGAATGCGATCCTCACGCCCTTATCGGCTGCACGCTTCGACAGTTCGGACCAGATTTTCCTGTACCGCGGCAGGCTGTCGGTCAAAGGCTTGCCGCGAAGGCGGCCGGTGAAACCGGCAACGCAAGTAGCGCCGAAGTGGTGGGCATTGTCGATGCAGTCTCGCCAACCCTGCAAGGTCTCTTCGTCGATCGCGGTCGTCTCCAACGGATTGCCGAACATGCCAAGCGTTGAGATGGTGATGTCGCGATCACCTATTGCGGCCACGCAACGCTTGCCAAGCTCGGCGAGGTCCTGGCCATTGGTCGTTTGCCAGAAGAAGGGCTCGAAGCTCTCGAAGCCCATGTCGGCGATCTGGCCGATGCGCCTGTCGGCGCCACCCTTCGTGGCGGAGATCATCGTGCCAATTCGGATGGATTTGCTGGGGTTGGTCAAAACAGGCTCCCTAGGCTGCTATGGTGACGCGTTTGCCGTCCCGCGCGCTGTCGATTGCGCCGAAGACCATGGCAAGGCTCTTGATGTTGTCGCTGCCGTCTGTTTCCGGCACAGTTCCCGCATCGATCGCGCGGATGAAACGCTCGAGCACGCTTGCATGTCCGTGCGTGTCGGCGAGGTCTTCGGCATCGGGCACCGCAATCGGCTCGATGGTGCGCAGGAAACCTTCCTGACCCGTGACGACATTTGCATCGAAGCGATCGCCGCCATCCCAAAGCAAAGTGCCCTTCGAGCCGGTGATGCGCCACGCGCTTTCCCAACTGGTGCTGGCTCCCTCCGCGCACCAGGAACCGCGGTAGGTAAACGCGACATTGTCGGAGAACTCGAAGATCGCATTGGCCGCGGCGCCATGGCGATACCAGGAGCCCTCGGGATTATATTCGTGGCAGTAGACCGCGAGCGGATCCTTGCCCGACATGAAGCGCGCGGCATCGAAGGTGTGAATGGCCATGTCGAGCAACAGGACATTGTCCATCTGCTCGCGAAATCCTCCGAAATGCGGACCAAGGAAGAAGTCGCAATGCAACGCCGTCAGCTCACCGAGAGCGCCGGATTGAATGAGGCGGCGTATGCGCCGAACGCCGCTGATGAAGCGACGGTTTTGAATGATCGCATGTGTCCGCGATGCCTCAGCGGCAAGCCGACGCAGTTCGCGCGCCTCTTCGAGCGTGGCAGCCATCGGTTTTTCGCTCAAGACGTGGCAACCGTTCGCAAGGCCGGCAGCCACCACTGCGCGGCGCGCGGCCGGAACGACGATATCGAACAGAAGATCGGCCCGGCTCTCGCGAAGAACCGCCGGCAGGTCCGTTCCGATTATGATGCCACGAAGGCTGAACTCGGCAGCAAGCGCCTCAGCGGTCGCCTGATCGAGATCGACGAGGCCGACAATCTCCACTTTCTCGCGAAGAACATCGCTCTCCGTCAGCGCCCTCAGCCAGCCCTTGGCCATAGCTCCGCACCCGCACAAAACGGCTCTGTATCGCACGTGATTTCCTCCAAGAAACGGAAGCAGCAACTCCTCAATTGGCTTCCGTAAACGTTTACGATACTATGCGGCAAAGGGTTTTTATGTCAAGAGGTGTGAAAATGACCAGTCGCGGGTCTGGGGAGGAACGCGGAAAAATGAAGGGGATTCGCGAGCTTGCCGAACACCTCGATATTTCGATTGGCACGGTTTCCCGAGCGCTGAACGGTAAGCCCGACGTCAACGAAGAGACCAGAAAAAGGGTGCTCGAAGCAGCGGAATCGCTTGGCTACGTCGCCAACCAATCTGGCCGCGCGCTCCGAAAAGGGGCGACCGGCGTCATCGGCTTCATGATGCAGACCGGGTCCGAAATTACCGGCCAGGGCGACACCTTCTTCATGAGCGTCTTCGACGGCGTCCAGACCGTCTTTGCCCGTCACAAGCTCGATCTCGTTGCCCTGCTCTGCTCGTCCGAGGAGGACCCGAACGACTATTTGAAGCGTGTCGTTGCGCGTGGTTTTGCCGACGGCATCATCCTTTCGGCAACCCGGCGCAACGATGCCCGCTTCGAGTTATTGTCCAAGCGCAAGATCCCGTTCATCACACTGGGACGAAGCCTGACCGATGTCGGTCAACCCTGGCTCGATCTGGATTTCGAAGGCATGGCCGAGGCGTCCATCGATCGGCTCGTCGCCCGCGGCCACAAGCACATCGCGATTACACGACCGCATGACGACATGAACCTGGGCTATGTGTTTGAAGATCAGTGCCGGGCGACCCTTGCCCGACATGGGCTGCATCTCGACGAGCGCCACATTTTCCGGTCAACCCCGAACGAGGCAGGCGGATACCAGATCGCCCGAGAATTGAGCGCACTCGAGACACGCCCGACCGCAATCGTGCTGATCAACGAAGCGATCACCGTCGGCCTTTATCGTGGGCTGGTGGAAGCTGGTATCAGACCTGGGCGAGACATGGCGATCATCGGCCGTCAAAGTCCGCATTCGCAATTCCTGTCGCCCCGATTGACGGCTTTCAGTCTGTCGCTGCGCGATCTTGGCATAGCACTTGCCGAATCCCTGCTTGGTACGATGCCTGCTTTTGCAGACATTTACCCGGCGAGATCTGCGCGGCTCCTCTGGCCCATGACGCTCGTCCCGGGCGAGAGCGATTGACCAAGCCTCGATTGCCGCATTGGCGGCGACAGTCGGACCGCGTTCGGCCTCTCCCCCGCAGAGGCGCCGAAACGTCCATGAAGGGAGTTGAACTGTTGGACGCTTGATCTGGCTTGATCGCAGGAGCCAGCGCGCATCATTCGCCCACCCATAAAACATTAAGAAGGATGCCACTATTATTTATCCAGCTGGCGGATTGACCCGAGCCTGCATCTGTTCTCCGTTCGACGGTGCACTCGCCAGTGTCCTCAACATGCCTGTAATTCTGCAAGGAGAAGGGCCATTCAGCGGCTGACAGCTCCATCACGAGCCAGTTCGACAGACAGCCACTGACCGTCGAACGGTCGGTCGAAACATTCGCGCATAAACCGCCGCCAAAATCGCCCTCTACTAAGACCCTGCAGGATCATCCATTTGCATTCGACCATTTAAAGGCCTATCTTTTGGTCTAAGTGGAGACGACGGTTATGAAGCTTTCGCAGCAAGTGAAACCCATCAGCTACCTAAAGGCCCACGCGCCTGAAATCGTCCGGACGCTTGCCGAAAATCGCGAACCGGTGGTGCTCACGGTCCACGGCGAAGCGAAAGCCGTGCTGCAGGATGTTACGGTTTACGAGGAAACGCAGGAGACGATCGCCCTGCTGAAAGTACTTGCGCTTACCAACAAGCAGGTCGAAGCGGGCAACTTGCGTCCGGCAGCCGAGACGTTCAAGCGGATCAGGCAACGCGTATCCAAATCCTGATGGCTTACAGAGTTCTATTCTCCGAAGACGCCGAACAGGATATCGAAGATCTCTATAGCTTCATTGCGGAACGCGATGGTGTCGAGACAGCCGTGCGAATGCTAGGTGAGCTCGAAGCTGCGGCATCGAGCCTTGAAGATATGCCCGCTCGCGGGAATATCCCCAAAGAGCTCGCTCCTGTCGGTATCACCGAATATCGCGAACTACACCACAAGCCTTGGCGGATGATCTACCGCATCTTAGGTACAGATGTGGTCGTCTACTGCGTGTCCGATGGGCGACGTGACATGCAGACATTCTTGGAAAAGCGCCTATTCCGCACGAAACAATCGTGACCTTGCCCGTAAGGAGGCTCGGGCCGCCTCCTCTTCGGCGTTTTCTTCCATGCGCGTCACCTCAATTCCTGCGCGAACCTCGTCGTTCGGCCGCGCTCGTCGCGACGAAGCGCTCGTCCGCCGTCACCTCAAATTCCCGGTCGCGCCAGCGACAAAGACGGCAACCAATTGCCGCGTTACTCCCGCCAATGTGAGGCCCAAGTTCCCGCGGCCGAAGGCGTGGACCCCCCGATTTCAACGCGCTGGAACTGAATTCCCGCCGGCTTGAGCACCAACGGCCTGCCTCGATCGGTGCGTTTGGCGATATCGCACGGCATCTCCAGCTTTACAAAAGTCGTAGTTCAATTATCAAAAGTAAAATTGCATGATTGACATTTGTCGATCTCAATGTGATTTTTGTCGAAATTGACGACGCGTGGAGGAAACCATGCAGCCATTGCTGAAAGTTGAGGGATTGAAGAAGTCGTTCGGAGGCGTCGCCGCCTTGCGCGACGGCCGCCTGGAGCTTCAGGCCGGCTCCGTTCACGCGCTTTGCGGTGGCAACGGCGCCGGCAAGTCCACTTTCCTTTCGATCCTGATGGGCATTCAGCAACGCGACGGCGGCACGATCTGGCGGCGCGGCAAGGAAGTCCGCTACGGCAATCCGGCCGAAGCACTTGCCTCCGGCATCGCCATCATCGAGCAGGAACTGAGCCCCGTCCCGCACATGACGGTGGCCGAAAACATCTATCTCGGCCGCGAACCCTCAGGGCGCTTCGGCGGCATCGATTTCAAGAAGATGAACCGGGATGCCCAGCAATTGCTGGATCGGCTGGAATTCGGCATCCGCGCCACCCAGACGATGATGACCCTTTCGGTCGCGCAGATGCAGCTCGTCGAAATCGCCAAGGCTTTCAGCCACGAAGCCGAGGTGATTTTCATGGACGAACCGACATCAGCGATTGGCGAGAAGGAAGCCCAGCACCTGTTTGCCGCGGTCGCTCGCCTCAAGGCCGAGGGCAAGGGCGTCGTCTACGTCTCGCATCGGCTTTCGGAGATCTTCCAGATCGCCGACAGCTACACGGTCTTTCGCGACGGCGGCTATGTCGGCAGCGGCCTGCTTGCCGATATCGATCGCCCCGGCCTGATCAAGATGATCGTCGGGCGCGAACTCGGCGAGGAATATATCAAGACCAACGCTCCGACCGACAAGATCGGCCTCGAGGTCTCTGGGCTGACATTGCCGGGCAAGATCGAGGATATCTCGTTTTCCGTGCGCAAGGGCGAGATCTTCGGCATCTACGGGCTGATGGGTTCGGGCCGCACGGAGATCTTCAACTGCCTGTTCGGCCTCGACCGTCCGGCACGGGGCGACGTGAGGCTCGAGGGCGAGCAGATCAGTGTCAACAAGCCGGCCGACGCAATGGCGAGCGGTATCGCGCTTGTCACCGAAGACAGGAAAGTCAGCGGCCTCAATCTTGCCGATAGCGTTCGCGGCAACATCTGCCTGGCCAGCCTTCCCGAGATGAGCCCAAGTTTCGTCATGAAGGCGCGGGACGAGGCGGCAGCCAGTGCCGAGATGATCGCTCGCTTCGGCATCAAAGCCGCACGCGACACGATGCCGGTCTCGGGCCTATCGGGCGGCAACCAGCAGAAGGTGGTGTTGGGCAAATGGTTCCTGCGCCAACCGCGACTGCTCCTGCTTGATGAGCCCACCCGCGGCGTCGACGTGGGCGCGAAACGCGAAATCTACCGCATCATCTGTGACTTCACCGCAGCCGGCGGCACCGTCGTCATGATTTCCTCCGAGATCGACGAAGTGCTCGGCATGTCCGACCGTATCCTGGTCATGCGGCAGGGAAAATCGGCCGGCATCTACGACCGCCGGGCGACCGACGCCCAAACCCTCGTCCATCTGTCGACCTGAACCACCCGCGAGATCGACGCCAAAAGCGCTTGTCCGACATCAAAGGGGCCTGAGAACCGTGTCCAACATCGAAAACAACCCGTCCAGAAGCTGGTTCAGCGCCGAACAGCGCGGCACGCTGATCCAGGAATACGGCATCTTTCTCGCCTTCCTGCTGCTGGCAGTCATCCTCTCGTTCTCCAACGAGTACTTCCTGACGCCCGGCAACATCTCGAACGTGCTTTTGCAGACGTCGATCAACGGCGTACTTGCGATCGGCATGACCTTCGTCATCCTGACACGCGGCATAGACCTGTCCGTAGGCTCGGTCGTGGCCCTTGCCGGAATGGTCAGCGCCAGCTTCGCGACCACTTCGGCCACTGCCGGTGTCGCCGGCGCGCCCTACCCCTTCTTTGTGGCACTGGCGATCGGCATTCTCGTCGGCGTCGCCTGCGGCATCATTGTCGGCTTCATCGTTTCGCGCTTCTCGGTCCCGGCCTTCGTCGCCACGCTCGGCATGTTGTCTGCTGCCCGCGGCATGACGCTGATCTATGGCGGCGGCAAGCCCGTGCCGGCGCTGACGCCTGAGTTCCGCTGGATCGGAACGGGCAACATCCTTGGCATCCCGATGCCGGTCATCCTGCTTGCGACCGTCTTTCTCGCATCCTGGTGGATCCTGACCCGCACGCGCTTCGGCCGCTACATCTACGCCGTTGGCGGTAATCCGCATGCTGCCAAGACTTCGGGCATCAACGTCACCCGCATCCGCTTCCTCGTCTACGTCATCTCCGGCGGTCTTTCGGGCCTTGCAGGCATGATGCTCTCGGCTCGCACCGGCTCGGCCCTGCCGCAGGCAGGCATCGCCTATGAACTCGACGCTATCGCCGCGGTCGTCATCGGCGGCACTAGCCTTTCGGGTGGCGTCGGCCGCGTCACGGGAACGCTGATCGGGGCGCTGATCATCGGCGTGATGAACAACGGCCTCGATCTGATGGGCATCCAGTCCTACTACCAGCAAGTCCTCAAGGGCGCGCTGATCGTTGGCGCCGTGATGCTCGACCAGAAACGCAATCAGGGTCTCTGACCCTCAAGACAACGGCCGCTTGACGGCGGCTGTCAACCAATCCGTGCGCCATGAAGGCGGCGGAAACCACAATATGGAGGAGTAGCATGAAGAAACTCGTGATCGCCCTGGCTTCCGCCACGGCCCTCTTGGCGTCGTCAGCCGTCGCGCAGGAAAAGATCAAGATCGGCGCAGCGCCCTACGGCCTCAACGCCGAATTTATGCAGATCTGGTCGGCGGCCCTCGAAGATCATCCCGCCGTCAAGAGCGGTGAAGTCGAACTGACCGTGTTTGACGGCCGCTACGACGCGCTGGTCCAGCAGGAACAGTTCAACACGATGATCACGCAGAAATTCAACGCGATCATCTTCGTGCCAATCGATATCGAGGCTGGCGCAACCGCCGTTCAAGCCGCACACGACGCCGGGATCCCGGTCGTCGGCTCCAACACGCGCGTCAACTCGGATCTCTTGACCGCCTATGTCGGATCGGATGACACGGTCTCGGGCTACATGGAAGCCAAGACCGTGCTCGACAAGATCGGGTGCAAGGGCAACGTCGTGATCATCGAGGGCCCGATCGGCCAGTCGGCGCAGATCTCCCGTCTCGAAGGCAACAAGAAGGCGCTCGCCGAGTGCCCCGACGTCAAGGTCCTGGAACAGCAGACCGCCAACTGGTCGCGTGCCGAAGCCCAGACGCTGATGGAAAACTGGCTCACGGCTCACAAGGGCCAGATCAACGGCGTCATCGGCCAGAACGACGAGATGGCGCTCGGCGCGATCGAGGCGATCAAGTCGGCCGGCCTCAAGGTCGACGACTTCGCCATTGCCGGCATCGACGGCGTGACGGATGCGCTGACGGCCGTCAAGGAAGGCACGATGACTTCGATCCTGCAGGATGCCCGCGCCCAGGCGCAGGGCGCGCTCGACATCGCGATCTTCCAGGCAAAGAAGGGTGACTACAAGCCGCAGTCCGACATCTGGGCGCAGTATCCCGACATGCCGTTCAACGACGGCAAGGACAAGGAATACAACGTTCCGTGGACCCCGGTCACGACCGAGAACGTCGACAAGCTGCTCGAAGCCCGCAAGTAACGCCAATGCTGGCGGGGCGGCTTGCCGGCCCCGCTATCCAACCGCCGAGGGACAACGACATGACCGAGACCACCCCCCAGATCGACCTAAACTTCCCGCTGACCGGCAAGGTCGCCCTCGTCACCGGCGGCGCCTCCGGCATCGGTGCGGCCATCGCCAGCGCCTTTGCCGCCAAGGGCGCCAAAGTGGCCGTGCTCGACATCAATGAGGATGTTGCGCGCGCAAAAGCCGAAGCGCTCGGCGGTGGCGCGAGGCCCTTCGTCTGCGACGTTTCGGATGCAGCCTCGGTCAATGCGGCCGTCTCGAGCGTGGTCGCCGCGTTCGGTGGCATCGACGTCGCCGTCAACAGCGCCGGCGTCGTCTACCTGGCGCCGGCCGAAGATCTGTCGCTCGACCATTGGGACAAGACCATCGCCATCAATCTGAAGGGCAGCTTCCTCGTCACCCAGGCGGTCGGTCGGGCGATGATCGCAGCCGGAAAGGGCGGCAAGATCGTCAATCTCGCCTCCCAGGCCGGCACCGTGGCGATCGAAGACCACGTTGCCTATTGCGCATCGAAGTTCGGCGTCATCGGCATGTCGAAGACCTTTGCGGCCGAATGGGGCAAGCACGGCATCACCGTCAACACGATCTCGCCGACCATCGTTCTGACCGAACTCGGCAAGAAGGCCTGGAGCGGTGAGAAGGGGGAAGCAGCCAAGAAGCGTATCCCGGCGGGCCGTTTCGCCTATCCCGAAGAGATCGCGGCGGCCGCCGTGTTCCTGGCGTCGGCAGGAGCCGACATGATCAACGGCGCCGATCTCCTGATCGACGGCGGCTACACCATTCTCTGACGAAGCACGACCCCATTACAGGAGACACCATGCAAAGGTTCATCAACAATCCCGACGAGGTGGTCGAGGACACCGTCAAGGGCTTCGTCAAGGCTCACTCCGACATCGTTCGCCTGGCTGACAACCCGCGCGTGGTCGTCGCCAAGGGCGCGCCGGTTGCCGGCAAGGTCGGCGTCGTCACCGGCGGCGGCTCCGGCCACGAGCCGGCCTTCATCGGCTACACCGGCCGCAACATGCTGGATGCCGTTGCCGTCGGCGAGCTTTTCTCCTCACCGACCGCCAAGAGCTTCCACGATGCCATCCGCGAAGCCAATGGCGGCAAGGGCGTCGTCTGCCTTTACGGCAACTATGCCGGCGACAACATGAACGTGAAGATGGCGACGAAGCTCGCCGCCAAGGATGGCATCGAGGTGCTGACCGTCGTTGCCAATGACGACGTCTGCTCGGCACCGCCGGAAGAGCGCGAGAAGCGCCGCGGCGTGGCCGGCGAGATCTTCATGTGGAAGATCGGCGGCGCCAAGGCGGCCGAAGGCGCAAGTCTCAAAGAGGTGCGCGCGACCGCGCAGAAGGCGATCGACAACTGCCGCTCGATCGGCGTCGGCCTTGGTCCCTGCACGCTTCCCGCCGTCGGCCATCCGAACTTCCAGATCGAGCCCGGTACGATGGAAGTCGGCATCGGCCATCATGGCGAACCGGGCGTACGGGTCGAAGCGCTGAAGACCGCCGACGAAGTCGCCAAGGACATGTGCCAGATCGTGCTCGACGATCACAACCTGGCGTCAGGAACGGAGGTTGCGGTGCTGGTTTCTGGCCTCGGGGCCACGCCGCTCAACGAGCTCTACATCCTGAACGACACGATCGAGAAGGAAATCACCGCCCGCGGCCTCAGCATCTACCGCACCTATATCGGCAACTACTTCACATCGCTGGAGATGGTCGGCGCGACGCTGACCGTGCTGGCACTCGACGACGAACTCAAGGCGCTCCTCGACGTCGAGGTCCGCTGCACCACCATCCTGTGAGGAAGGAAGCGCATCATGCAGACGTTTAGCAACGCCAATGCCGGCGCGATCGTGCAGTCGCTCGCAGAACGCATTATCGAGAACCGCGCCTATCTGAGCGAGATCGACGGCAAGATCGGCGACGGCGACCACGGCGTCAACATGGCCAAGGGCTTCGGCATGGCAGCCGACCGGCTGAAGGACAGGGAAACCACCCTGTCGGAGGCGCTGGACACGCTCGGCACCGTGCTGATGACCGAGATCGGTGGCTCGATGGGCCCGCTCTATGGGGTGATGTTCACCGAGTTTGCCGAAAAGCTCGACGGCGTGCCGGCCATCGACACGGCAGCCTACAGCCGTATGCTGCACGCGGGGCTCGAGGGCATTCAGTCGATCGGCTCCGCCAAGGTTGGCGACAAGACACTGATCGACACGCTCGTTCCGGCCATTGAGGCCTTCGACGAGTCTGTCTCGTCCGGCAAGAGCTTCTCCGAAGCCCTCGACGCCCTGATTGTCGCGGCCGAAGCCGGCCGCGACTCGACGCGCGACCTCGTTGCCAAGATCGGCCGCGCCAGCCGGCTCGGCGAGCGCTCCCTAGGGGTGCTCGATGCAGGCGCGACATCCTGCGCAATCATCCTCAAGGAACTTTCGCTTGGCGCCCAGGCGCGCCTCGCCTGACACCTGCGCGCCGCGGCGACAAGCTTGTCGCGGCCGATGACCTTCTCCCAGGGCCTGCGCGATCCCGGTGAATAGACTGGGGTCGCGCCCCGCTCCATGCGGTTATGAGGTTGCAAAAGCACGACGTTGCTTCCATCCTCCCGAGCCAAAACAGGGGAAGAAAAAGACCAGATGACGACCAAGACACCCTCTCCACGCAAGGGCGGCGCCAACCGCGGCGGTGCGAGCGATACGTCGGACGCAATCCCGCTGCGCTACGGCGATGACCCCTATGTGTGGGCTTGCTGGCTCTACTACGAAGACGGCATGACCCAAGGCGAGATCGCCGACGCCATGGGGGTCTCACGCGCGACGGTCAACAGCTATCTGGCGGACGCGCGCGAAAAAGGCATCGTCCACATCTCCCTGGAGCCGGCGCGGCTGGCTTCCTTGACGATCGCCCAGGAATTGAAGCGGCATTTCGGGCTGATGGACTGCCTTGTGGTCCCAAGCGATGACAACGCGCGACCGCTCATCGACCGGCTTGGCGTAGCCGCCGCACAGGCGCTTCCGAAGCTCCTGAAGTCCGGGGACACGCTCGCCGTCGCCTGGGGGCGCACCGTGCTTTCCGTCGGCGAACATGCGGATATTGCAGCGCTCCAGGACATGACCGTCGTCCAGGCGACTGGCGGCACCACCGCGACCTTTGCCTACACGCCCGAGCTCTGTGCGGCCGCAATCGCTCAGTCGGTCTCGGCGCGATGCGTCAACATCACCGCCCCGGCCATCGTCAAATCGCCGGCAATGCGCACCATGCTGCTGGACGAACCGCTGCTGCAGGAACAATTCCAAACGCTCGGGCGCGCCAATCGAATGCTCTTTGGCATTTCCTCGCTGCGACCAAACTCGACGATCCATACCAGCGGCTTCTTCGAATCCGTTTCGCTGCAGCACTACCTGGCGGCCGGGGCCGTCGGCGTCGTTGCCGGACGCTTTATCGACGAGCGAGGCCGACCGGTCGCAGGCCCGCTCGACGACCGCACCGTCGGTATCTCGCTCGACATGCTGCGCAAGATCGACACGCGCATTCTCGTTGCAGGCGGCTTCGACAAGGTTCCGGCCCTCCTTGCGGCACTGCGCGGCGGCTACGCCAACGTGCTGATCACCGATGCGGCAACGGGACACGGCATCCTTCGGGCAGACGGCGTTACGAGTCTCGATGCACGGCTATCCCAGAAGCCAAAGGTCGCGCAGGCGCCAAGCTCTTATCGAACCCACGTCAAGAAGTTCCTGAACAACCCGAACCAAGTGGTCGAGGAGATGCTCGACGGCGTCGTTCGCGCACATACCGATTATCTGCAGCAAATCAACGGCTCCAATCGCGCGCTGGTCGCGCGCAACGGCCCAAGGTCTGGGAAAGTCGGACTGGTGATTGGCGGCGGCACGGGCCACGAGCCATGCTTTCTCGGCTATGTCGGCAAGGGGCTCGCCGATGCCGTTGCCGTCGGCAATATCTTCTCCTCGCCGCCACCCGACCCGATCGTACAATGCGCAGCCGCTGCCTCGGGCGGCGAGGGCGTGCTTTTCGTCTACGGCAATTATGCGGGCGACGTGATGAACTTCGAGATGGCCGCGGAGATCGCCGAGGAGAAAGGCATCAAAGTCCGCACGGTGCTCACCACCGATGACATCGCATCGTCGCCGGTCGAAGACCGCGAGGGACGCCGTGGCGTTGCCGGAAACTTCTTCATCTTCAAGATCGCCGGTGCTGCCTGTGATCGCGGCCTGACGCTTGAAGCCTGCGAGGCGGTCACGCGAAAGGCAAACCTGCGCACCTACACCGTCGGCGTGGCGCTCGAGCCCTGCGCGATGCCGCAGACCCGAAGGCACAATTTCGAGATTGGGCCCGATGACATGGAGATCGGGATGGGCATCCATGGCGAACCGGGGGTCACGCGCGAGCGGATCAAATCCGCAGACGAAATCACCGACAGCATCATGGACAACATCTTCAAGGAGATGAAGGCCGCCCCCGGCGACCGCGTTGCCGTGCTCGTCAACTCCTTCGGCGGCACACCGATGATGGAACTCTACATCCTATTCCGGAGAGTCGCCCAAAGACTGGAAGCCAAGAATATTCGGATTGAAGCGAACTGGATTGGGCACTATTGCACCTCACTCGACATGGTTGGAGCTTCCATCTCCATTCTGCATCTCGACCAGGAACTGACCGAACTGTTGCGCCATCCTTGCGAAACGGCTTTCCTGCGTATCAATTGATATTCCGTCACGGGGTGCGGGCTACGAAACGCCACCCCCCGCGACGTTCTGGGAGGATAATCATGTCGGAAAATGCGGTGCGCCGCCTCATCGCTATGTTCGAGGCGATTTCTGCCGCCGTGGAGACCGAGAAGGATCATCTTTCCGAACTGGACGGCGCGATTGGCGACGCCGACCATGGCACAACGATGTCGTTGGGTTTCCTTGCGGTGAAAGCCGAACTCGCAAAGATCGACGTCCACAGTGCGCAGCCCTCCGATGTGATGGCGACGGCGGCTGGTGCCTTCCTCAACGCCGTTGGCGCATCGACGGGTCCGCTTTATGCGACCGCCTTTCGTCGCGCCGCACAGGCGCTTGCGGGCGCCAGTGAACTGAACCTTGCCACCGCAGCGGCCATGATCGACGCCATCGGCTCAGGCATCTGCGAGCGTGGCAAGGGCCAGCGCGGCGACAAGACCATGCTGGATGCCTGGCTGCCAGCAGCCGACGCCGCAGCAGCAGCACTCGCAGACAAGAAGACTAGAGCTGAGTTCTGGAGCGATGTCGTTGCCGCCGCCGACGCCGGAGCCAACGCGACCCGATCGATGGTGGCGGCCAAGGGTCGGGCAGCCCGTGTGCGCGAACGTTCGCTTGGCCATGTCGACCCAGGTGCTGCTTCCGCCGTTGTTGTTATCCGCGCCATGGCGGCAACCCTCGGCAGTTGAGCAACAACAGAGCGGACGCTACGGGGTCTACAAGGCGTGCACCGGTCGCGACGCCATCAAGGGGTGCTTCCTGGCATCGAACGATTGGGTGTCGAAAAGTAGCAAAGACCTTCGCGCAAGCTGCGGCAGACGGGCGAAGGCCACGTTCGCAAGTGCCCCGGCCAATGCAATGGGGGCACGGCTTCAGCTTGCAGTCATTGAATCGGCCAGGGGCGCGCTCCAGCTTTTGAGGAAGTATTCAACCCCGGGATCTATGAGCCTGCTGAGCGCAGCGCTTGAAGTCCGGTCGGTCCGAGCACATCATCACTACGCGTGGAGCGGCGAAAGTTGTCGAAGTAGAGCGTCCATTCGCCCTGGGATGCCGAGCGGTAGGGGCCGAACTTGAAATACTGCCGAGCGCCCAGCCCTTGTTCGTCATGGCCGATATGCCCTCGGACCGTCACGATCCAACGATCGTTGGCGAAGAGTTCGATATGCCCCGTACCATCCGGACCAGGACGGGTCATCACCGCAAAGTCAATCCAGCCACTATGCGGCGTCGGCAGTTCATTTCCTCTGGGGATGACAGTGATACGATCCGTGTAGGCGGTAAACAGGTGCCCGTCTGCTGGCGTCCAACCCGGGTCGGCGGCTACCAGTGCACGCATCTGCCGCTTTCCCGGACGTAGCCAAACCGGCGTGAGAACCGGTGCGCCGGTTGGCAAAAACCGGCCAGGGATCACGGGATAAGTGGTTTCAACGGTCGCAAAGAGCCGACCGCGAACCAAACGAAGTGCCAGGAAGGGACTATAGTCACCCCTGGCGTCCGGACCGATCTCGCGCTTCCATTGAGCGATCAGATGGCGGTGGTCCTGTTGCGGGATTGGGTCGGCAAACTTCACGGAAAAGCCGTACCAGACGGCCGTGTCATAGGGTACGCGCAGGGCCGTGCGTTCCCACACCTCCGCCCGCTCGCTTCGATGGTCTTCGCCGTTAAAGAGCGGTCGGACGCTTAGCTTCAACGCGCCGGCACTGCCAAACGTGACGTCGCGCTGAAACTCGAGTGAGCCTGCCCGTTGCTCGACATTGTCGCGATAGTAGAGCCCACCCATGGGCGAGAAGCGGTCACCTTCGAAACCGTCGACAAGATTGGCCTCCCAAGAGAGTGGAGCCGCGGCCTTGCCGTTCCCATGAGGTGCGCTACCAGCGCTATCCAATACCTTTGCCACATCCTCGACACTTGCAGGAACCGTCGTGAACCTGCGGTCAGAGATGTGATCGTTGCACCGGGTGAGGTATGTGCCGTTGATGGACTTCAATCGTCCGGTGCCACCGCACACGTCACAAGTGTGGTACGACCGGCCCGCTATATCGTGATAGATGCCGCCAAGCGCAGCGGTTGCTTCTGCCGACAGGCGAAAGTCATTCGTCGGCCTGAGGTAGCAGCGTAAACCACCCCATTTCTCCTCTATTTGTCGAATGTAGACCTTGGAAAGCAGCCCGCCTTTGCTGAGGTACATTTCGACGCGCCGTAGATACTCCTCGACCAAGCCGTTCCAGCCCGTGTTGACAGTCAGGAAAAGAGACCACGTCTCCTCGCTCGTGTCTGGATCAAAAAGTCGAGCATAGGTTTGACGAATGTGCGCGACGAACTCTGCATGCTTCATGCAGAGACCCTTTCCCATGAATCCGAGCTGGCTTGGATGTGGTTGCCCTCCCCGATTATTCCCTTCCCGCTGCCAACCCGTCTCAACTTGGCCGTTTCAAACTTCCGAGCCAGGCCGAACTGTGACGGCGTGTAGCTACGGGGCGCCCATTTGCGGCAAGGACAGAGCTGAGCGTGACGGTGCTCGGTGAGGCCTAGCCTACTCAGTGCCGAATTGATCACACGCTGAGGGTAATGAATGGGCGGCGTGAAGCCGCCCATTGCCAGCTTGCAATCAGCTTACATTTCTCACCGGCGGGATCGTCCACGTGCCGTCGATGATGGAGGGATTGGCCTCGTTCGGCCAATACAGGCGCATCATGAGGATGAATTTCCCCTTGGGCGCCGGCAGCCAGTTTGATTCCTTATCCGCTCCCGGAGATTCGTGCTGGATCAACAGGTCGATAGAGCCGTCCGGGTTGGCCTTGAGCGGCTCCCTTGCACTGATCGAATAACGGTTGAGCGGGTTGTCGACAAAGAAATACTCCGCGTCGTACATGGTCAGCGACCAGAAGCCCCCAACCGGCGGTGTCAGACCTTTCTTGAACGTCAGCACATACTTGTCGGACCCATTGTAGGCCCGCTTGATCAGGCTGCCTCCGGACTTCATCGACGTTGGGTAGATCGCATCCTGCGGCCGGTTTGCCCCAAGACCGATCGCGGTGATCAAGGCCCGCTGGACATAGTTGGTGCCGTAGATGCCGGTCTTCATTGTGAAGCCCCAGCCGTCGATGTCCTGAACGTCACCGTCGCTGAATTTGAAATGCAGCATGATGCGGGCAAAACCCAGCTCAGGGACGCGCTTTGCAAATGCGGGGTCGAACTTGGTCTTGTCGAAGTCCTTGCCGGGAACGATGCCCAGCTCGGCGAGCTTGGCGACGATCGGTGCATCGGCTTCGCTCGGCGGATTTCTTTTCAGGAGCTCGGCGAACAGGGTGAAGTATTCGACGGCATCCATCTTGTTGACTTGCGCGCGAACCGCGGTCTTCATGTCGACCGACGGATCGACCTTGCCCTTGGGTGGTGTCCAGTCCTTGCCCCATGCACTCAAGGGATAAAGCTTCACTTCATCCTGCAGCTTGTGAACCTCCGCGTAGTCCTCCGGAGAGCCCGTGCAATAGATGCGCCCAAGCAACCAGACGATGCTTGTCGGCGACTTGTATTCCTTCAGCCCTTCCGGCAGCGTCCCTTCCCAACCGGGGCCGGTCACAACGAAGGTCTGCGCCCCTGTACCGGTCGTCCGCTTTCCGGGAACGTCGAACACCGTCGTCCAGCCGTCCAGCATCGGAAACAGAGCATAACGATCCTTGAGGTCGGGCAGGCTGATCACCCAGGGTTCATCACCCACATCGAAAAATGCGGTCGTATAGAGCGTGTCGGCATTCGGCGCCGTCACGTCGCGGAATTTGGCATCCGGGTACTGGCGCAGCTTGATGACATGCCCCATCGGACCTCGGGTTCCCTTAACCTCGGCGACGTTGGTGATCACGCGCCGGCTGATCTCCATTGTCACAAGCGGATAGGCGTAGATGTAGGCCTCGACGGCCAATGCGAATTCGTCAAGACCTTCCGGCAAATTTGCCACCAGTCCGTCTTCGGCGTTCGCCGCCGACCCCATGGAACCGGCGGCCATCAGCCCAAGACCGGCCACCGTTAACTCACGACGCGTGATATTCATTACTATCCTCCAAAAACATCCTGTAACGAAACGCGGCTAGGGGAAAATCTGCGACCCGCCGCTTTTCCGCCGACGTCGGGTTGGTTGCATCGAGCGGCCACTCCTCACTGCATTATCCAGCATCGACATGCTCAATACGGCGGCCAAAAGGAAAGTAGCTTACAGTATCCAACGCCCCTGTTACGGTCGCGGTGTCGTACTCGCAGGCCGGAGACGACACGATGGCGAGCGCTGCCGACATCTTGTCTTTTGGGGGCTGTTCCACGTTTCCAGCTAAGGTTCGTTGCGCGCGGGGGAAGCCAAGAGTTTTTACATTGATTGCCGGAACATGGGTCGGCGGGACGAAGCTCATGTCACAAATCGCGGAACTCTCATCACGCGGAAAGATGAAACAATCGGCCCCTCATACCTCAGACGTTACATCGCACGAAGGGCCTCACAACCGTTGCCTTACAGAGAACCTACGAGTTGTTACAGGCGCTCGAGGAGGTACGGGCGTAGGCTCGGCGGGTCCCAATCATAGGAGCGACATATGAAGCATATCTTCGCCATGGCTGCCGCACTCACGCTGGCTTCAGGCAACGCCTTCGCAGAAGACCCGATCATCGGTAACTGGAAAACCGAACTGGGCGACACTGCGGCGATTTCCTCTTGCGGTGGAGGTTACTGCATCACGTTGAAATCCGGAAAGCATGCAGGCAAGCAGATCGGTACTTTCCATGGCAAGGACGGCAGCTACTCAGGAAAGATAACAGATCCGGACGCGAACAAGACCTATGACGGTTCCCTTACCGTTTCGGGTAACGCCCTGAAGATGAAGGGATGTGTGCTGAAGGTTGTGTGCGAATCTCAGACCTGGCCACGAATGTGAAAATAGAGGTTTTCCTCCCGCGCTAAACAAGCGGATAGAGCGTCTCCGACCTCTACGTTTGCAGCTGCTGCCTCCCCATCAGAGCTGCAAACGTCTCCATTGCCAGTGTCCACGCCCCCCGCCTGGCCTTGAGCCAACGTCGTTGCCGATCAGGGCTATCCGCGCGGCAGCCGCCTTCCCAAACACGATCGCAAACGGCACGCTCCGTCGGTCGGCGCTCACTGCAACTCGGCGCTTATTACGGCCCAAATTCGGTCTTAGGGTTCACCAGCCGCGACGGGACCCCCGCGCGATCGTTGTCCTCATCGCACGCACTCCCCGCAATCTCTCGCCATTCACTGTGTCGACGGCGAAAGTCCTTCAGGAATTGCCTGCGAACCGGCGTGAAGAATCCAGGCCTCCCTATTTCCGCGCGCGACGTAAAGTGCAGCGGCCACGGGGCTAGACGGTCATTCCTGCTTCAGGACCATCCCCCCACAACGATCACGATGCCATTTAATGCAACAACAAATCTCTGTTGTGGTCCGATGCGGTTTCTGGACGAGCAGAACTTGGCAGCGTAGGTTACATCAAGGAACGCAAACTAAATCTGTGATTGTCGCAGTTGTGTGCGTCGTAGGAGCGATTGATGGACACATTTGTGGCACACGGATCAGCCGGCATGGGGGAACCGCCAGGATCTGTACCAACCGCCGCAGATATTCGTGACCAACTTGCGCGCATCATTTCGAGTGCGGAGTTTCCAAAGGGAGGTCGCGGTCCGGCCTTTCTCAGCTTCGTCGTCGAGGAGTCTCTTGCGGGACGAGGGCAGCGTCTAAAGGGCTACACCATCGCGGTCGAGGTATTCAAGCGCGGCGAAGACTTCACCCAGGACGATCCGGTCGTCCGCATCGAGGCCGGGCGGCTGAGACGTGCGCTCGAGCGCTACTACCTCGTGGCCGGACAGGACGATCCCGTCAGGATAGATATCCCAAAGGGACGTTATGCGCCCTCGTTCGCCTGGAACTGTCCGATATCCCCTGGCTCCGTTTCTACCCCGGTCGACACGGGAAGCAAGCAGGTCGGTCAAGCTTGGCAGCGTCGCGGGTGGCTGATGTTGGGGCTTGTTGGCGTCATCAGTCTTGCCGCGCTGACATACTGGGGGAGCGAGCGAATAGTTGAGGCCGCGAAACGTGCCGGAGCCGCAAGGTCACCAGACGAGCCAAAGCTGGTGATCGCACCCTTTGCCAATCTTGGCGACGGCCCCAAGGCCCAACTGTACACAGCAGGGCTGACCGAAGAATTGCTCACCGCCCTGCCGCGGTTCAAGGAGATCAAGGTTTTCGGCCGCGAGACATCAAAGTCTCTCTCTCCACAGGTTGAGCCTTCCGAGGTTCGAGGCGGGCTCGGTGCCCGCTATCTGCTTGCAGGCGGCGTCAGGGTGGCAGGTTCTAAGGTCCGGGTGACGGCGCGCTTGCTGGACACATCCGACGGCGCAATTCTCTGGTCGCAGACCTATGACGATGACCTGACGAGCCGGGAACTGTTCGTCATCCAATCCGACGTCGCGAGCAAGGTTGCGTCCGCCATAGCTCAGCCTTACGGCGCTATCGCGCAGGCTGCGACAACAAACCCTCCCCCTGACGACCTTGGGGTCTACGACTGTACACTTCGTTTCTATGCGTATCGTTCAGAATTGAGCCCGGAGACCCATCTGAGCGCCAGAGAGTGCCTGGAAAGCGTCATTGCGCGCTACCCAGGCTATGCGACCGCGTGGGCAATGTCTTCCATCTTGTACCTCGATGAGGATCGCTTTCGCTTCAACCCCAGAAGCAGTCAACCGACGCCGCTTGAGCGCGCTTTGCGCTCGGCCCGACGGGCCATTGAACTGGAACCGGGTAACACCCGGGCGCTTCAATCCTTGATGATCGCATTGTTTTTCAACCAACAACTCGCAGAAGCGCTTCAGGTTGGCGAGGAAGCCTTGGCACTAAACCCGAACGACACGGAGCTGTTGGGTGAGTTCGGGACGCGGCTCGCAATCTGTGGCGAATGGCAGCGTGGCGCGGATCTCCTCGACAGAGCACTTGCGCTTAATCCCGGTGGCGCAAGCTTCTATCACGGAGCACGAGCGCTCGCGGCCTATATGCTGAACGATCAAGACAAGGCGGTGAGCCTCATCCGCAAGACGAACCTGCAACAGTTCCCGATGTTTCACCTGGTCGCGACCGCCATCTACGCCGACGCTGGATTGTTGGATGACGCAAGGCGCGAGGGAGAGATCTTCATGAAGATGCGTCCAGACTACGTCCCGAACATCATTGAGGAGCACAGGAAACGCAACATCCAGCCGATGGACAATCTGCGGATGATCGCATCGCTCCGGAAGGCGGGGCTTCCTGTGCCGAACGAAGAGGACGTCGCGGCGGAGATGTTGGCCGCCGCTGCAGCAAAACGCCCCTAGGGCTGTAGGCAGATCCTACAGTCTCCTCGTTCAGAACCTACCAGACGTTACGGGCGTTCATTCGCGGCTGTGTCTACAGTTTGCCGATATTAGCCGCCGGCCGGCGACTGATGCATGCCAGGCACCGAGAGGCAAAGGCCGATGATCCGCTGGAGTAAGAAAACCGCCCCAACCGCTGCACTCGCCTTACTATTAGGGCTGATTGCGCAACAAGGAGCCATGGCGGCAGAAGTCGAGGCAAAAAGCCTCCTCAAGGCGATGTCAGACTGTCTCGCTTCGCAAAAGGCGATTTCGTTCGCCTACGATTCAAACCTGGAATTCGTCACCAGCGACCATCAGAAATTGCTGCTGGCGAGTTCCGGCAAGATCGAACTAGGGCGACCGGACAAAGTGCGCGCCACGCGAACTGGCGGCTTCGCCAATGTTGAAGTGGTTTTCGACGGCAAGACGGTGACGTTGGTCGGAAAGGATATGAACCGCTACACCCAGGTGGAACTCCCCGGCACACTCGAGCATCTGGTCGATGCAATGCGGGATAAGCTCGGCAAACCCGTGCCCGGCGGGGACCTGCTCCTGCCCGATGCCTATGACAAGCTGATGGAGGGCGTAACCAACGTAAAGGACCTCGGCAGCGGCGTGATCGGGGGTGTCGAATGCGATCATCTCGCTTTCCGGGCGAAAGACGTCGACTGGCAGATTTGGATTGCGCAGGGAGAAACGCCTTATCCCTGCCGCTACGTGATTACCGCCAGTCAGATCGAGCAAGGTCCGCAATACAGCATCCAGATTTCGGACTGGAAGACGGGCGTCGATGTCGTGGCGGAAGACTATAGTTTCGTCAACAAGACCGACGCGAGGAAGGTGGAATTGAAGAATCTTGCCGACATCGACGAACTACCAGATCACCTGTCCATTGGAGGCAACAAATGACCGTGCTCGGGAGACTGAAGACCGTTCTGGTTATTGCCGCGCTGTTGCTTCCCGCGATCGATGTCGCTGAGCAAGCGCCAATCCTTGGGCTCTACGGTTTTGCCAAGCACGCCGAGGCTCGTGTCGGTCGCCCCTTGACGCCTGTCAGCGTCGCGGGCGTGGCTCGGCGAACCGTGAGACGCTGTGCCGTCGGCGTCTATTATTGCTAGAGCCAAGATTTCAGGAATCGGAAGCGTTTTGATCAAATCTGAAACCAGCGATGCACGCGTCGCTTCATTCTCAAGTCGCCTGCGCCGGATGATCCTTTGCTTGACGCTCATCACGGTTTCGGGATGCGGCGGCCACCCGAAGGGTGTTTTGACGCCCGTCGCCGAGACGTCAGCCGATGCAAGCCGGGTGGAGATGTTGATCACGACGACGCGTGACCGCTCAAAAGTGCCTGGAGAAATGTTCTCGGGCGAGAGGGCACGTGCGTCAACGTTTGCGGACATTACCGTATCCATCCCCCCTCTACGGAAGGTGGGTGACGTGGCGTGGCCAAAGAAGCTGCCCGCCAACCCGGCGACAGACTTTGCAACCTTGAAGGCGGATGAACTGTCGAAGGACGAGGCTAAGGCCTGGCTGAGTACTTCCGTCAGGAAAAGTCCCGACCGGAGCGTGCTCGTGTTCATCCACGGGTTCAACAATCGCTTCGAAGACTCCGTCTATCGTTTTGCCCAGATTGTCCATGATTCCGGCGTCAAAAGCGCGCCCGTTCTGGTGACCTGGCCATCGCGGGGCAGCCTGTTGGCCTATGGCTATGACCGTGAAAGCACCAACTATACCCGCAATGCGCTGGAATCACTGTTCCAGTATTTGGCTGCGGATAAGGAGGTGAAAGACGTCTCGATCCTTGCTCATTCGATGGGCAACTGGCTGACGCTGGAAGCGCTCCGGCAGATGGCCATCCGCAACGGACGCCTACCGGCAAAGTTCAAAAACGTGATGCTCGCGGCCCCCGACGTCGACGTCGATGTGTTTCGCTCGCAGATCGAGGACATGGGCGACCAGCACCCGCGGTTCACCCTTTTCGTATCGCAGGACGACCGGGCGCTCGCTTTCTCGCGCAGGGTCTGGGGTGATATCCCCCGGCTGGGATCGATCGATCCGGAGCAAGCCCCTTATAGGCAAGAGTTGGCGAACCACGATATCACCGTCATTGATCTGACCAAGGTGAAGGCCGGAGACAGTATGCACCATGGCAAGTTCGCGGAATCACCGCAGGTGGTCCAGCTGATCGGCGCCCGGATTTCTGACGGCCAAACCCTGACGGACAGCAAGATGGGCCTTGGAGATCATCTTATCGCTGGAACGGCCGGAGTTGCGGCAGCAGCAGGCAGTGCTGCGGGCCTGGTCCTCGCTGCCCCGGTCGCCGTTGTCGATCAAGCGACACGCGAAAACTACGTTCACCATTTGAACGGGTTAGCGGGCCCGTCGGGCAGCAAACCGGCGAACGCCTCCAAGGACTGTGTTTCAAATCAGAGCTTAGAACGCGCTCCCACGTGTCGCTCGCACCAAGACTGAGGATCAGCCCATGAATAGCTAGATCAATCTCGGCCTGGCGGCAGCGATCCTGGCATTGGTTGGCGGCAATGCGCTTGCCGCCGACATTTCCCCTCTTCTCACGAAAGATCAGCAGACCGTCGAAGGCCCGAGCGGATAGTCGTTTTCCGTTGCGCCATATGTTTGGATCGCAGGACTATCGGGAGAAACAAAGCAATTCGGACTAACCTTCGGACTGGTCAATTCTGTTCCAGGGCATGGTGGTTCTCGCAGAAGCAGCCACGAGGGACATAGACTCATTTGGAAAGGAGGGAGATTCGGATAGGATAGCATCAAGTGAGCTTGGGAGCATCTCGATGACTGGCCTGCGTACAGACGTGATGAGAATGGCACGGCGCAACAAACTGGTTGGCATTTGGGCCGCGGAAAAACTGGCTCTTACCGGTGACAGCGCGATCGCCTATTCGAACGAGCTTGCGATGAGGGCGCTCGACTTCGAACGCAATGATCTTCTTGCCATTATTCGAAGAGATTTCGAAGTTGCCGGCGTCGTTCAATCCGACGAGCAGATTCTGAACGTAATGAACCAGTCTTGGCTGGAAGCTGGAAAACAAACTCAGCGCGCGGATGCAAGCGACGTCGCACTCGTGCAGATCGCCCGCAATCTCTCGCAGTAACGTGTCTTGAGGCGAAGGCCGCTATCGCGGCCAGAACCCGTTGCTGGAATGGCCTGGGCTGCGATTAAGCACCCGTGCGGTCGGTTACGGCTTCACTCCTTTTTAACCATGAATCGTAAAAATGCGCCCATCCGGAGGCATGATGCCGACGTCGTTTGGGGTAAAAAAATGCATGCGTAAACCGCAAGATCAGAAGCTGCCCTCCGGCGCGACCATTTCGGAAGCCGGCTACGTCGTATCCCGCCGCACCCTGCTTTCAAACTTCGGTGTCATGACCCTGCTTGGTGCCTCCGGCTGCTCGCAGGCCCTCGAACTCCCATCGCTCGAACCGTCCGGTCGCATGTCGCCTTTGGGCGTTGACTACATGTCGACCGGGGCAATCCCACCAATCAGCGTCGACGGCAACATCACCGACAACAGTACGATGTATGCCTCGCTGACCGACAATGGCTTCGTCATCCCGGCAATCCCGTTCCAAAAGGTTAAGCCGGAATTCCGTCGTCAGATCGTTCGCGATCCGACTGGTGAAGCGCCGGGCACGATCGTGGTGCGGCTCAATGAGCGGCATCTCTATTGGGTGCAGGAAGGCGGCGAAGCGGTCCGCTACGGTGTCGGCATTGGCAAGGCGGGCTTCGAATGGAACGGCCGCGCGGAGATCCAGTATACAAAGCAATGGCCGACCTGGACGCCGCCCAAAGAAATGATCGCGCGCAAGCCGGAGCTGGTGAAATGGACGGGCGGCCAGCCGGGTGGCCTCGACAACCCGCTCGGCGCCCGCGCGCACTATATATACAAGGACGGCCGCGATACCGGCTATCGCGTGCACGGCTCACCGGAGTGGTGGACCATCGGCACACAGGCCTCTTCCGGTTGCGTGCGCATGATCAACCAGGACGTTGTCGATCTGTACAACCGGGTCAAGGCGTCGCCGACCAAAGTCCCGATTGTGGTTGCCTAATAGGTGCTGCGCCGAGTGAGCAGGGACCCGAAGAACCACGACGGTCCTTGGCAAAAAGTCAGCCGCTTGATCCTACCGCGGCTGATCGGCAGAGACCGGATGGTGGAATTGGGCCGATATGGACCTGGCCGGATAACTCGAGTCTCCCTCGAAAACTCAGCAGTGCTGCGAATGCAGCAAACAGCGCAGCAGGTCGCCGGCATAGTGGGAGCAATTGGCGCAGCCGACATCGAACCGTTCCACGCCACTACCGGGCATGCGACCCTTGGCGTAGCTCATCACTTGATCGACCGAGGGTCATCGCACTGCACCCGCCCAAACGAACCATCGACCAGCAAATCCGTGTATGTGAAGTTGCTGATTGCACCACCTTTCACAAGGCGACAGGTATACTTTTGTGGCATTGCGGGAGAGTTTCTCCTAATCGAAAGTCCAAACTCGTCAGGCAGTCGCCTGCGAGATCGCCGTTTGCTGATCTGCGGTTATCCTGTGGAGCATTAGAGGAAATCTCCGATCCAATCTTCGTGCCCGTGGCGGACGCGAATCACGAAAATGCTTCCGTCATCGTTGATCCGATAGACTACCAGATGGGCCTTGAAGGGATGGATCCTGACAGACGGAGAAATCTCATGGCGTTCACGTGCCATTCGAGGGTTCGCGGCAATAAGCTCGAGCAGAACAAAAAGCTCTTCGTGATATTGTTCGGCGACCGAAGACCCGAAGGTGCGCACGCCTTGTTCGGCGATTGAGACGATATCCTCTTCCGCTTCGACAGAGAGGCTGAATTGCATTAATCGCGTCCGCGGATGATCTCGGCTCGCGCGATGGCTGCGGCGAACAACTCGTCCTTCGAACGGGTTCCAACGCCACTTTTAATTCCGTCATCGACGAAACGTTGCATCTCGGTAATTTTATCAGTGCGGGCCTGATCTCTGCGGATAAGGTCCCTAACGTAATCACTCGCGTTCGAGTATCGACCGGTCTTGGCTTGCGCTTCAACCCAGTCTTTCATCAAGTCCGGCAGGGACACATTCATCGTCGCCATTCCAGTCTCCTTGGCACTTCAAAATACCCCGTGATGGCAAAGTTTGTCAAACCGAGGAAACGGTGCAGGAAGCTCTAGAACGGAACCGACGATCCAGGCGCTTCGAAAAAGAATGCCTATCCTTCGCCACTTTGAACCGGGCAGATACGCAACCGACGCGCGGTTAAGACAAATTCGTCTGCGGCTCTTCAGAGGGCGGCGAGGATGTGGGACACGGCGCGAAGAGCCTTTTCCTTGATCGCCTTGGGATCGTCGTCGACGAACCGTTGATGTCGTCCGAAGGGGCCAGTCAAGTTCAATCCACAGCGCACCAGTCGACGATGTGCGATATGGCGAACCTCATTTGAAGTCCGCGGTGCTCCACGATCAGCGTGTCTGCTTCCCGCCGCATAAATTTAGCTACGTAGTTGCGCACTGCCCCAGCTTGGTCGACCACTTCGAATACGTATGTCATTGAAACCCCCACGATTTCAGGGGGTTTGCCTGCTTCTGCTTGAGTGAGACTTACGCGCATCCGGCGGCCGCCGTTTCTCGCGGAGTGATTGAAACGGCCGCAACATCTGTTCGCTCCCAGAGCCAGCCAACGTTCCTTTGCATCGGCGAGCGAATGAACCCTTACGATTTGCGGTCTCATGTCATATTGAGGCAATCATGCTGGCTGGTGTTGAGAAATCCACGATTTCGTTGGCTTCTCAGCGACATAGAGAAATCTTGATAGTTTCCCCGCTCCGGCCAATTCCGCGGACGTCTTGAGAAATACCTGCCTGCTTTCGAACCAGCCCGCGCCCTCCTCTTCCAACAGCGCGCCACGGCGCGATTCGCGAGCGTGATAGAGACGCAACGCCAGATTCGAGACGGCTTCCGTCGTATCTCTGCAGACCTTTAGCTCGAAGCCGGCTCTCTCAAGCATGAGCTCATTGAACGTCGCAGGGACGATATGAAACGTTCCCTGTGACGCCCGGATGTCCAATTCTTCCTTCGAGACAACCCCGGTTAGGACGCACGCATCAGTCAGAATGAGCCGACCGCCCGGCCGGAGTAGCCTGAACCAGTCTGCGAACACCTCGCGGCGGGACGCCAGGTGTATGATTGCGTCGATGCAGGAGATGACGTCGAACTCTCCCTGATCGAATGGCAGTTGCTGGCTGCAATCGGCGACAATAAACGTTGCACCGAGCGGCAGGTGCGCGGTCGCAGCCAATGCCTTTGCGTGCTCAATAGCGGCCTCTTCAATATCGACGCCCGTCAGTCTACATCCCGTGGCGGCGGCAATCGCAATCGATGGACCGCCAGACCCGCAAGCGACATCGAGCAGTTTGGCCTGAGGACTCTTTTGAACAAGTCCGATTATTTCGACTTGTTCGCCAAGCGACCGCCATCCTTGCTGGCCGAGGTCCTCGCCATAGGCCTCGAGTCTGACCTCGGCTGCGAGTCGACTGCCGAAGCGCGCATACTGAGCACTATAGAAGGTAAAATTGTCCGCGTTGGTCGACTGTTGCTTCTTGACGGTCATGGTCGAAGCCCTCCCCTAGAAATTATACGCCGTTTCTGGGGGTGGCAAATATCGGGGTAACGACGTAGGCGCCTCTCGATCGCCTTGAAGTCGGATCGAACCTGCGACCTGCAAGAGCTGCGCGAGCTTTGCCGATCGTCAGAGGTTCCATGGAACAAAGTACGGACATGGCCAAGCGCAGGGTGAAGGAGCTCGCGGAAGCCGACCGACGATCTCAAATGCGAGTACATCCCAAGGCTGGAGCGTTCGTTGCGCCTGCTTCAAGCGGGAACCAACGCCTTGGCTGGGTCAGGTTCTTGGTTCGCTATTGCCTCGATCATCTCGTCGTACTGACGCTCAAGGATTGATCCATCGCGAGGCCACCAGTCCGCCGAGATCGCCATATTCGAAAACGGCGCGACGGTTGTCGGCGCGCCGTAGCTCGAACCAGTCCAGGGTATCGGCGCGGAAGCTTATAACGCCGAAGAACGCCTTCCCATCAGCGTCTCCCCTCGCTGCGCCGGGAACCGATCCACCGTTACCAGGCTCATCTCCCGGCGGGCCCCCGGCATAGGTGTTTTTCGTCCAGGCGGAAAGCTCACTCCATGCCCTCTCGGCGAGATCGCTGCCAGGGGAATGAAGTCGGATGGTCCCGGCAAGGCGGAGTTGAACTCGCGTCGATGCGCAAAAGCCGAGAACGGTGGCGAAGGGATTTCGAGATAGTTCGAGCCATTTCGGGCTACGTGTATCGGTATGAATTTCGAGAAGACGAGCCGCCCTGTCGACCCGCCGGAGCACGACTATGCGCGCCTGCGGGCGGCCTGCCGCATCAACAGAACACAGGTTGACGAATCTCAATCCCGACTGCGGATCTTTCGCCGCGGTTTCGAGGCTCGACCACGCGGAAACATCCACTTCTTCAAGGTTCATTGCACCACCTCTTGCTCAAATCCTTTGACAAGCCGCAATTTGCCGCACGCCCGATCCTCTATCCCGTTCGCTTGCGAACAATCGTGCGCAAGCGCGACAGAGACTCTCGCAGATCGCTCATTTCCCCCGAAGAAACCTCTGCCACGCCTTGCTTCTGCGTAAAGGCGACAACGAATTCACCGGTCATGACGACATCGCGCCAACGCGGGTTTTGCGGCAAGGTTTCGAGCAGCAGATACTTGTCGAAGGTGCGCACCTGGAGCGAGGAGCGATCGAGATTGACCCGCCAGATCCCGCTTTGCTCCGCCAGGTCGAACTTGTTTTTGGACGTCGCCTGTCGCCAGACCGACAGTGACAGCGTCATCACATTCACCAGTGCTTCGCGGTAGTGCCGATCGCTGTCGACGTCAGCGGTCTTGGCCAATCGTTCTCCCGCATCTTCGACGAGAATGTCGGCACCGTTGCTTGCCTGCAGCGACTGCCTAAAATCGTCGACCAGTTGCACGCTCTGGCGCATATTACTGCCGACGAGGATAACGACGATGCCGCCTCCGGCCACCGCGTCCAACTCCATCGCATGGAGGGTGACCGCACGTCGTTCGGCCGACAGGATGAGGTCGGGAAGCATAGCCGCACCGTTAAGCTCGATCTGTCGCTCCAACTCGGCGGCAGCGTCGGCGTGGAACAACGCCGAACGCGACAAGGTCACCTGGTTCATCGCGCTTCATTCATGAATCCACAGTATAGGTTCATGCGTGACTTAGCATCTAATCGAATTGCTCCTCCAGCTCTAGATTCAAGCCACGGCGAGTTGATCCCCCCGCGCCCTCTTGGCGAGAGCGCCGGCCGATCCAGGGGCCGCAAGCCCTGCACGCTCGTCGCTATCACGAACGGAGCAAAGACATGAAGAAGCGCATTCTCGGCAGAACGGGCCTGGAAGTCTCGGCACTCGGCTTCGGCTGCATGGGACTGGATTTCGGTTATGCCAGCAAGGTCAGCAAGCAGGATGGCGTCACGCTGATCCGCCAGGCGGTCGAGCGCGGCGTGACCTTCTTCGACACGGCGGAGGTCTACGGGCCCTTCACCAACGAGGAGATGGTCGGCGAAGCCCTGAAGCCTGTGCGCGACCGCGTGGTCATCGCCACCAAGTTCGGCTTCAACATCATCGACGGCAAGCAGTCAGGCTTAAACAGTCGCCCGGAACACATCCGTAAGGTCTGCGAGGCTTCGCTGAAGCGCCTTGGCGTCGATGTCATCGACCTCTTCTATCAGCATCGCGTCGATCCGAACGTGCCGATCGAGGACGTGGCGGGCGCCGTGAAGGATCTGATTGCTGCAGGCAAGGTCAGGCATTTCGGCCTGTCTGAGCCCGGGGCTCAAACCGTGCGGCGGGCGCACGCTGTCCAGCCGGTCACGACGCTTCAAAACGAGTACTCGCTCTGGACGCGGGGTCCGGAGACGAACGGCATCCTTGAAACCTGCGACGAGCTCGGCATTGGCCTCGTGCCTTACAGCCCGCTCGGAAAGGGCTTTCTCACCGGCGCGATGAGCAAGGATACCACGCTCGGCGAAGGCGACTTCCGCAAGATTCTGCCGCGCTTTACGCCGGAGGCCATGGAAAAGAACCAGGCGCTCGTCGATCTCTTGAAGAAGATCGCCAACGACAAGGGCGGCACTCCCGCGCAGATCGCACTCGCCTGGCTGCTGGCGCAGAAGCCATGGATCGTCACGATCCCCGGCACGACCAAGCTTCATCGCCTGGAAGAGAACCTAGCCTCGGCCGATGTCGAACTGACGGCTGCCGACCTGGCCGAAATCGAAACGGCGGCCGCGGCAATCAAGATCGAGGGCGAGCGCTATCCCGAACAGTTGCTGAAGACGACAGGCCTCTAAGGTCACGTCAGACATCCCATAACAATCAGACGGGCGGGAGCGTGATTGCTCCTGCCCACCCACGAAGGCTTTGTCCGCATGCCATCCCAAACCGAGACTGCAGCCCTTAGACCCACAGCAGGCGAAGTGGCGACCACTGCCGCTGCCGGGTGGCGTGTTCTGGCGATCCTCAGCGCACTAATGGGCTTTGCCTCCATCTCCACCGATTTCTACCTGCCGGCAATGCCCGAGATGGCGAGAGACCTTGGCGCCAACACCGGCACTGTCGAATACACCGTGTCCGGCTTCGTTGTCGGCTTCGGCGTTGGACAGCTGATCTGGGGCGCGCTCAGCGACCGTTACGGTCGCCGCCTGCCCGTTGCCGCCGGTCTCGTTCTTTTCATCATCGGTTCCATCGGTTGTGCAATGTCGCAGAGCGTCGGCGCGATCATCGCCTGGCGGATCTTGCAGGCGCTCGGGGCGTGTGCCGGCGTCGTGCTTGCCCGGGCCATGGTGCGAGACCTCTATCAAGGCCCGCGCGCGGCGCAAATGCTCTCGACCCTGATTGCCATCATGGCGATCGCACCCCTGCTGGCCCCCATCATCGGTGGCCAGATCGATGCGGTTGCCGGCTGGCGCGCGATCTTCTGGACGCTTGTCGTCGTAGGACTGGCGACACTTCTCGCCCTGTTCACCCTGCCCGAGACATTGCCGGAGGAAAAGCGCAGCCGGGCGCCGCTGAGCGAGGCATTCCGGCGATATTGGGAGCTGGCGAGACAAAGGCAGATCCTCGGCTATGCCGGCGCCGGCGCGTTTTTCTATTCCGGAGTCTATGCCTACATCGCAGGGACGCCATCGGCCTACATCACCTATCATCACGTGCCGGCGGCCTACTACGGCCTGCTTTTCGGCTCCGGGATCATCGGCATCGTCATCGCCAACATGATCAATGCACGCCTGGTCCATAAATTCAGCGTGAATGGCCTGCTTTTCGCCGGTTCCGTGATCGCGATGCTGGCAGGTGTAGTGGCTTCAATCGCCGCCTACTTCGATTTCGGAGCCATCTGGGGACTGCACCTGCCACTGGTCGTCTTCGTCTCGATGTCGGGCTTCATCATCGCCAACTCGATCGCCGGCGCGCTTTCCGATTTTCCGTCCGAAGCCGGATCCGTATCTGCACTGGTCGGCGCCATCCAATATGGAAGCGGCGTCATTGGTTCAGGGCTCGTCGGGTTTTTTGCAGACGGCACGCCCCGGCCACTCGGCTGGGTGATCGGCGTCATGGGTGTAGGTTGCACGCTGTGTGCCTCCTACGTGATTTTCACCGCCCGCCGGCAAACGCCCCGCGTCAATCAAGGACGAAGCCGAGGCGCCTGAGATGCCGAATGAGATAGCAAGGCGATATCTGTTAAAATCGCTACCGCTGACCGCCGCCAGCCTGGCGCTGACGACTGGCAGGTCGTCAGCACAGCAAGAACCTGCCGGCCCCAACAAGACGCTCGTCGCGTACTTCTCGCGCACAGGAAACACGGCCCTCATCGCGCGGCAGATCAGACGGGCGCGCAGTGCCGCTCTCATTGAGATCACAGCAGCCGTGCCTTATCCTGAGGACTATGAAGAGACTGTCGCTCAGGCGAGCCAGGAGACGAAGTCCGGTTATCTGCCACCGCTTGCAAAGTCCGCGGCTAATATTGCTCAACACGAGACAGTGTACCTCGGGTTTCCCATCTGGAGCATGACTGCTCCGCCAGCGGTTCGCTCGTTCCTGTCGGCTCATGACCTTTCCGGCAAGGTCCTCGTGCCGTTCATCACCCATGGCGGATATGGGTTGGGAAACAGCATCGAAATTCTGCACTCGCTGGCCCCCGGCAGTGACCTCAAAGCTCCATTCTCGATGGAGGCGGATCAGGAGCGGCGAACGCTGGAACAGGTGTCCGGCTGGCTGGTCAACCACTGAGCCTTGCGTCATCGAAAACCAACGCTACCTGTCTTCCTCGGACAATTCGGAACCGTGACATGAAACCCTACATCGTTTGCCTGATGCTGACCTCGCCCGACGGCAGCCTTCATCCGAGCCGTTGGACGAAAAGCCCGGATGGGACCCGCTCGGACTGGTCGAAGCTCTACGAACAGATCCACGCAGGGCACAAGGGCGATGCCTGGATGGTCGGACGCGTGACGATGGCCGAGATTTCAAAGGCCGGGCCGCATGCTCCCCCAGCTCCCCACCATGTCACCCTCCCCCATCATTTCGCGAGGAAGGACGCTTCGACCTACGCAATCGCCATCGATAGGCAAGGCAAGCTGCATTTCAACGCAAGTGACCTCTACGGCGACCATGTCATCGTACTGCTCGGTGGTGACGTGCCGGACAGTCATCTCGCCGAGCTGGCGGCCGACGGCGTCTCGTACCTTGTCTCACCGACCAGCGAGATCGACGTGCGCGCCATGCTGGAAATCTTGAACACGGAGTTCGGGATCGAGCGAATTCTGCTCGAGGGCGGTGCGGCGATCAATGGATCGTTTCTCGCCAACGGCCTGGTTGACGAACTGAGCTTCCTCGTCGCCCCCGCGCTCGAAGCGCGACGGGGAAGCGACCGCGTGGTGGAATTTGGCGAAGAGGGCCTGGCGGGAAAGTCCGAGCTTTCGCTGATCGGCGCCGAGCCGTTGAGCCATGGCGCCGTTCATTTAAGATACAAGGTCGTTCTGCCGGACTGATTGCGGGTCATGGTTCGAACACCAGATGGATCATGCAGCAAAATGTCGTCATCAATCACGATCAGAGCCGCCCGGAAGGAAGACATGCCAGTCCTCGGCACGTTCGGCACGCAGCTGACGGCGCTCCATCACCAATGGGACCCCGAGCGCTTCATCGCGACGGGAGCCGGCACGAAGGCTTCCTATGCTCGATGGCTGCAAAGTCAGCTGGAGGCGCCCGATGTCGTGGTCCTCGCAGCCGAACAGGCAGAAGCGATCGTCGGATATGCCTATGCCTCTCTCGAGGGATATGACTATATGGCGCTTCGAGGACCAGCGGGGGTCATTCACGATCTCTTTGTGGATCCCGAACATCGCAACCAAGGCGTCGGTCGCATGCTGGTGGACGCGGTGATCGCAGAGCTTCGAAGGCGAGGTGCCGACCTGCTCGTACTCTCGACGGCCCACAGGAACGAGCCAGCCCAGCGACTGTTCGCAACGGCAGGCTTTCGTCCGACAATGGTCGAGATGGCGTTGGGCGGGATTGATCCAGCAACGCCCCGGTGACCTGCTGACTGCCGTAGGGCTGGAACAGGTCAGGGCAGACACAGCCTCACGCTGTGTAGCCGACCCGTGCGTGCGCAATGTCGGCAACGACGGAGACAGCGAGAGAGGACGAATCTCTTGCCTTGTCGAAGATCCCGATCGGCGCGTTGATGCGTGCAATGTCGTCGTCGCCATAACCGCAACGGCGAAGAGCCTCGCAACGCTTCGCGTGAGTCCTGCGGCTGCCGAGGGCACCGACGTAAAATGCTTTTGAGGCGAGCGCGGCGTTCAGCACCGGCAGTTCCCGATCGATATCATGGAAGAGCAGCGCGACGGCAGTGTCGGCGTCCAACTGATCCGCTGAGGGCTGCTCACTGCGCGCCAGAACAACAACCTCGTATCCGCAGGAAGCCGCAACCTGCGACACCACCTGGGCCTCCAACGGTGTGCCGGCGATCAGCAGCCGCGGTTTCGGTCGATACGCCCGTAAAAACCACGGGCCATCCCATCCGCTTGGTCCCTCGCCAGGCTCGAAGGAAAGGGTTCGTTTGCCGGGATGATAGCGTAGGCGCATCGGCGTGCGGCGATCAAGGGCCGTCAAGGCGAGGCGCAAGACGGTTGCATCGCGCAGAACATGGATGGTGAGCGTAATTCCGCCGCCGCACGGAAGAACGATGTCGAAGAAGGGAGAGCCTTCACCGAGACGAAGGTTGCGATCCATGTCCTTCCCGATTGCCGTCATGGCCTCAGCCGCCACGGCCGCCTCCGTGCAACCGCCAGACACGAACCCGCAATAAAAACCATCCTCGCGCACGGCCATTTGCGCGCCAAGAGCCCGCGCTGCGCCACCCCGGATTTCGACAAGGGTGACAAGGGCCGCCTTATGGCCGCCTTCCAGACACTCGGCAGCGAAAGCGAGAATGTCGGCGGCATCGTCCGACAAGAATGCGGCACGGGGTTCGGGCGCAAATCCATCCGGATATGTGGCGATGCTCCCTGCCATGTCATTCCTCTCCTCTCGTTCCCTGCCACCGTCGCACGACGCCCGCATCAAGTTCGAAGAGATCGAGCACGCGGCCGACCGTGTGGTCGACCATGTCCTCGATGCTTCGTGGCTTTGCATAAAAGGCCGGCACGGGCGGATAGATGATGCCGCCCATCTCGGTCACTTGCGCCATATTGCGAATGTGGCCGAGATGGAGCGGTGTCTCGCGCAGCATGAGGACGAGGCGGCGACGCTCCTTGAGCACGACGTCGGCGGCACGCGATAGCAGATTGTCCGTTGTGCCCGTTGCAATCTCGGCAAGCGTCTTTACCGAACAGGGAGCGACGATCATGCCAAGCGTCTTGTAGGAGCCGGATGAGCAGGCCGCGCCGATGTCCTTGTTGGAATGTGTGGTTGTCGCCAGTGCTTCGAGATCCTGTTTCGAGAACTCCGCCTCGGCCGCAAGTGTGATGCAGGCAGCGCGTGACATGATCAGGTGTGTCTCGATGTCGAGGTCGCGCAGCACTTCGAGGAGGCGTTTTCCATAGACAACGCCGGATGCCCCCGAAATGCCGACGATCATGCGTCTTGGATGCGCCATGGCCTATCCCACGCTTTTCAGGAGAAATGCGGCACGAGCAGAAGCCTCGTCGCTGATGCGGGCGCGCACGCCGTGAAAATTCGGCCCGCGGGTCGCATCGAGCCCCATGCGCGAGGTCGTGCCAATGCCGCTGGCGGAGGGATCGAGCGCATTGCCCGGAAGGCCCTCGATGATGACGACGTCCTTGTGCGGCTGGAAATGGGTTGCGAGCGCCCAGAGCACTTCACTGTCACGGGCGATGTCGACATCCGCGTCCACCACGACGACGGTTTTCAGATACTGGTCCCAGCCAAGAAGGCCGAGCATCACCTGCCGCGCTTCTCCCTCGCGGGTCTGGTTCATGGCGATATAAGCGTGAAAATGCGTGCCCGACGAGGGGTAGTGCACGGCAGTGATCGAAGGAAAACGCGCCTTCAGTTTTTCCACCACCTCCGCCTCGCGCGGCACGCGACCGAGATTGAGGTGTTCCGCCGAGTTACCGCCAGCCACGCTGACGAGGATGGCATCGCGCCGGCGCATTACGGTTTCGACGGTGAAGAGATTGTTGGTCGAACGATCGGAGGAATAACCGGTGAACTCGCCGAAAGGCCCCTCCTCCACATGGGCCTCGGGATCCAGCACGCCTTCCAGCACGATTTCGGCATGAGCGGGGACGCGGATGCCAAATTTTGGCGTGCGCACGACCTCAAGCGGTTCTCCCATCAAGCCACCGGCGACATCACGCTCGTCTTCACCGAAGGCAAGACGGGCGGAGGCCGCGACCATGAAGAGCGGATGGCCGCCGATGACCATGGCGACGGGCATCGGTTTTCCCTTCTCCTTGGCCATGTTCATCAACCGCCAGAGATGGCCGCGCGAGTGAAGCGAGGTTGCGAGCGAGTTTTTCGAATGGATCATCGCGCGGTGATAGCTGAGATTGCCGGCACCGGTTTGCGGATGCTCCCCGATGATGATGCCGCTGGTGATGTATTTCGCACGATCCGTGTCGAAATGCTTGAGCATCGGCAGATCGTGCAGGTCGACGGCATCGCCGGAGATGATCTCCTCGCTTATCGGGCCGGATTCCAGGAGTTCCGGCGTGAACGGCCGATTGGAGCGCGCCTGGTAGGCCTCGTGCAGATTTTCGGCCGTCGAGCCGAGAAGGCGGGCGATCCGCTCGCGGGAGGCAAAGATGTTGCAAAGAACTTCAGAACCGATGCCGCCAACACTCTTAAGATGCAGCATCGGATGCTGGCCCTTGTCGGCAAGGTTCCAGATCAGCGCTGTCGCGTCCTGATCATCCGACACCGCACGGTCGATGGTGATCACGTCTTCGGGGTGCTCTTGCCTGTAATCCGTCAGGAAGCGTCGGACGTCTTGCTTGTGGTATTGGGTCATTTCTCAGCCTCGGCGCATCTGGAGAGTGACGGCGCCCGGAACGGGCGCCGTCGTCTTCAATCAAGCAAATTCCAGGTGACGGCCCGTCGCGCGGTCGACGCCGGCGTAGGAGTCCTTAAGGCGTGCTTGTGCGTCCCTGAGGTCGCGCGGCGGCGGCGACGGGTCGATGCCGACGAGCTTGGCAATGTTGTTGCCGAGATAGCCCTCCAGATCATCCTCAGAGAGGTTGATGCCATGCGGCGGATCCTTGCACAGCACTTCCAGTTCGCGCAGCCACATGCCCGGATCGTTCGGCGGGCTGTCTGTGCCGAAGACGATCTTGTTCTTCGGCAGTTGCTGGGCGAACTCGACAATGCGCGACTGGAAGCACCAGCCGGACTCGCAGTAGACGTTCGGCGTATCCATCGCCATCCAGAATGACTCGAATGAGTAGTTGCCACCCGTCTGAATGCCGAAATGGCCGATGATGAAGTTGACCATGGGGAATTCACGGATGATCGGGTAGAACATCGTCGGGATGGTGTAAGGGCCGTCGCCTGTGTGGATGAGAACCACCACGCCGAGTTCTGCGCATTTCTTCATCGCAGGACGCAGCCAGTCGAGCGCGCGGTCGGGGCGATAGCCGTGCATGTTGGCGTGCAGCTTCAGCATTTTGAAGCCGTATTCCTTGACGTGGAATTCCAGCTCCGCCGCGCCGTTTTCAGGTCCCCAGCGCGGATTGTAGTTGAAGTTGCCGATAAAGCGGTCCGGGTACTTCTGGCAAAGCTCGGCGCAATAGGCCATGTAGTCGCGAATGCCCTCGCGGCCCTTGCGGTTACCGTCGCGGTAGCCGGTGTTGCCCGGCGGCGGCTGAATGAAGCCCATGTCGATCCGGCGCGGCTTGCCGTTGATCATGTAGGGGCCGTCCATCAGTTTGAGCATGCGCTCGCCGGTGAAGGGCTCGCCGGTGTGGCGCCACGCCTCGTCGACGAGATTGGTCGGGTGAAGATGGGTATCGATGATCATTGTTCACTCCGTTCAAATTTACGCGGCGAGCGCTACGCCGTGCTGGCGCAGATACGCCTCGGCTTCCTCGACCGTGGCCGGGGGCTTGGTTGCCTCAAGGCCGATCATGCGGGCGACGTTGTTGCCGAGGTAATCCTCCAGCGTATCTTCATCGAGGTTCAGTCCCTGCGGCGGCTCATGGCAGAGGACTTCCAGAAGGTTTATCCACATGCCCGGCTCGTTCGGCGGGGTATCGGAACCAAAGAGGATCTTGTGCTTGGGCAGGACCTTTGCGAATTCGACGATGCGCGACTGCAGGCACCAGCCTGATTCCACGTAGACGCTCGGCGTATCGAGCGCCATCTGCATCGGTTCGAACACGTAGACGCCGCCGGTCTGCACGCCGAAGTGCGCCAGGATGAAGTTTACTTCGGGGAACTCGCGGATGATCGGGTAGAACTCCGTCGGGATCGAGTACGGCCCGTCGCCGGTGTGTACTTTCACCATCAGGCCGAGATCGGCGCATTTCTTTAGAGCCGGACGCAGCCAGTCGAGTGCGCGGTCGGGACGATAGGCGTGCATGTTTGCCTGCAGCTGCACCATCTTGAAATCGAACTCCTTGGCGTAGCGTTCGATCTCTTCGGCGCCGTTCTGGGTGCCGTAGCGCGGGTTGTAGACGAAGCAGCCGAGGAACCGGTCGGGATGCTCGGTCACCATCTTTTCGGTGTAGGCCATGTACTGGCGGATGGCCGCCTTGCCTTCGAGATCCATCACCTCGTGGGTGTAGATGGTGTTGCCTTGCGGCGGCTGGATGAAGGCCTTGTCGATCCGGCGCGGCTTGCCGTTCACGTAGTAGGGGCCATCCATCATCTTCAGCAGCTTGTCGCCGGTGAACGGCGGTCCGTCGTGTCGCCAAGCCAGGTCCACCAGGTCGGTGGGATAGCAGCTCAGGTCAATAATCATAGGTTTCTCCTGTCGTAGAGGGTCCGGTCGATGCGGGGCCGCGCGATGAACGCCATGCCGGCCGAAGCCGGGCGTGGATCCGCGATCTAAGGAAATGCCGAAGACGGAGAGAACGGGCCGGCGCATAAGCTCCCTGGGCGGGGCAACCGGGTGTTCCTTGTGTGATCAGCATCGACATCGCAGCCTCATCTTCCAACAGACGGTGAGCAATTGTCGGTGCTTCTACTCGGCTTCAAGCTAACCTCGACGGAAGCGCCGTGTCAACAGATTATTTTTACTAAGCTATTGTTTTTATTTTATATTTTACGCTGAAGCGGCAGCAACCGCCCGCGCTGGAGGTGCGCGGGCGGCTCAGACAGAAAGACTTACGAAGGCACCGTCCGGCGTGGAGAATCGCTGCTATGGCACCAGGCATGCACGCAAGTTTCTGTCGATACCGATACGGTCGAGATTGCGGCCAATGAAAACGAATTTCGATTTCCGCCTGTCTTCGCCCCATGCGTGGTCAGGGCGGAAATCGACGAGCTTGTGCACCGCCTGAAGCACGAAGAAGCGATCGTCATTGGCGACCGAAACGATGCCCTTGGTGCGGAAAATGTCGTTGCCGTGTTTGTCCAGGTAACCTTCAAGGAAGGCGGCGAGTTTCTCAGCGTCGAAAGCCTCCGGGTAGACGAAGGAATGCGACGTTACGGTCGCGTCATGCCGGTGCGGTTTGAGAGCTGACGCGTGGCGATGGCCATGATCATGGGCATGACGGGCGTGATCGTGATCCGGATGTTCGCACGCCGCATCATGGCATTCGTGATGGTGATGACCATGCGCATCGCGATCGTCATCCAGGTCGATATCGAGGATTTCTGCCCGCTCGCGCACATAGGACGGCCGGAAGCCGTTCACGCCGAGAATGTTGGAAAGGTCGACCTTGCCATAGCTGGATCTGAGGATCGGCGCTGTCTGGTTGAGCTTGCGCAACGAACCCTCCAGCGACCCCAGCGCCTCGTCTTCTGCCAGGTCGATCTTGTTGACGATGATACGGTCAGCCGCGACGATCTGGTTGACCGCCTGGTTGTCGCTGCCATCGAGGACGGGATCGTAAAGATGCTGGTCGATATGCTTGGCATCGACCAGCGTGACCACCGCATCGAGCTCCACTTCTTCCGCCACGTTGCGGTCGACGAAGAAGGCCGTGGCCACGGGCGTCGGATCGGCGAGACCGGACGTCTCGACGATGATGTGATCGAACTTGTCCTTGTGGCTCAAGAGCTTCTTCATCACGTCGATCAGATCATTGCGCACGTCGACGAAACAGCAGATGCAGCCGTTCTGCATCTGGAAGATTTCCTCGTCGGAGGCGAGCACCAGATCGCTGTCGACGTCGACCTCGCCGTACTCGTTTTCAATGACGGCGATGCGATGACCGTGGCGTTCAGTCAGGATGTAATTGAGCAGCGTCGTCTTTCCCGACCCAAGGAACCCCGTGAGGATCGTGATCGGGAGCTTCTGCCGGCTCGCAGGTTCGATATGGATGTTCATTCGCCCTTCTCCCTCAAGGCTTTCAGAATATCTTCCGGAGTAATCGGATAGTGGTGGAAGCGCACGCCGACGGCGTCATGGATCGCGTTGGCGATCGAGGGGCCGATGGCGATGATCGGATCCTCACCGACGCCCTTGGCGCCCCAGGGACCACCTGGATCGGGCGCGGCTTCCAGAATGATCGTTTCGATATCCGGCATGTCCATCGAGAGCGGCATCTTGTAGTCGACCAGGCCGGCATTCAGCGACCGGCCGGTCTTCTTGCAGATGACGTAGTCTTCGGTAAGCGTGTGGCCGATGCCCTGCTGGATACCACCCTCAATCTGGCCTTGCGCAGCGATCGGGTGGATGACCCGACCGACATCGTGCACCGGCACGACACGCTTGACCTCGACGATCCCGGTTTCGATGTCGACGTCCACCTCGGTGAAATGTGTGGCGAAGGAGTAGGATTTCGTCGGCTCATAGGTGCCGTTGGCAACGATGTTGGCGGCGGGAATTCCTCGAGAAGGCCCCATTGCCTCGGCAACCGTCATGACGCGATCGGGCTCGGTGAGGACGAAAACCCGACCTTCCGAGAGATCAAGGTCAGAAGGTGCAAGCTGCAGCTTCATCGCAGCGCGCTCGAGCACGGCGGCGCGGACCTTGCCTGCAGCCATCTTCGCCGCGGTGCCGACCAGGTAAGTGGTGTGGCTTGCGAAGGCTCCGATATCCCACGGAACGACATCGGTATCGCCATGAATGACGCCGACGTCTTCGAACCGCACGCCGAGTTCTTCAGCGACGATCTGTGCGAGCGCCGTATGCGCGCCCGTGCCGAGACCCGCCGCGCCGGTGAGCAATGTCACCGTGCCGTCCTCGTTGATCTTAACCGTGGCGTTTCCCTGCTCCTTGATGCCCGGATAGGCCGACGAGCCGTGCATTTCGCAACCGACCCCCCATCCCGTTCGGATGTGCGGACGCTTCGGATCCGGCGTGCGATCGCGGTTGCGCAACGCCTTCCAGTCGAGCACGTCAATGCCGTGCTTCAAGCAGATCTCGAGCCCGTGGCCGATGATGGGGTGGCCGGAGGGCGCGATGTCGCCCTCGCGCACCACGTTCTTCAGCTTGAGCTCGGCGGGGTCCATGCCGAGCCGTTCGGCCGCCTCGTCCATCTGGATGTCGAGGGCATAGTAGCTCTGCACCACGCCATAGCCGCGGAAAGCGCCGTTGATCGGCGTGTTGGTGTAGACACAGCGCCCCTCCAGCCGCACGTTGTCGCAGCGATAGAGCGAGGTCGCCGCCGTCGTGCCGACGATTGTGACGCCTGGACCATGCGAGCCGTAGGCGCCGGAATCGTAGACGAGCTTCATGTCGCGGGCCACCAGCGTGCCGTCGTTCTTGAAACCCTGCTTCAGCCAGATCTTGCAGGGATGGCGCGAGCGCCCGGCGACGAAGGTCTCGCGACGGGTGAATTCCATCTTGACCGGCCGGCGCGTCTCCTTGGCAAGCAAGGCGCAAAGGAACTCGTGCTGGAAGAGATCCTGCTTGGCGCCGAAACCGCCGCCCATGTGGTCGACGAGCACGCGGACCTTCGTGAGCGGCAGGCCGAGCACTTCGGCAAGGATGCCTCGCACCATGAAGGAGGTCTGCGTTGACGTCCAGAAGGTGAGCTTGTTCGAGCCGTCCCAGTCGGCAATGCAGACATTCGGCTCCATATAGGCCGGGTGCGGACGTCCACCGGCAAAGGTGCCCTCGAGCACGAAATCCGCCGCGGCAAAGCCAGCATCGACATCGCCGCGGTTGACGCGTACCGGATCGAGAACCAGGTTGCCGCCGGGACCGACTTCATGGATCAGGGGCGCATCTGGCCGGGTGGCATCCTCAGGTTCGAAGACGGCCGGCAGCGGCTCGTATTCGACCTCGATCAGATCGAGTGCCTCGTCGGCGATCTCCTCGCTGACCGCCGCGACTGCGGCGACGCCCTCGCCCCAGAAACGCACGTGATCATCGAGGATGTACTGGTCCTTGGTGCAGGAAGCCGAACGCGGATGCGGCGAGCCGTAATGCAAGACGCGCGGCACGTTTTCGTGCGTCAGCACCGCTTTGACACCGGGATAGGCGAGCGCCTTGCTGACGTCGATGCTCTTGATGCGGGCATGGGCCAAGGCCGCGCGCTTGATCTTGCCGTGAAGCATGCCGGGCCGCTTGATATCACCGGTATATTGCGCCTCGCCCGTCACCTTTTCGAGCACGTCGTCGCGCTTGACGCTCTTACCGACGATCTTGAAATCGCGTTGTTCGATAGGGGTCGTCATGTTCATGATCTTGCAGCCTCCATCTCGCGCGCGGCGGATTTGATCGCGTCGAAAATCTTGGTGTAGCCGGTGCAGCGGCAGATATTGCCGGAAAGACCGAAGCGGATGTCCTCGTCGGTCGGGCGCGGATTGTCGTCGATCAGCTTCTTGGCCATCATCAAGATGCCCGGTGTGCAGAAGCCGCATTGCGAGGCGCCATGACGCATGAAGGCATCCTGCAGCGGGTGCAGCGTATCGACGCCTGGCTGGAGCCCTTCGACGGTCTCCACCGAACGGCCCTCCACTTCGACCGCGAGTATCAGACAGGCGTTGACGGGCTCGCCATCGACCAGCACCGTGCACGCCCCGCAATCGCCGACATCGCAGCCCTTCTTCGTGCCGGTGAGGCCGACGTCGTCGCGCAGCGCATCGAGCAGCGAGCGGCAGGTCTCGACCGCCATCTCCCGTTCCTCGCCGTTGACGGTGAATTCGACTATCCGTTTCATGCCAAAGCCTCCAATGCCTGGTTGATGGCGCGCCCCGTCAGGACGCCGACCATATCGAGCCGGTAGTCGGCGCTGGCGCGGACGTTGCTGATCGGCGTGCATTCCTCCATCGCCTTTCGGGCAGCGGACCTGATCGTGGCAGCGTCGAGTGTCGATCCAAGCAGAATGCGTTCTGCCTCAGGCGCGCGCAGCACGGTCGCGCCGACAGCACCGAGCGCTATGCGGATGTTGCTGCACACGCTGCCTTCCATGGCGAGGCTGACGGCAACGCCGACGGTGGAAAGCTCCATTGCCTTGCGGCGGCCGTGCTTGAGATAGGCTTTTCCTGCGTTGTCGCTGGCCGGCGGAACCGTAATGCCCGTGACGATTTCGCCTCGCTCGAGCACAGTCCTGCCGGCACCGGTGAAGAATTCCGAAAGCGGCACGACCCGCATGTTGGTACGGCTGTAAATGTGTATGAAAGCGCCATCGGCGATCAGCGGCGGAATGGTATCGGCCGACGGCGAGGCCCGACAGACGTTGCCAACAACGGTCGCACGGTTGCGCACCTGGATGGAGCCGAGCGAAGCGAGCGCAGAGCGAAGGTTCGGATAACGCTCGCGCACAAGAGGCAGGCGCTCAAGGCGGCCGACGCTTACCAGCGCGCCGAAGGTCAACCCGCGCGTCTCGTCATAGGTGATATCGGACAGGCCGGGGATCTGCTTGATGTCGACGACGTTGCGCACACGCCGCAGCCGCTCGCGAATTTCGACCAGCAGATCCGTACCGCCGTTAAACAGAAAGGTGTCGTCGCCAAGTTCGGTAAGAAGACGGGAGGCGTGCTCCAGCGTTTCCGCCCGATGATAGTCGAAGCGTCTCATGGTATTCCTCGCGGGGTTCGGGGCACCGGCGGCACATTGGCCGCCGGACTGGACTGGTGGCTCTCAGGCCGGGTCAGGCGCCGGCGCGCTGTTTTCGACCTCGACCTCGTCCGGGTCTTTCGCCGGCACGCCGTTGAACAGGATGTTAAGCAGGGCTGCCGCAAAGGTTCCGACGAGCACGCCGCTGTGCAGGAACTTTTCCAGCGCTGCGGGAAGCTGGACGAAGATGTTTTCGGCGACAACAGGCACCATGGCGAGGCCGACGCTGACGGCGACGATGTAGAGATTGCGGCGGTTGGCGGCGAAGTCCACCTTGGACAGGATCTTCACGCCGGTCGCTGAAACCATGCCGAACATGACGATCGCAGCACCCCCGACGACATAGCTCGGGATCGACGCACTGACGAAGGCAACCTTCGGCAGCGAACCGAGCAGGATCAGGATGAAACCACCCGCCGCCACCACCCATCGACTGAGCACGCCGGTGATCTGCAGCAGGCCGACATTCTGCGCATAGGTCGTGTAGGTGAAGGTGTTGAGCAGCCCACCGATAATGTTGCCGACACCGTCGGTTCTTAGGCCGCGGGTGAGTTCGGCCTGGGTGATCTTGCGCCCGGCCATATCGCCGACTGCGAGGAACTGGCCGGTCGATTCAATCATCATGACCGTCATGACCGCACAGAGCGAGAAGATTGACCAGAACTCGAAGATCGGCCATCCGAAGGCGAGCGGATGGATAATGCGAACCCAGTCCGCATCCGCGACGCCATGAAAATCCACCTTGCCGGCGGCAATGGCGACGGCGAAACCGATGCCGATGCCGATCAGCACCGCAAGGTTGGACAGGAAGCCCTTGAGAACGCGCGTAAGGAGCAGGATCGACAGAAGCACGATGGCGGCGACGGCAAGCGCGAACGGCGCGCCATAGGCCGGGTTCGGGATCATTCCCTCCGGCCCCTTGATCATCGGCTGGCCACCTGCCGCCCAGTTCACGCCGACCCGCATCAGTGACAGGCCGATCACCAGCATGACCGTGCCGGTGACGACGGGCGGGAAGAAGCGTACCCAGCGCCCGAAGAACGGAGCGGCCAGGATGGTAAACACACCGGAGCCGATGACGGCACCAATGACGCCGGGCATGCCGAGGTCGGGATTGGTACCCGTTGCGATGATGGACGGCACGGCGGTGAACGAAATGCCCATCATGATCGGCAGGCGAATGCCGACATTCCACAGGCCGAGCGACTGTATGATGGTGACGATGCCACAACAGAACAGGTCCGCGCTGACGAGCATCGCAATTTGTTCCTTGGGCAGTTGAAGCGCGCTGCCGACGATCAGCGGCACGGCCACCGCTCCGGCATACATGACGAGTACGTGTTGCAGGCCCAGAGCCATCAGGCTCGGGATCGGGTACATCTTTTCGACAGGATCCGTCGTATCGGGATTAGACATTCGCTTTCCTCCCAGCGAACAGCTTCCGGCGCGGTGGGGGGCATCTTGGCCTCATGGTGTTATCACCGCACGCCGTACATCGCGGATCATGCGGCTGGCCAAATCAGTTAACAATCGGCACAATTATATTTATTCATATAGTAATTGAATGAATGAGCTCCCATGGACATCACGTTAAAGCAGCTTCGGGCCTTCGTTACCGTAGCCAATCTCGGCCAGTTCACGCTTGCAGCCGACAAGCTCGGTTCGTCGCAATCGGCCGTTAGTACGTTGGTCCGCCAACTGGAGCAGAACCTCAATCTGCGTCTCTTCGACCGGCATACCCGGCTGCTGCGCCTCACCCAGGCGGGCATGGACATCCTGCCGGTCGCGGCACGCGCGGTGGCAGACATCGAAGGGATGGTGGAGAGCTCGCGCGAACTGAACGCGCTGCGGCGCGGCAAGGTATCGATCGCGGCTGGAACGGTGCAGGCGGCCCTGATGCTGCCGCAGCTCGTCAATGGCTTCAACAAGCTCTACCCGGAGATTACTGTCGCACTGCACGATGTCGCCGAAAAAGCCGTCCTGGAACAGGTGGCCAACGGCTCGGTCGACATCGGCATCGGGACGGCGCCGGAAGACGATACCGAACTCATGGGCACGCGGATCACCACCGATGAATTCCTCGTGGTCCTGCACCCGGATGATCCGCTGTTGAGACTGGCGGAAATCCGCTGGACGGATCTCGCCGACCGCAAGCTGATCGGTCCACAGCGCGGCAACCCGATCCGCGATCGCCTGGAAAACGAACTGGCGCGCAATGGCATCGTGTTGCCATTCGAAAAGGCAATGCAGGAGGTCGCATTGCCGCTGACGATCATCGGCATGGTCGAAGGCGGTCTCGGGGTCGCGATCATGACGTCGGCCGTCACCCGCCTTGCGACGTCCATGGGCCTTGTGGTGCGCACACCGACCGAGCCGCATATCAAGCGCGAAGTCAGCCTGATCCAGAAGCGCGCACGCTCGCTGTCGCCTGCCGCCCGACGGTTTCGCGACTTTCTTGTAAAATCGGTTCATTGAGGCTTTCAGGCCGATATGGGTTCAGAACTCAGGTCCGGCATCGGCCAGTCGCTCCGATTGACCGCGCTCAAATTCCAGCGTTATCTGGTGGCGCTGCTGGACCGCGCAACCGCGGGCAGGCAGGGCGCAGCGGCTTGACCCTGTGCGCGGATGCCGGCGTCCAAGACGCCTTTGGCCAACCGCCGCCCCCATCCACGCCAGTCCAGGAGCAATAACGATGGCGCACTCCCTGAAAGGCCGTGCCGACGCCGCGCGGACGAACTATCCCGACCTTTCCAGCGATGCCATCCGCACCGCGAAGGAAGACCTCGCCGCCTGTTTCCGCATGGCGGCACGCAACGGTTTCGAGGAAGGGATCTGCAATCACTTCTCCGCGGTCGTCCCCGGCCATGACACGCTCTTCATCGTCAATCCCTATGGCTATGCCTTTCGCGAACTAACGGCTTCAAAGCTGCTCGTGTGCGATTTGAACGGCACCGTTGTCGATGGCGAGGGCGAACCGGAGGCAACGGCCTTCTATATCCACGCCGAGATCCACCGGCTGCTGCCGCGCGCGAAGGTCGCCTTCCACACGCACATGCCCTATGCAACGGCGCTTTCGATGACGGACGGCCCGCCGCTGATCTGGGCAGGCCAGACCGCACTCAAATTCTACGGCCGCACGGCCGTCGACGAACATTACAACGGGCTGGCACTTGATCACCGCGAGGGTGCACGCATTGCCGAGGCGGCAGGCGATGCGGACGTCGTTTTCTTGAAGCACCATGGCGTCTTGGTGCTGGCGCCCACGATCGCCGAGGCGTGGGACGATCTCTACTACCTCGAAAGAGCAGCCGAGGTGCAGGTTCTCGCCATGTCGACGGGCAGGAAAGTTTCGCCGGTCGACCAGGCAATTGCCGAGGCCGCGTACCGGCAGATGCGCGAAGGCGATCCCCAGTCTGCTAAAGCCCATCTTGCCGCCATCCGCCGGCAACTGGATGCCGAAGAGCCTCAATACAGGCACTGACCTCCTGCGGCGTACCATAGCGCGGCGGCGATGCGCACCGACTCTAGTCGACGTATAATCCATTGATTATACTCGCTTTTTACAGCGACGATACATGCCGCAAAGAAAGACAATCGCCGGCAATTATTATGAATAATTTATCAAACAATTGAAATAATGAATTTGTTTGAATTAATCGCCCATGCTTAGTTTCTCGCCATAACAAAGAAGGTGGGGACGAATGGTACGTGACAATCCAGCGGCGTCGCTCAAAAGCCTGACGGCCGGCCAGCCCTTTGCTCTTACCGGCGGAACCGTCGTTCATGACGACGGTTCGCAGTCGCCAAGCGACATTATCGTAGGCGCCGATGGGCGCATCACCATCGCCGAGCCCTTTCTCGACACCAGTTCCTCAAGCGTCCGCGTGGACATCACGGGCATGCTCGTTTCACCGGGCTTCGTCGATGCGCATCAGCATCTCGACAAGACAGGCGTGCTTCGCTTCACGCCCAATCCGTCGGGCACGCTCCAGGGCGCTCGCGAAGCATTCGCGAAATATGCTCGCACCGCCGGCCCTGACGACATTCACAGGCGCGCGACCCGCACGATCGAGCGCTGTCTTTCACGCGGCACGACCGCGGTCCGCAGCCATATCAATGTCGATAAGGATGCAGGCTTCCACGGTATCGAGACCCTGGCGGGCATCCGTAGCGCAAATAGAGACCGCATCACCCTGCAGCTCGTCGCGTTCATGACGCCGCATCCCGGTCAGGATTTCGATTGGCTTGAGAAGAATATAGGCGGCGCCGTGGCGCTCGCCGACGCGGTCGGTGGAACACCCGCCGTCTCGGAGGACCCGCCGCGTTATCTCGACATCTTGTTTTCCGCCGCAGTGGAGGCCGGAAAGCCGGTCGACCTGCACCTTGACGAACACCTCAATGCCGGTGTCCAGCTTCTGGACGCCGCCCTTGAACGGGTCGAGCGCTTCGGCATGCAGGGCCGCACGGTCTTCAGCCATGTTTCGGTGCTGAGCGCCCTGCCCCGTCGTGAATTCCAGCGCATCGCCGAACGGCTGCTCGCCCTTGATGTGGGCGTCGTGACGCTGCCGGCGGCAAATCTCTACCTGCAGGGCCGCGACTACGAAATGCTGCCCCCGCGCGGACTGACGCGCGTGGCCGAATTGCATCGCGCCGGCGTTACCATCGCCACCGCCTCGGACAACATCCAGGACCCGTTCGTTCCGACCGGTTCGGGGGACATGCTGGAAATCGCGCGTTGGACGCTGCTTGCCGGACATCTGCGTGGCGACGAACTCGCCGCCGCGCACAAGATGATCACAACCGCGCCAGCCCGCCTGATGGGCCTTGGCCGGGACTACGGACTCAAGGCCGGTGCCCGCGCCGATTTCGTCATCAGCGACTGCGTCGATACCGACACGCTGGTTGCCGGCGGACCCGACCGTGCCTTCGTCTTTTCGAACGGGCGGCTGGTTTCGCAGAGCATCACAGAAAACATCCGCCTGAAGGAGAACGCATAAAAGGGAACGGCTGCTCCGGGGGGATTGGAACTTCAATCTAATGGGAGGAATGAAATGAACACCGCAATTTCACGTCGTTCGCTGCTTGCATCAACTCTCGGGCTGGCTCTTGCCGGATCGCTCTGCCAGGACTTTGCACGCGCTGAAGATTTCAAGATGGGTCTTCTGGTCCCCGGCAGCGTTTCGGAAGAGGGATGGAACCGGATCGGCTACAATGCGCTGAAAGGCGTCGAGGAACAGCTCGGCGCCAAGGTCAGCTATGTCGAGTTGCAGCAGAACCCGGCATCGTTTGAGAAGGCGTTTCGCGACTATGCGAGCCAGGGCTACAAGGTCATCCTCGGACATGGCTTCGAATTCCAGGATGCAGCACTCGACGTGGCCGAGGACTATCCGGACACCTACTTCCTAATCTCTTCCAGCGCCATCCACGAAGGCAACGTCATCGGCCTCAACACCGATACCAGCCAGCCCTTCTACCTGATGGGCGTCATTGCCGCCAAAATGGGCGGCAAGGCCGGTCTTGTCGGCGGCATGGAGATCCCTCCAATCCAGCAGGCGTTCGCAGGCTTCAAGAATGGTGCAAGAAGCATCAACCCGGATTTCCCGATCAGCGAAGCCTATATCGGCAACTTCACCGACACGACCGCTGCCAAGGAAGCGGCCTTGAGCATGATCGCCCAAGGTGCTGACTTCGTGGTTCCGAACGCCTCGGGTGCGACGGTCGGCGGCTATCAGGCGATCGCAGAATCGGGTCCCAACGTGCGCTCCTTCTCGATCTTCAGCGACTTCACCGAGGTTGCGCCCAACAACATCCTCGGCCTCTACGTCGCCGACTATGCGCAAGGCGTGGTCGAGGTGGTGCGCTCGATCAAGGACGGCAATCCGCCGAAGGAAAACGTGGTCTTCGGCCTGAAGGACCCCAAGGTCATCTCTTTCACCTTCCGAGAGGATGGTCCGGTCTCGGTACCGGCAGATATCCAAGCCGAGGTGACGGCAATCAGCGCCAAGATCGCCGCCGGGCAAATCAAGACCGGCGGGCAATAGCCGATTGCGGTTGCGGCCGGCTTACCGGCCGCAACACATCCTTCCGCATCACAACAACATCCGGACCCCACCCATGGCACAGGTAAACCAGGGAGTGCGTGAGACCGTGAATTCTCAAGCAACCCAAGCATTCTACCGCTCGCTCTCGCAGGCTGCGATCAGCACCGTGACACCTCTGGCAGCGGTCCTCGTCGCGCTTGCCTGCGGCGCTGCCCTGCTCTGGCTGAACGGCTTCAACGGCAGCGATGTCGTCACCGTCATGATCTTCGGCTCCTTCCAGGACATGCGATCGGTCGGAGAGATTCTTCTGAAGGCGACGCCGCTGATCCTGATCGGCGCAGGTCTTTGCGTCGCCTTCCGCTGTTCGATCTGGAATATCGGCGCCGAAGGTCAACTCTATGTCGGAGCGATCGCCGCCACCTTCGTCGGCACCAGCATCGACGGTCTGTCTGTCTGGGTGCACGCGCCGCTCGTGATGCTGGCGGGCGCCCTTGCAGGCGCCGCCTGGGCCGGCATCGCGGGCTATCTCAAGGTGCGCTTTCAGGCGAGCGAGATCGTTACCACGATCATGCTCAACTACATTGCCCTCATCATGACGAGCTACCTCGTCACCGGTCCGATGCGCGATGCAAGTGCCGCCTACCCCCAATCCGCAAAGCTCGTTCGTGAGGCCTGGACGCCCCGCATCGTCACGGACATGCGGCTTCACATCGGCATCCTCGTTGCCGTGGCCCTGGCGATCGCACTATCCATCTTCCTCAAAAGGAGCAGCCGGGGATTTGCGTTGCGCGTCGTCGGCGTCAATCCGCATGCTGCCCGCTATGCCGGCATGAATGTCGCGCGAAACGTCATGATCGCGATTTGCATCAGCGGTGCGCTCGCCGGCCTTGCCGGGGCCTTCGAGGTGGCGGGCGTCACGCGTCGGCTCTATCAGAATATCTCCCCCGGCTATGGTTTCGAAGGCATCGCGGTGGCGCTGCTGGCCAATAACAATCCACTGGCTGCGATCCTGTCGGGGGGTCTCTTCGCGACGCTTCGCTCGGGTTCGGAAATCCTCCAGATCAACTCTCAGGTCCCGCAGATCCTCGTCTTGATCATTCAGGGCATCGTCATTCTATCGGTCGTCGCTTTCGCCAAGTTGCGCGACTTCTTCAGGATAGTGGCTTGAAAGCATGGAAACTCCCCAAGCGTCGCGAACGCTTCGGGACAACAAAACTTTAGCGACATTCCGGAAGGGTCTCATATGGACGACATGATGTTTGGCACATTTCTCGCGACGCTTGTCGGCGCCGCCTGGAGGCTTGCGACACCGCTCATATTCGCCTCGATCGGAGAGGTCTTTTCCGAACGGGCAGGCGTGCTCAATATCGGCCTCGAGGGTACGATGCTGATGGGTGCGTTTTGCGGCTTCGCCGCTGCGTCCGCGACCGGCAACATTCCCCTTGGGCTCTCAGCAGGTATCGCCGGCGGCATGCTGTTCGGGCTGATCTTCGCCTTCCTGACGATCACCATCAAGGCGGATCAGATCGTCGTGGGTGCGGCTTTGAACCTGCTTGGCATGGGCCTTACCGGCTTCCTCTTTCGCACCTACTACGTCTCGACCGGCAAAGGCATCGAAATCGCACAACCCGTCCGCATCCCCTTCCTCAGCGATCTGCCTTTCCTCGGGGAAGCGTTCTTTCGGCAAAACCTCATCGTCTATTCGACGATCCTCGTCACAGTCCTTGCCGCGCTGGTGCTTTACCGCACCTCCTTCGGCCTTACCCTTCGAGCGGTCGGCGAACATCCCAAGGCCGTGGACGTCGCCGGCAGAAGTGTAACTGGCTACCGCTATGCGGCGGTGATGGTCGGCACCGGCCTTGCCGGACTTGGAGGCGCGTTCCTGACGCTTGGCCACTCCAATCAATTTGTCGAAGGCATAACCTCCGGCCGCGGCTTCATCGCGCTTGCAGTGGTCGTTTTCGCGCGCTGGTCGCCGACCGGGGCCTTCTTCGTCTCCCTGCTCTTCGGCCTCTTTTATGCGCTGCAGCTCATGCTCCAGGCGCAGGCATCGATCGTCGTGCCGTACCAGGTGCTGCAGGCACTTCCATACGTCATGACGATCATCACGCTCGTCGTCGTCCGCGGCAGGGGCTCCGCACCGAGCAAACTCGGCCAGCCCTACGAGATGAGGTAACGGATATGTCCAAGCTTCCTTTCCTGCGCATCGATAATATCCGCAAGCGCTTCGGTTCCATTGTGGCGAGCGACGGCGTGTCACTGGAAATTACAGAGGGCGAGATCCATTCGCTGCTCGGCGAAAACGGCGCGGGCAAGAGCGTGCTGATGAGCATGATCTGCGGCATGGTACGCCCCGATGAGGGCGAGATCGTCTACAAGGGTCAATCCGTGCGCTTCAACAGCCCTCGGGAAGCGATCCGCCAGCGCATCGGCATGGTGCATCAGCACTTCATGCTGGTGCACAACCTGACGGTGGCGGAAAACTACATCCTCGGCCAGGGCTCGGCGCTTGGCGTCATCAACGACATGAACAAGGTGCACGAGACAATCCGCGCCCTTTCAGACCGCTATGCGCTCGACGTGCGCCCCGAGGCGCGCATTGAGGATCTTTCGGTCGGCGAGCAGCAGCGCGTCGAAATCCTCAAGGCCCTGTTCCACGGTGTCGATCTGCTGATCCTCGATGAACCGACCGCCGTTCTTACGCCGCAGGAGACCGACCGACTGCTGTGCCTCATGGGTGACCTCGTGAAGGACGGCAAGACCGTCGTCTTTATCTCGCACAAGCTCGACGAGGTGATGCGCGTCAGCAATCGCATCAGCGTCATGCGCGACGGCCGCGTCGTGCACACGATCGATGCGCGCGAGACCAATGCGCGTGACCTTGCCCGCATGATGGTCGGCCGCGACGTCCGCATGGAACTGCCGCGAAGCCCCTCGTCTCCCGGTCGCATCGTGCTTTCGGTTGAAAATCTCGTCTGCCGCGGCGAGGCTGGCCTGCCCGCCGTGCGCGGCGTCAGTCTCAATGTGCGCGCTGGCGAAATCGTCGGGATCGCAGGTGTGTCCGGCAATGGTCAGACGGAGCTTTCGCTCGGGCTTTCCGGTCTTTTGCCGATCGAATCCGGCCGCGTGATGCTCAATGGCGAAGACATCACAGGCCTCGACCCCGCCCGCATCAATGCCAGGCGCTTCTCCCACATTCCCGAGGACCGGCACAAACATGGGATCGTGATGCCGCTATCGCTCAGCGAGAACACCATTCTCCAGCGCTATGACCAGAAACCCTTCGCGACCCGCGGCATGCTGAACCGACGGGCAATCGGCGAACAGACCCGCGATCTCATCAAGCGTTTCCGCGTGAAATGTCGAGACGAAGACCAGCCGATCGGTGCCCTGTCGGGCGGCAACCAGCAAAAGCTGGTGGTCGCGCGCGAACTGGCGCGCAATCCGGATTTCATCCTCGTCAACCAGCTTGCCCGCGGTATTGACATCGGCGCGATGGAGTTCGTGATGGAGGAGATGTTGAAGCAACGCGACAACGGCCGGGCCATCCTCTTGATTTCCACCGAACTTGAGGAGCTCTTTGCGATCTGCGATCGCATACTCGTGATGTTTCACGGCGAAATTCTTGGCGAATTGCCGCCGGACCGCAGCCGCCTGGACGAACTCGGCCTGCTGATGGCCGGCAACAAAGAGCAACCAGCACTTGCGGGGTAGACAAGAGTAGACGCGGCAGGCTTTGATGAAAGTTCGACAACAGGAGGCCGCGCATCGATGAACATAACCCTGCGGCAACTCAGGGCCTTCATAGCGGTCGCCGAGCTCGGCCAGTTCAATCTGGCCGCACGCAACCTCCATCTTACCCAGTCTGCGGTCAGTATTCTTATCCGCGACCTGGAATCGGAGATCGGGGTGCGCCTCTTCGACAGACACACGCGCATGGTCTCCCTTACCCTCGTCGGGGAGGAGTTTCTGCCGCAGGCACGAAAGATCCTCAAGGACCTGGAGCTTGCGGTCGGGGACGTGCGTGACAACGCTTCCTTGAAGCGCGGCCAGGTGACGATCGCTGCGGCGATCGTTCTTGCCGCCACCATCGTGCCGCCGATCATCGCGCGGTTCTTACGCATGTACCCGGAGATCTCCGTCAACATCCGCGACATGCCGGAGGAACAGATCACCCCCGCGCTCAAGCGCAACGAGGTCGACATTGCCGTCGGGACGCTGTCACAGGAGGATCCGGAGATCACCGCAACCCCGTTGCTGCGCGACAAGCTGATGCTGGTCTGCCGGGAGGATCACCGCTTTGCCAAGCGCAAATCGGTGCGCTGGGCGGAACTGCAGGGGGAAACCCTCATCACGCTGGCCGCCGCCAACCCTCTGCGCAACATCGTCGAGCACAACCTGATCCGTGTCGTTCCAAACTTCCGGCCAAAATACGAAGTGCGTTTCTCAACGACCGCAATCAGCATGATCGCCGCGGGCATGGGGGTCGCGGTATTGCCGGAAAACTCCAGCCAGCTCGCCTCCGCCGTGCGTGTCACGACCGTCGACCTGGTCGAGCCCCTCGTCATGCGCGACGTTTCCCTGTTGCAGCGCCGTCAACACAGCCTTTCGCCTGCCGCTGAACGCCTGAAGGCGGTGTTCGTTGCGAGCGCAGCCGAACGAACGGACTTTTTGCAAGGCGTCACCGACTAGAGAGGCGAGGGTCGGGCCTGACGAACGCAGCTTGCGAGTGAGTTCTCCGCATTTTTTTCGGCGAATAGTGACCGTATTCACCGCAAGGACGCGCGCGAACAGATGGGAAGGGCGGGGATCGAATGTTGGCCTCCACGCAAGGCGCCGCGATCTGTGGCAGGCGAGATCGAACCATTCGAAATCGAGCTCGCTCCTTTGGCCGACCCGGGGTGGATCGACCCAGTTTTTAAGACGCGTACCCTATTCGCCTCACCAGCGAGCAACGCGTGAAGGCTTCGGGCTCTCATCACCGCTCTGCGAGGAGGCACACGAAAGATCGCCACAGACATACTTACCCATACAGATCGCCCGGAAGCTGATTATCGGGGCCAGAGCTTTATCCGATCTCGGAAAGTACATCCTTCAATGTAGTAAGGAAGACGTTGGCGTTCTCTCTGGAGAATGGCAGAGGCGGCCTGATTTTAAGGATATTGCCATGTTTTCCTGTCGCGCTGATTAGCACGCGGCGATCTCTCAGGCCGTTGACGACCTTGAGTGACAATTGGGCATCTGGCTCGCGGCTTGCACGATCCGTCACGAACTCCATACCGAGAAACAAACCGCATCCCCGGACATCGCCGATCGAGGCGAAGTCGTCCTGGAGACGCTGCATGCCGGCAAGCAAGTGCGCACCGGAATCCTCAGCATTGCGCATGAGTTCTTCACCCTCGATGACGTCGAGTACCGCCGAAGCAGCAGCGATCGAGACGTTATTGGCGCCGAAGGTGTTGAAGTAGCGAATGTCCTGCCCGAAGCGAGCCTGGATCTTGGACTTCATGACGGCGGCAGCGATCGGCATCCCGTTGCCCATCGGCTTACCCATGACGACAACGTCAGGAACAATGCCATGGCGCATAAACCCCCACATATGAGAGCCCATGCGTCCGAAACCAGGCTGCACTTCGTCCGCGATGTAAAGGGCGCCCGCCGCATTGAGGACGTCGACGACTGGCTTCAGGAAACCGGGAGGATCGGAGAAGATACCGTCCGTTGAAAAGATGCCGTCAGCGATGAAGGCGGCAGGCGCAATGCCGCGGCGTCTCATGAAGGCAATTGCTTTGGATACATCTTCGGCTAGCGCGCTGCCAACATTGCGTCCATCGGTACGGCGAGCATCGGGTGCGGGCACCGTAAAGACATGTTGCCCGAGCGGCATGTTCGGCCCGAGAGACGGGGAAATTTCCGCAGCGGCCGTCGTGACACCATGATAGGCATTTTCCGTGATGATTACACCGGTCCCTCCGGTGTAATACCGCGCAAGACGCAGCGCCAAATCCACTGCCTCGCTACCGGTACAGGTATACATCACGCGATCGAGCTCGCTCGGAAACGTTGCAAGCAGCCGCTCGGAATAGTCGAGAATTTGCTCGCTGAGATAGCGGGTGTGCGTATTGAGTTGGGCGGCCTGCCGGGCGATGGCATCGACCACATGCGGATGGCAGTGCCCAACCGACGGCACGTTGTTATAGGCATCGAGATACGCCTCACCGTCGGGGCCATAAAGCCAGACCCCTTCAGCCCGGACGATATGGACCGGCGTGTCGTAGAACAACCGATAGGACGGTCCAAGCAGTGTCTGGCGTCGTTCGACTAGATTTCGCTCACGCGCCGGAAGGCTGTCCAGTCGGGAGGCATCAAAGCCGTTGACCATGGAGGCAGCAGGCCCGCAGGTAAGGGACTTGTTCATGTTCTTGATCCTTGTCGATTGGCCGCACACAGTCGTTCGATTGCGCTTTCCTTCGGAATGGCATCAAGGCGCGCAAGCTGCGCCCAAACGCTGGCACTACGGATGGTGAAGCGCGCAGCATGCTCGGGAAACAGCCGCGCCCGCCACTGAGGGATCGCGAGCCGCATCACCAGTCGCATCACCGCCGCAGTGTAGACGAGTGCGATTTCCGCTTCAGAAAGTACACATTCGTCGCAATATCCCCCGACCAGGTCGCACATCGCCTGCACCGGGTCATTCTCGGCGCCAATCTGGTAGGCGGCTGCGACGCCCACGTCGAAGAGAATGGGAGCATGGACCATGTCGCCGAAGTCGATGATGCCGGTTATGTCCTGTGGTCGCGCCGGGTCGACCAGGATGTTCTCCATGTTGAAATCGTTGTGGATGACCTGCGCCGGCAGTGAGTGCATCACGGGGATGATCTGCGCCTCGAATTCGTCGATCGCCCTTTCGAGCCTCGCCCTCTCGAATGGATCCGCGAATGCCGGCATCAGGTCGCGCATGCCGCCGGCATGTTTCATATCCCAGGTTATCCTGTGCGATGCGGCCGCGTGTGTAAAACTCTTCAGCGCCTTCTGCATCCGCCCGAGCAAAGCGCCGACCTTCCTGCGCTGCAGCGCAGAATTCAGCGCGGTGCGCTGCGCGATCCCCGGGACGAAAGTGACCATTCGCACACCACGGGTGCCACCATCATCGGCGTCAAAACGGAAATCGGCGGCCCCGTCACGGGTTCGGATGATACGCTGGACGGGAATGCCCGGGTCCATTGCTTGAACATGCAAGAGTGCCTCGCTGTGCATGCTGGTGACGAGAGGATCCTCCGCCGGATTGAGGACTTTGAGGAGATAGGCGGTCCCGTCCTCAAGCGTCAGGCGATAATTGCTGTCCTTTTCTCCCCACAGCCATTCGGCCTTGCCACGGAGCCCGTAATGATCACGGGCGATGCGCTCTGCCTGATCGGGAGGCACCGCAATCGCGCTTGTCTCCAGTTCGGCACCAAGCATGCGCACAGCAGCATTCGTCGTCTTTGCCGACATCGCGTTTCACTTTTCTTGCCTGTCGCGCGCATCCGGCACTGGCGCACGAAGTCGCTAGTGAATGGGCAGGGCGCAAGGGTCGCATTAAGGGTGGCAACATATTGGCGCCTGCGCACCGGAAATGCGGGCGATGCACGGGCGTTGTCCAACCGGTCGATTTGCTGCAATCAGACGTGCTGACCGCCGTTGATGTGAATCTCCGCACCGTTGATGTAAGACGAAGCTTGGGTGCACAGGAAGTAAATCGTTTGCGCCACTTCGCGTGTCGTGCCCAGTCGGTTCAACGGCACTTGAGACTTTACGAGGTCCTCGGTTCCGGGTGACAGGATGGCGGTGTCGATCTCTCCCGGCGCGATCGCGTTGGCACGGATGCCGAGCGGCCCGAATTCGTGGGCGAGTTCGCGCGTCAGCGCCGCCAGTGCCGCTTTCGACGCGGCATACGCCACGCCTGCGAATGGATGGACGCGCGAGCCGACGATCGACGTGACGTTCACAATCGAACCCTGCGCCGCTTTCAGCTCCGGCAGCAACGCACGCGCCAGCAACGCCGTCGAGACAACGTTTACGTTGAGGACGCGCGACCAGGTGGAAGCATCAGTGTCAACGACGCCAAGACGCGATCCTCCGGGCCCCTTCGGCGAGATGCCGGCGTTGTTGACGAGCGCAGCCAACTTGCCGTCTGGCAGACGCTCGCGCACCGCCGCAGCCAGACTGTCAATGCCTTCCAGATTCTCAAGATCCGCCTGAATGTGGCTATCACGCGCGGAGGGCCAGCGGCATTCTTCAGAAAATGGCTGGCGCGATACCGTCAATATCCTCCAGCCATTCTCCTGGAAAAGCTTCACAGTTGCATGACCAATGCCGCGGCTGGCACCTGTAAGAAGCATATAGTTGATGGTCATAAGACACTCCGAATGCGGCAATCAACACTGATGTCCTCATGCTATCGGGCCACATCGTCTACTCAACAATTTTCTTGGAGCTGCTCCGAACAGATGCACGTCAAAGGGGCGCATGGATGACATCGCACGCGCATTGCGTGTCTATCAACCCGCCCCGAATGCGGGTCAATTGGGGAATTATTTTCTGCAAAAACCAAAATTGCCAGCCAAAGGCAGAATGAGATGACATGATCGTACTTATTCTGAGTACAAATCAATCGAAGGCAACTATGTCGGCCTTAAAAAGAATTCTTGAACAATCGATAGAATTTAGTCGTTGGACCCCTTTTGGAGGGCTGCATATCGTCTGCTCAACAACAAGCAAAGCCTAAAGGCGAAAGGGGAATACCGATATGAAACGCAATTCCATGAAAGTCCTTTCCGCTACGCTTTTCGCAGCGACTATGCTGTCGGGAGCTTACGCAAGCGCCGCGGAAATCACCGTTATGGGCTACCGCGGCCCGTTTGAAGAAAACTACCTGAAGGCGGTCGTGCAACCCTTCATGAAGATCCATCCCGATATCAAAGTGAACTACTATGGTGTCCAGAACGCAGCCACCTCTCTCGGCAACATGCGTGCACAACGCGACGCGCCACAAGTCAATGCGGTCATCTATGACCTGTCTGTCGCCAAGATCGCCAAGGAGGAAGGTCTTGTCGCCGAACTCGACACGGCAAAGATCCCGAATTACGCCGACGTCTACGATCTCGGCAAGGATCTTGGGGGATCTGCCATTCCCCTCACCTACGATACGCTGACGCTGATCTACAACAGCAAGGCATTTCCAGCGGCGCCAACCAGCTGGGAAACTCTCTGGGATGAAAAGCAGGACGGGAAGGTCGTTTTGCCGGCACAGGGCGGCGGCGATATCCAGGCGATCCTTCTGACGATCATCGCCAATCGCCTTGCAGGCCAGGAAGACTATAAGGATACCATCGACCCCGGTGTCGACAAACTCGTCGAACTCGCACCGCGTGTACAAACGTGGGAACCGAAGCCCGACGCCTATACGCTCGTGGCCAACGGTACCGCGACAGTTTCGATCGGCTGGAATGCCCGTTCCCAGTTCTATTTCGACCAGACCGAAGGTCGTGTGAACTCGGTCGGCCCGACCGAAGGTACTGCCTCGCAGATCAACGTCATCAGCGCAATCGAAAAGGCGTCCGAAACTGAAGCGACGCAGACCTTCATAAACTACGCCATCGGTCCGGAGGCACAGGCAGCCTTTGCCAAAGCCATGTTCTACGCGCCGACCAACAGCAAAGCCGAAGTGGATGAAGCCACCGCCAAGCGCATTCCGATGTTGGATCCGGCTCAACGCGGAAAACTCATCGCCGTCGACTGGATGACGATCGGCGAAATGCGCGACGACATCCTGCAGCCGTGGCGCCGCAAGATAATCCCCGCCGGCCGCTAAGCGCTGGCATCCGGGTCGGACCAGCCCGGAACCAAGCGATCTCATAGGACAGGTCACCCCCTGCAGCATGCGTCATTGACGCGTGGCAGCGAACGCGCGCCGTCGTGACGGGAACGGATTTCCGTCACGCAGGCCGACCTCAATTCGCACATGGTGAAGATATGCACATTCAAGAACTGCGCCACGATGCACAGGCCAATGATCCCGTTACTGGTTCAGCCGGCGACCAGACATTTCTCAAGCTCAAAGGCGTCACCAAACGCTACGGCGTCGACTACATGGCTGTCGACGACCTCGACATCGAGGTGCCGAAGGGCAAGCTACTCGGCCTGCTCGGCCCGTCCGGTTGCGGCAAGTCCACAACGCTGCGCATGATCGCCGGCCTGCTTGACATAACCAAGGGCAACATCGCGGTCGACGGCGACGACATTTCTCACGAACCGCCACACAAGCGCGATATCGGTCTCGTTTTCCAGAACTACGCACTCTTTCCGCATATGACCGTGGCGCAAAACGTCGCCTTTGGGCTGGATATGCGTGGCGTTTCGCGCCGCGAGGCGCGCCACCGCGTTGAGGAAGCGCTGGAAATGGTGAGGCTACCCGGCTTTGGCGACCGCAAGCCGAAGGAAATGTCTGGCGGGCAACAGCAGCGCGTGGCGCTTGCCCGCGCCCTGGTAATCCGACCGCGCCTCCTGCTTCTGGACGAGCCGCTTTCCAACCTCGATGCCAAGCTGCGCGACGACATGCGCATCGAGATCCGTGAAATCCAGCAGCGTTTGCAGATCACCACCGTATTCGTTACCCACGACCAGGTGGAAGCGCTGACCATGTGCGATCTCGTCGGCGTCATGCATCGCGGCAAGCTCGCCCAGCTCGGGACGCCAGAAGATATCTATGAGCGTCCTGCCGACCTTTTCGTCGCCGATTTCGTCGGTCGTACCAACGTTCTTGACTGCGAGATCGAAGCCCTCGACCGCGTCCGCATCGGCGCTTCCGTCTATCCTTGCAACACGCGCAATCTGACGTCTGGCAAAGCGAAGGCTGCCATCCGCCCTCATCGGATCAGCCTGACACCCAGCCGCGACCGCAGCCTGATCAGCATCGCCACCAATTCCACCCACGGCAGGGTCGTGCGCGTCACCTACATCGGTGACGTCGTACAATACGACATCGACATCGGCGGCAATGTGCTGACCACGGAAGTGCACACCGCAAGCGCCGGCCACAGCTTTCAGAGCGGGGAAAAGCTTCTGTGCGAGTGGAAGCCGCAGGACATGCAGGTTTTCGGGAGCTGAACCATGGCAGCTATCACCTCACCCATAGCAATTGCCCATGCACCTTCTCGCCGGAAGAAGTCTTGCTTCCTCTTGATCGCGCTGCTTCTGCCGATGGCGGTCATCAACTTCATTGCCTTCATCCTGCCCGTGATCAGGCTGGGCATGATCTCTTTCATCGAAAGCCGAAGCGGCGGCGTGCTGACCAACAACTACACGCTCGAAAACTACGCCAATTTCTTCACCGACAGTTTCAGCATCGAACTGGTCTCCAACTCGCTTTTGCTCGGCTTTGGAGTGACGCTGGTCACGCTGTGCTGCGCTTATCCGATCGCGTTGTTCCTGCATCGCGTTTCACCAAAGTGGCGCAACATGCTGTTCGTCATCACCGTGTCTCCTCTGCTCGTCAGCAGCGTGGTGCGCACTTACGGCTGGATGGTCATTCTCGGCGACCAGGGTGTCGTTAACGGCATACTGATGTCGTCTGGGATCATCGACAGCCCCTTGCGTTTGACCAACAACACGCTTGGGGTCTTCATCGGCATGGTCGAAGTCCTCATTCCCTACATGGCACTATCGTTGATCGCCGGTTTCGGCCGTCTCGAGAATGTCTACGAGGAAGCTGCGGCCTCACTCGGCGCCAATAGCTGGACGCGATTCCGTCGGGTGATCCTGCCGCTGACGGCGCCCGGCATCGCACTTGGCTGCCTGCTCTGCTTCGTCCTTTCGATCAGCTCGTTCATCACCCCGAAGCTGCTGGGGGGCGGGCGGGTCTTCCTGCTTGCGACAGAGATCTACGACCAAGCCGTCATCCAGCTCGAATGGCCGACCGCCGCTGCAATCTCCGTCATCGTGCTCATCATCTTTGGCATTGCGCTTGCGGTCTATTCCCGCGTCGTCAAGCGCTTCGATTAAGGAGTAACACTGACATGATCGGCCAAATGAGCACAGCCTTCCGGCTCCTCGTCGCCTCAATCTATCTCTTCCTGCTTGCTCCTATCCTGATTGTGCTGCCGCTGTCCTTCAGCAATGACAGCTACATCACTTTCCCGCCGGAGAGTTGGGGGTTTCGCTGGTATGGGGCCATGTTCTCCCATAGCGGCTTCATCAATGCACTGTGGATCAGTCTTACGATCGCAGTCACGGTCACCGTGCTTAGCCTTGCGGCCGGCGTGCCTGCCGCATTTGCCATTCGCCGCCGGCGTTTCGCCGGCCGCGAATTGCTCTTGAACCTGTTCACGGCACCGCTGCTCTTACCCTCGATCGTGCTTGGCCTCGCCATTCTTCTGGTCTTCGTCCAGGCACGTCTGCTTGGTACTTACACTGGGCTCATCATAGCCCACTTGATCATCACCACGCCTTACGTGATCCGGATCATGCTGACGGCGTTTTCGACCCTTCCCCCATCGGTCGAGGATGCGGCCACCATGCTGGGTGCAGCACCGTTCACCGTCGTGCGCCGCATCACTTTGCCTCTAATGATGCCCGGCTTCATCGCAAGTGCCGCTCTCTCCTTTCTGCTGTCCTTCGACGAGGTTGTCATCTCCCTGTTCATCACCGGGCCACGTCTGCGGACCCTGCCGGTGGAGATATTCGACTATGTCGAAAGCCAGACCGACCCCATGACAGCCGCCGTGTCCGTCGTTCTCGTCGCAGCCACCCTTCTCATCATTTTCGTCATCGAACGCACGCTTGGCCTTTCCAGGACCATCGGCAAGTAACGACTTTTGAAATGGAGACTACTGAAATGGATAATATCGCGCTCTGGATGTCACAGCCGCATTTCGGCTTCCTGGAAATCGCAAAGACATGCGGCGTCAGCCAGCTTGTCATCGAACTTGAGCACGGCACCTTCGATCTCGCAACGCTCGACCAGTTTCTGGCCTTTTCCAAATCACTTGGCATCCCGGCTCTGACCAAGGTGATTGCACCGACCACCGAAGCCATCCAGCAGGCGCTGGATTTCGGCTCGGACGGCGTGATCCTCCCACACATCTTGGGTGTTGAGCACGCCCGTGAGGTCACCAAGGCGGCGAAGTATCCGCTGCTCGGCATCCGATCCTATGCCGGTGGCCGGGTGTTCGGCTACGCCCGCCCGTCGTCGGATGCCTTCGAAAGAGAAAACAGGCGCACCAGGTGTTACGCCATGATCGAGACGGCAGAGAGCCTTGCCGACGTCGAGAAGATCATAGCGCTCGACACCGTCGACGGCCTCTTCCCAGGCCCGTCTGACCTGGCGCTTGCCCGTGGCCGCGGCGCCTACGCCTTCAACGACGAGGATCGCAAGGATCTCTCCCGGATCGCCAAAGCGGCCCGGGAGGCCGGCAAGACCTGGATCATGCCCGCCTGGACGCCGGCAGAACGGACCTTTGCGCTTGAGGAAGATGCCGAATTGCTGGTCGTCGCCACCCAAAACATGGCGCTGCGCGCCGGCATCATGTCCACCATCAACGCACTGAAGCAGGAAAAGATCGTCGCCTGATCGCGACCGACATTCGGAGAAAAAGCCATGAAAATCAGCCTTATCCAAACCAACCCGCAAAATGACCGGGACGCCAATCTGAAGATCGCCCAAGATCTGATGGCCGAAGCGATGAAGACGGACCAGCCAGACCTCATCGTGCTACCGGAATATTTCGAAGTCTACGGCACGACGACCGAAGAGAAGCTTGCGCTGGCAGAACCTGCCGGCGGCGCCGCGTACACGATGGCACAGGATTTCGCCCGCAAGAACAAGGTCTTTGTCCATGCCGGTACGATCATGGAAAAAGTTGAGGGCGAGAACCGCATCTACAACACCTCTTTTGTGTTCGACCGCGAAGGCAAGGAAGTCGCCGCTTACCGCAAGATCCATATGTTCGACATCGTTGCGCCGGATGGCACCGCCTACAAGGAATCGGCCACCGTCAAGCCGGGCGAAGACATCGTCACCTACGAGATTGACGGCATGAAAATCGGTTGCGCCATCTGCTACGACATCCGTTTCTTCGAACTCTTCCTGCAGCTTGAAAAGGCCGGCTGCGATATCATCGTGCTACCCGCCGCCTTTACGCTGCAGACAGGAAAGGACCACTGGGAGGTTCTGGCCCGCGCCCGCGCCATCGAAACCCAGACCTATTTCGTTGCTTGCGGCCAGACCGGCAGCGTGACGGTCAACGGTGAGAAGCGCGCCTGCTATGGGCACTCGCTGGTCTGCGATCCCTGGGGGCACACGATTGCCCGCGCGTCGGATCCGGTCGGCTTTGTCACTGCACGCATCGACGCCAAAGAGATCAAGCGCGTGCGCAACCTCATCCCTATGACACAGCACCGCCGCCTCGCCTGCGCCTAAGGAGATATCACCATGTACGTCATCAAAGACATGCCGGAACAGATACCCCAGGACGATCTCGACGTCCTCAGTGGCGTTGAGACGGCAACCGTCGGCCACTGGCGCCTGCTCGGTTTCATGGACCGGCAGATCCAGCCGCTTCTTCCTGGCCGCCGCGTGGTCGGAACGGCCGTGACGCTCGCCATAGCCGGGCCGGACTCCACCCTTCTTCACCATGCCACCGGCCAGTTGCGTCCAGGCGACATCCTGGTTGTCGATCGTTTGGGCGATGACAAATATGCGTGCTGGGGCGGTGGGGTCACTGTTGCCGCCAAGGCGGCGGGTGCAGTTGCAGGTATCGTTGACGGGCCTTGCACCGACCTCACTGAAATTCAGGAATCTGATTTTCCGATGTGGTCGCGCGGCCTCTCGCCAATCACCACACGCCTCTACGATCTCGGGGGCGGCTTCAACATTCCGATCAGTTGCGGTGGCGCCGTGGTTATGCCGGGCGATGCCATCCTTGCGGATGAAAGTGGCGTGCTGGTCATCCCGCGGGATGAGGTCCGGGCTGTGTCAGAGGAGGCACTGAAACGACAAGAATCGGGCAAGAAACGTGAAGCCAGCGTTCGCGACAAGGTTCAGAAACTCGGCGAAATGACCGGAGCGAGCGCCAAGGTCCTGGCCAAGCTCGCCTGACACGATCAAGACACCAAGGTCCGGGCGTTTTCCGTCCGGACTTTTTCCAATGCGTGTGAAATCCTTGCCGCCCCGGCGTTGTCATATCGCCTTCACGGTGTAACGTGGCATCCGGGAATATAGTCTGTATAAAACAACAGCTTACGACAATTTATGCGTGAAATACGCGAGAGCGGTCGTAATAATGGTGAGGCGCCTTCACGCGATGAATATTCGGTTCCTGGAAACGGTTGTGTGGTTGGCGGAATTGCGCAGTTTCCGTGCCACTGCAGACCGTATGAACATCACGCCTGCGGCTATTTCAAACCGTATTTCGGCCATGGAACAGGAACTCGGCATCCGGCTTTTTGAACGTGATACGCGTGACGTGCACCTGACTCGAGAGGGACGTTCCTTCGTCTCGGGCGCGCGGGACATCATCGCACGCTACAATCGCTTGGTCAGCGATGTGGCGCCGCCCGAGACGGTAGAGGGAACCGTACGCATCGGGCTCGTGCCCGCGATGGCCCTGGCCATACTGCCCGGCATCATGGGCACGCTCCGGCAGCGCTTTCCGCGTGTCCGTGTCGCGGTGACCACCGATGCATCGCAGACGATCCTTTCAAAGCTGGAAAAGAGAGAACTCGACATCATTCTCGGTTTCCACGGTTCGCAGGTCGAGAAATACCGGATCGTTGACCTGTGTACATTCGGTATGTTCTGGATCGCCAACGGCGCATTCCCGAGTGATGACGAGGCGATCAGCCGGGCAGAACTGATGCTGAACCCAATCATCTCTTATGAAGTTGGAACGCAAGCCCACAGGCGCATGGTGGAATACCTTCCGGCCAATTCCTTCGGTCAGGGCGTGGTTCATTACTCCAACTCTCTTGCCACGACGATCAGCATGATCGCCGCCGGTATCGGCATCTCGGTCCTGCCACCAATCGTTATCCAGAACGAACTGCGCCTTGGCACCCTAAAAGTGCTCAATGTACGTCACCCGTTTCCAGCGACCGACTATTTCGCAGTGTATCTCGACACACCCTCGTCGCGACTGTCCCCGCTGATCGCGTCGATCGCGTCTGACGTCGCCGCAGAATTCTGTTCCCTCTACGACAATGCGCTCGCCGTTCACCGGTAAGGGTGAATTCGGTAAAGCTTTTACGCTTCGTTGCCGTCATCGCGGGCCGCGTCCCGCCGGGCGGTGATGTGCGAAATTCGTCGCAATTGTGCGGGTAGCCGCGCATCAATCCACACACCGGCCAAGCCACACACCCGATCTCTCGTGAACCTCCAGCTCGATCACCTGTGGTCGCGCAATGAGGCGATACCTGCACGGGTTCGTCGGTTGCGCTCGGGGGGGTGTCGCGCTCCGTTGGCGTTCTCTGCTATCTCTGCGGGAGATCTCGAGAGGGGCATGCACTATCGGTCTCCGATCCGTTTGGGTCCAAGAAGATACCGACAACCGAGCTCCACCTTGTGTTGGGAGTGGTTGTAGTCGTGCTGAATCGACCAACCAACCAGCCTAGTAGCAAGGCGGGTACGGATAGTAGCCGCATTGTGACGGGTAGTAATATGGATTGTCTGCGGCAGCACCGACGGCGGCACCAGTCACCACTCCCGCGGCAACCGCGCCACCGCGATACCAGGCCCCATTGTAGACGGGGGCGTGCCAATAGTTGCCTCCGACATGAGTGACGTTGACGTCGTTGACACGTGCGGAGCTTGCGTGGAACCCACCTGCGCCCAGGTCCCCACCGCGGAAGCCGCCGCCGCCAAAGTCCCCGCCGCGGAAACCGCCCCCTCCAAAACCACCTCCGCCAAAGCCACCGCCGAAATGATCAATGAAAACAGCAGCGGGTCCGGTCGCGCCACTCAGGCTTCCTTCCAGAACGGCAATGTCGAATGTGAGAGTAGTGCCTTCGAGTTTTGGCGATTTCAGAGTGACCACGGCGTCACTGACGTCCGATCCGTCGCCTCCCAGCACCGACACCGTTGCGTTTGGAGGGTCGATGGCAAAGTTGTCCTTGCCTTCATCCCACTGCATGATGAACTGTGCCGTGGTTACATGTCCGGCGGCCCGCACCGGCCGGTCGGCAAAGACGATCGAATTTGTCGACACTCCGGTCAGAATCAACTTTTCACCGTCGATCTTGGCGCCATCCGAGTTGATGACTGCAAGCGATGGCACCGGACCGGTGGGCGCGACCCTTCCGATCGCCTTGCTCAGCGGCACATGCGGCTTCTTCGTAGAATCCTGGGCGAGTGCAGCAGTTGCTGCCAGTGCCAGGCCTCCAACAACGGCTATCAAGCCGGTGACATGATTGATTTTCATCGTGGATGTCCTTCGAGTTTGGGATAAGCGGCGCGATCAAGACACGAGACGCAATCCTACTTCCCCGGAAAAATCTGTTTCCAATCGGCCTTCATGTCGACGACCGTCCACTCGTTGACGGCGGCGGCGTCGAGCGCCTTGTCGAGGCGGCCGAACTCGGTGTCGCGGTCGTATGCGTATTCGCGTTGCGCGTCCGTGTGGTGAATGAGCATGCCGAAACGGACGCTTCCACCTGTCATCGTCGTCCACTGCAGCATCTCCAGGTCGCCATCGGAATTGCCGAAGGCGGCAATCGGGCGGCGGCCGATATGCTCGTTGATGCCGACCGGCTTGCCGGCCTTGTCATCGATGAAGTTGACTTGCGGCAGACGAAACAGGGTCGGTACGCCGTCACGCATCTCGAACTGCGTCTTGATCGACGAGCCGACGACCTGCTCGGGCGGCGCGCCGTAAACCTGTTCGACCCAGGGGCGCATAAACTCGATGCCGCCACCCGACACGATGAAGGTTTTGAAGCCGCTGGCGCGAAGATAGGCGAGCAGTTCGAGCATCGGCTGGTAGACGAGAGCGGTATAGGGGCGCTTGAAGCGCGGGTCCCGTGCGGTGGCGAGCCACTTGGAAACGACCTTCTGGAACTCGTCGCTTGTCATGTCCGCATGGGTTTCCATGATGAGCGCCACCAGACCCTTTTCGCCCGCTGCCGCAAGCGCCTTCATGTCCCCTTCCAGAACCGCCTTGAACGGTTGTGTGTCCTTCCATTCCGGATGGGCTGCGACTTCCGCCTTCACGCGGTCGATCGCGAAAGCGAGCTGGACGTACATTGGATGTTCGACCCACAACGTGCCGTCATTGTCGAAGACGGCGATGCGCTCTGGTTCCGGAACGAAGTTGGGCGACCCCTTGGTCGTCACCTTCTCGACGAAGGCGACGATAGCCGCCTTCGGGGCGGTATCATTCCATGAAGGCAGCGGATCGGTCTGTGCCTGCCCCGAAGCCACAACAAACAAGGTTGCCAGGCCAAGCACGATACCGCCGACCAGCCTGATGAAGTTACGTGCCACAGACATGACGCGCCCCATGGGTTAGGTGTCCCGGTTCCCCGATCGTCCCTTGAGACATGCGCAGGACTATGCCTTGGAACCAGAACGGACGGCCCAGGAAAGCCGCCCGTCGTGTTGAGCCGGCCGTCTAGTTACCCGGCTTGTTCTTAATTGCGGCATCGATCTGCCTCTTGACAGCATCAAGATTGAACGACGCCGGGTCTTGCATCGGCGGATAGTCAACCGCCGTGAGCGCCAGTTTCGCGACCTCCTGCTGCACGCTGACGAACCGCCAGAATTCGCGAGCGAAGAAGTCATTCATGTAGCCCCCGCCGAGGTCATTGAGGCTTTGCTGACCAATCGAGGGTGTCCGTTCGAATGGGTCCTGGCGGATATTGACCATAGTGGGCATGTCAGTTGTTACCTTCCCACCGGGCCAGCCCTGCGGCTGCTGGAAGAACTGGAACTTGAAGTTGTCGATGCGAACCGCCCCCAGCGAAGGGCCGCCGAAGTAGAAAAATTCATGCCGTGCTGATGGGGATTTGCCCACCAGCAGGTCCAACTGATTGTAGCCATCAAGGTGATTCTTGTAGGTCCTGTCGCCCAGCTTCACACCCTTGAGCAACTGCTCAGTGATTTCGCTGTTGCCGGCTGCCGCCGCCAGGGTGGGGAACCAATCCAGGGCCGAAAATATACCGTTCTCGACCGTACCCTGCTTGACCTTGCCGGGCCAGCGGATGATGGCAGGCGCGCGGAAACCGCCTTCCATTACGGTACCTTTGGTGCCCTTGAACGGGGTCATGCCACCGTCGGGCCAGGTAAACACCTCCGCCCCATTGTCGGTTGTGAAAATGACGATGGTGTTGTCGGCCTCACCCGCATCTTCCACGCATTTGACAAGAGCGCCAACGCTGTCATCAAGCTGTGCCACTCCAGCTTCTTCAAGGCCATAGTTGGTCTCGCTGTTCATGAGGGCCTGGTATTTAGGCGACAGAAAAGTCCAGACGTGCATGCGCGTCGTGTTGTGCCAGACGAAAAACGGCTTGCCGTCGGTCTTGGCTTTGTCCATGAAGTCGCACGAAGCCTTGACCAGCACTTCGTCGAATGTGCCCATGTCGTACTTGGCCTTGGGCATTATGTCATGCATGTTCGGCACGTTGGTCATGTCGGGATACGGTGCCAGTGGACCCTCGTCCACGATCCTCTGCTTACCGATCTTGCCCCAACGCGGCTGCTCGGTTGTGTCATCCGTGTCCGTTGCAAAGCTGTGGACCAAATTGCGCGGCCCCACTTTGTCCCGGTACGATTGGTCATTCGGGAACGAATACCAGTAGGGGTCTGACATCGCATCGAGGTGATAGAGATAGCCGAAAAACTCATCGAAGCCATGCAGCGTCGGCAGGAACTTGTTCATATCGCCAAGATGGTTCTTGCCGAATTGGCCGGTGGTGTATCCCTGGGCCTTGAGGACGGTGGCAAGCGTTGCCGCCTTGTCCGGCATGCCGACGTCTGCGCCCGCTTGACCGACGGTCGTCAAGCCGGTGCGCAACGGGATTTCACCGGTTATGAAGCTTGCTCGACCCGCGGTGCAGCTTGCTTCCGCGTAGTAGTCGGTAAATAACATGCCCTCGGCGGCAAGCTTATCAAGGTTTGGCGTCTTCCCGGACATGATGCCCCGGTGATAGGCGCCAAGGTTGAACCAGCCAACATCATCGCCCATGATGACGAGAATGTTGGGCTTTTGCTGATCTTGCGCGGCTGCCGGCATCGTTGTTGCTGACGCAACAAAAGTGGAAGCCAGCAGACCAAACCAGATGCTTTTCATCTTGCTCATGGTCAGGATACCTCCCTGGCTGCCCGAAATGGGCCGGCAGCCTGCGCCAACGCACCTATACTACAATCAATGATTGCACGCCTCATTGTAGACACTCCCGCGAAACATGTTATGACGCGTGTTCCCAGCCGGAAGATGGCTAACGGTGGCAGCACAAGGTGCCCACCTTGATGGATGGATGGCCCAAGCACGCCACACGTCTGAGCCGTCGGTACCGGAACTACGCCGAGTTCACGCAATTGCTACTTACGCGAAAGCCACTCATCGCATCCCAGCCTAGTCAGGAAAGCGTCTCGGCGATATTGTCCTTTGGGGCAGCGCGCACGAGTTGGCGCGGTATCGATCGGTCAGCAATCGCATAAGTGTGGAAGCCGTACGCAGGGCAGCAGGGTTTTGGCGTGGGGGCCGGACTAAATTTTGAAATAGTTGAACGCCGACGGGCAATCGCCCCGGCTGCATCGTCATCTCCAGACGCATCGACGGAGACTGGCGCAAAGGACGTTCAATATGGTTCGTGCATCAACGAAACCATCGAGCGCGTTCACTCGGACCGCATCCGCATTTCTTTGCCTTCTGCTGCTCGTGATCTTGATGACGGCCGGGGCCTCGTCGGCGGAGATTGTGGACCAGGTGCCACGCATCCTCATCCTCTATCCCTATGACGAGAAGCTTCCGGCAACGGCCGTTGCCGGCGAGACCCTCAGACATCGACTGCAGCAAGCGACAACGGGAAAGGTCGATCTGTTCTCGGAATTTCTCGACCTTTCCAGGTTCCCCGAGAAGGCTCACATCGACCGGATGGCACGATATCTCAGTGAGAAATACGCCGACCGGCGTCCGGATGTAGTGATTGCGCTTGGTGAGGAGGCAACGGGCTTCATCGTCAAGTACCGGCGTGCGGTCGCACCGGATGCGAAAATCGTATTCTGCGGCTTCAGCGGCGCGGACGCCGCGAGGTTGAACCTGCCGAACGACGCCGTCGGAGCGTTCAGCGAATATGACATTGCAAAAACCCTTCTCATGGCGCGCGGTCTCCAGCCGGATGCCCGCGATCTTGTCATCATCGGCGGGTCCTCGGATTTCGACCGTTCCTGGCTTGCAACGGCGCGCGCGGATCTCGCCGGCCCCGCAACCGGTCTTAAAACAACCTACGTCGAGGATCTGACCATCGATGAATTCGCCGACCGTGCCTCGCGTGTGCCGGAAGGGAGCATCATTCTGGTCCTGACCGTCTTTACCGATCGAAGCGGCCGGAACTTCATTCCGCGCAACGCTCTCGAACGGATTGCCGCCAAGGCGAGTGCTCCGGTCTACGGTCCTTATTCGACGTATATCGGTCACGGCGCCGTCGGCGGCAATACCGTCACCTTCGAGTCGGTCGGAACAGCGGTCGCCGAACTCGCTCTCGGCGCGATCGCGGGGAAACCGATCGCCAACGTCAACGTACCGAAGACCTTTGTCGCCGATGCGAGAGAGTTGACCCGCTGGGGTTTGCCGGAGAGCGGGCTGCCTGCCGGAACCGTCCTGAGCTTCAAGGAGAAGAGCCTCTGGGAAGAATACCGGGCAGCGATCATCGGCGTCGTTGCGGCCCTTGCGCTTCAGGCAGCGATCATCGCGGTGCTTCTGCTCGAGCGACATCGGCGACGAACTGCAGAGCAGGAAGCGCGGCTTCGTCTGCTTGAGCTCGTGCATCTCAACCAGTCGGCCACGGCGGGGGCCCTCTCGGCATCGATCGCCCACGAACTCAACCAGCCGCTCGGGGCAATTCGCAGCAATGTCGATGCCATCGAGGTCCTGCTTAGAAAAGAGCAGCCGGATCTCGACCTTATAAGGCAGATTCTCGTAGACATCGGCGAGGACGACCAGCGCGCCAGCGACATAATTGTTCGACTGAGGGGACTGCTGAAGAAGCGAAGCGAGATCGACTGGCAAGAATTCGACCTGAACGAGGTGGTCAACAGCGCGATCTGTATCCTCCACGCCGAGGCGGGACAAAAAAGCATCGTCGTCAGTTCCAGCGAACCGGCCCGTGCGCTGCCAGTGCGGGCCGATAAGGTCCATCTCCAGCAGGTCATTCTCAACCTCGCCACCAATGCGATGGACGCCATGGTCGACGCCGCAGCGACTGAACGGAGGCTGGTCTTTCGGACGGCGCTGATCGAGAATTCCAAGGTCGAGCTGTCGATCTCCGATACCGGCCGCGGCATCCCGAGCGACCAGCTCGACGACGTGTTCCATGCGTTCTACACGACCAAGCCGGCAGGCACCGGTCTGGGTCTCTCAATCGCCCGCGCGATCATCGAAACCTATGGCGGCAAGATATGGGCGGATAATCGCGCCGAAGGCGGCGCCGTGTTTCGTTTTATCCTGCCGCTTGCTCAGCCCGGATGACCCAATTGGAACGCGTCATTCATATCGTCGACGACGACAAGTCCTATCGCACCGCGCTGGCACGGTTGATGGAGGCATCCGGCTTTCGCGTCGTCACCTATAGCTCGGGCGAAGAGCTTTTGGCCCATCTGCCGGGCTCTGACCCCGGATGCATCCTCCTCGACCTGCAGATGCCGGGTCTGACCGGGCTAGAGCTGCAGGACCATCTTGCCGAGAAAGCGCCGCTGCTGCCGGTCGTGTTTCTGACAGGACGAGGCGACATCACGGCGAGCGTCCGGGCGATGAAGGCCGGCGCCGAAGACTTCCTGGAGAAGCCGGCCTCGAGGGAGGCGTTGCTGTTGGCCGTTGAGCGTGCACTGCTTCGCTTAGAGATACGGCGCGCCGAACTCGATCGCGTCCATGCACTCCAGGCGCGTCTGGAGACCCTGACGCCACGCGAGTTGGAAGTTTTCGGCCTGATCGTCCGCGGCAAACTCAATAAGCAGATCGCTTACGATCTCGGCACCTCCGAGCGAACCGTCAAGGCGCATCGGCACAACGTCATGGAAAAGCTTGGCGTCCATTCGCTGGCCGAGGCCGTTTCGATCGCAGAGAGACTGGGACTTCTCGACGCGACGGCAAAACCGCCTGAAGATGCGCACGATGCTGCGCGCCGCGCTTCCCCATAGGACAATATCCAGCCTTCAACGTTGGTCATACGATCGTGATGATCGGGGCTGGACATGCCCTTCCGCATGGGCCTCAGAAAGGCATCCACTTGGAAAGCCAACCACGCAAAGTGGCCGTCGTGGAAGACGATCCGAGCATGCGCAAGAGCGTCATACGGCTCTTGAACGCGCATGGTTTCGCGACGGAAGGATACATCTCGGCCGAGGCCTTTCTTAGCCGCGCGATGTCGAACGAGATCAGCTGCATCGTGCTCGATGTCCATCTCGGCGGCATCTCCGGCATCGAACTCTGGAACCGACTGAAGGCCGCCGGCTCAAAGATCAAGGTCATCTTCATCACCGCCGTCGACGATCAGGCGCTCGAGTCGGAGGCGATCCAAGGGGGCTGCATCGCCTATCTGCATAAGCCGTTCCCGGCCAATAAGTTGGTCGGCGCGGTCAACAGGGCATTGGCGGTTTCGCCAGACGATTGAAAGCACTCGAGCCCGCCTCCCCAAAGGACAATAGGCAGCGATCCTATTTTTGTTCACAAACTGATCAAGTCGTGGACGTTCCCTCGCCCCCCTGGAACATCGAACGCCGCGCTTCGAGTACCTTCAGCTTTGGTGTCCAAGTGGAGACGCGGCATGACATGGCTCAATCTGTGGCGGCAAACGCGCGATGCACTGGCGATCGGTGCATCCCTCATTGCTCCTTCATTGCTTATCGAAACCGCATTTGCGCAGCAATCGGCGCCAAACATCCTGTTCATTCTGGCTGATAACGTCGGCTACGGCGACATCGGCGTTTACGGCGGCGGGGAACTGCGCGGGTCGCCGACGCCGCGCATCGACCAACTTGCCGCCGAGGGGCTGCGGCTGACGCAGTTCCTGGTCGAGCCGTCCTGCACGCCATCACGAGCCGCGTTGATGACAGGACGCTATTCCATCCGCTCGGGGCTCTCGCTGGTTGCGGTCGCAGGCACCCCGTTCTCGCTGCCGGAAAGCGAAATCACTATGGCGGAAATGCTGCACGACGCCGGCTACGCCACCGCGATCTTCGGCAAGTGGCACCTTGGTGCCCAAGTCTACAGCCAGCCGCAGAACCAAGGCTTCGACGAATTCTACGGAATACCGCCCGGTGACACCTGGGACGCCTTTGGCATGATCCGCCAGGGGCGCCAGACCAGGTCCGCAGACATTCCGCTCGACAAGGGGCCGCATATTGTCGAGGCCAAACGGGGAGAGCCGCTAAAACTGGTAAAACCGTATACCGAGGAAGTGCGCCGCGGGATCGACTGGGAACTGGTGGATCGCAGCGTCGGCTTCATCAGGCGACAGAAGGCGGCAGGCAAGCCGTTCTTCGTTTATTTGCCAATCTCCCGGACGCACTTTCCGAATCTACCCTCGAGCCGATTTGAAGGCGCATCCCGCATCGGCCAGTTCGGCGATTCTCTGATGGAGGGCGATGCGATCGTCGGCACGATGCTTGACGAATTGAAGGCGCTTGGCCTGGAGAAAGACACTATCGTCGTCTTCGCTTCCGACAATGGACCGGACGGCCCTGGAGCTAGCCGGTTCGGCACCGACATGCCGGACATGGGAACGGCCGGCCCCTATCGTGGCGCGTTGGGCGACGTCAGCGAAGGCTCGATCCGCACTGTCGCCGTGATCCGCTGGCCCCAACGGATCAGGCCGCGATCCTCGAATGCAATGTTCTCGATCATGGATTTCTTCCCGACCCTTGCGCGCCTTGCGGGCGGCAAGGTGCCAGACGATCGACCGATCGACGGGATCGACCAGAGCGAACTGTTGTTGGGACAGGACGATAGCGGACGTCGCGAGCATTTGCTGACCTTCGTCGGTTCCGATCTGGTCGCCGTCCGCTGGAAGCAATTCCGGGCCTATTTCGCCGACGTGGCGCCCGGCCGCAGCGGCCCTGACGGGGCAATCCTGATGGGCGGTATCGGATCAAGCGCTGCGCCGATGAATGGCTACCCAAAGGTGTTCAATATCGAGGCCGACCCGCAGGAGGAGCACAATATCGGCGAGATGTATAACTGGGTCCTCGGGCCGTTGTTGAAGACGGTGGAGGAATACAAGGCGAGCCTCGCGCGGTCACCCAATCCACCCGCCGCGAACATGACGAAGTTCTGAACGTCTATACGTTGTGAAGGCGGGCCTTTTGGTTTGAACGCGATCATATTGCCACCGACGGCGTCACGCCGATGCAGGTCGAGGGCCGACCAAGGACCATAGGTCGGCTCAGCCGCTCTACGATACCAGTGGATCGGATTGGAGAAGAGCCGCCACCTGAGAAATCATAGCACCGCGCCAGGGACGATAAGTATGTTGACGGACGCCAGATCGAAAGAATCGCGTGATAAAGGGAGACGCAAGGACTCCCGGCTCGAAAAATTGCTCTTCCGCCTGGAGGCCCAGCGCATCTGCCTCGAATGGGCCTTCAGAGAGATAGCCGGCCGTCCGGGCATTGTGTTCGAGATGGGTCTGGGTCACGGTCGCACCTACGACCATTTGCGCATCCATCTCCCGGAGCGCGAGATCTATGTGCTGGATCGCGAGACCGACTGTTTCGCCGACTGCATGCCGCCACAGAATTATTTGCTGCTCGGCGACATCGAGGACACGCTTGCTGCCGCAGCCACCCGCTTTGGCGGACAGGTCATCCTGGCACATGCGGATATGGGTTCATATGTCGAAGCGAACAATATTGCGACAATCGCCAAACTGAGCCGATGCCTCCCGGCGGTCCTTTCGCCGCATGCCATCGTCCTGTCCGATTTGCCGCTCGAGCTTGCGGGGACCCGTTCGCTACCGCATCCGCCGGGCGCGCCCCAAGACACGTATTTTCTCTACGTCAACGGGTCCCAGTGATCCGCTGGCCGCAACGGATCAAGCCGTGATCCAGCCGACAGGTTGAGACGACTTCCCCTAAGGACAATATCGCTCGGTGGAGTTTCGCGTAATCTCAATCGGGACGAGTTGTTTGAGCAGCCGCGCTTGGTTGCCGCCCGGTCACAAGCGCAAAACCTAGGAAGGAGCATGACAATGAACCGAATTGCGACATTTTCTATGATTGCCTGCCTCTCCGCCCTGAGCTTCACTGGGGTCGTGTACGGTCAGGGTGCCGCAATGGACTGGCCCAAGGAGATCGAGCAAACTGTGCGCAGCTACAGCGGCGACAAGATCAATGTCGTCGATATAAGCACACTTGCGGAACAGAACCAAACGCGCATGTGGGTCGAGCATGCCACGCCGGAACAACGCGCAGCGCTGCTCGAGGCGGTCAAATCGAACAAGTCATTGGCCGAAAAGCTGAAGGCGCAGAACGTCGAGATGGACAACATTGGCGGCGCTGAACAGGCAACCGACGGCGGGTTGACGATCTACGTTCGCTAACCCTCCCGGGGTCAGTGAAGCGGGGATTGCGCCGCCCCGCCCAAGCTGCAGCGGCCAATCTGTACCAATTACAACTATAGGACGCCCACGGCATCTGGGCGTCCGGGGTCCTTCCACTTCTAAGGGGCCCGAGCGTCTTGAACTGTTCGGCGATCATCGCGACTGACGGTCGTCGTGTTCACCTTGCGACAGCCGGATATCCTGCAGGAATCGGAAGAGCGACCCCGCCAAGAAGCAGAGTGCCGCAACGAATAGTACGGCGGCGCCCGGTTCGTGACGATATCCCAAAAAGGCTACGACGAAGCCGAAGAGGAGCAGAAGCGTCACACCACCTCCGGCTAGCACCGCCAGGTACAATGCGCTGATTAAGACGCGTTCACGCCGCCTCAGTTCCCCAATTTCCTTCTTCAGCGGGGCTCGGGCGACGTCACCGTCGTCGATCTCGCGGAGGTTTCTGATCCGCTCGGTTACCCCGGAAATCCGATTGACCAGGACCGCTACCATCGCCGCGACGCCATTCAGCATGAACGCCGGCGCGACCGCGTGATTGATCATCGTTGAAAGCTGATCGGCTTCGACTGACATAGGGGCACCTTCGATCGGTACGGCACGAATGGACGACCGCGGCGCCGTGGTGGCGCTACGGGATGACATTGACTGCACGCGCAGCCACGAGCACGAGTGTCAGCAGTGAAATAGCACTTTCGAGCATCATCAGCCCCTTCGCACGTCGGGTGAGTGGCAGCACGTCGGTAGGACTGAAAGCGGTCGCCGTAGTGAACGCCAACGACAGGTAATCGACGTAGAGCGGCCGCCAGTCCGGCGGCGCTAGTTCGGGAGCCGACGCCTGGGGAAACAGCCAGTCGGGTCTTCCCGCTATCCCACGCGCGATGCGCGACGGGCCCCCCGCGTCAATCTGCCAGTAGAGTAGCGAGAAGGTGAGAACGTTGGTGACCCAAATGGTAAATGACGACGTCAGGAGCGACACGGAGCGCGTCTCGGGAGGGTGCACGGTGATGATCCCCACCATATCTCCGAGTTCCGCCGCCGTATTCCCCGCGTAGACGCTGGCAAGCAGCATGACGGCGACGTGCTCGATCCGTCGCCAGACAGTGTTGTCGGTCGATAGCGTTACTAGGACCATTGGAATGATAGCTGCTGCCAGAACCACGTACGATATCCATCGCGGCATGGCATAGACGTGATGCGGCAGCACCTCCAAGAAGGCAAATACCGCAAGGATCGCCACCACCGGAGGCCAGCGTGGTTCGTCACGGCCTGCTTGGATAACATCGCTCATCGCTGCGCCGTCTGCGACCCTTGGGACATGCTGTCGTCATCCATGAGGATGTTGGGTTTCCGGGTCTCCTGCGTGTGCATTGTAGCGGCACTCGCCAGCAGGCTGCCGGCGACGGCAGCCGCCTTTGCTTTTCGTCTCATTTCTGATGCCTCCCTCAAGGGCCTCCGCGTGGAGGGCCACGTTGGTTGGAAGACGTGTCAAAGCAAAAAGAGAGACAATTCGGAGAATTCCAAGTTGTGACGCAGCAAAATGGACAGAACATGGCGTTTCGTGGCCCGCATATTGCCTCTCGACTGCCGAAAGAGGGCATCTCCCATTCTTCCATACGTATTCTACACTGTACTATCGGGTGCAGATATTGCCCTTTAGGGAATCCAGCAGGGAAGCAATTGTCCTAGCGCGGCTGCTCACGACGCACTAACTGCGGTACTGAGATTGGAGTGCACTTCAGGATGCTGCCCAGATTTTGTCGATGCGAACAAAATGACCGAAGCCAACCACGAAGGATTCGAACTCGTACGGCACAATCGGCAACATCAAACCGATCATGCCTGCACTGTCTTCGACGCCCTTGATCGTCTCGCGTCGTGAGGATCAATCGTCCAGCGGTGCACCAGATACCTCACACACCGAGAGAAATCGCCATTCCTTCCGGGGCGGCATACATCGCCATGTTCTTGCGCGACAGATCGAGGTGTGCGCGGATCAACGCCTCCGCCCGGTCAGGATCGTGGTTCGCTATTGCATCGATGATTTCGTCGTGTTGCCGCGACGCCTCGTGCAACTCCTCCAACATGCGCGCGTTGCTCGGTCTGTAGAAAATCTTGCCGATACGCGCATGATCGATCAGCAGCCGGCGAAGGCTCGGAAGTACGTATGCATTGTTCGCGATCTCGCCGACCCGAAGGTGAAATTTGTCATTGTAGAAGACGCGCCCATCGACGTCATTGCTGTGGACCGCGTCGCGAAAGCTGTCCTGTATCTCGCGCAGGCCCGCGATATCTGCCTTCGACGCATGTTCGGCGGCCAGCCGCGTGGCCGCGACATAGATCATCGGCGCGATCAAAAAGAAATCCCGAAGGGATTGGTAGCTCATCGAGGTCACACGGGCCGGCCGGTTCGCCTCAAGTTCGATGAACCCTTCCCCCGCAAGCTGCCGCATCGCTTCGCGCACCGGAGGGCGGGACAGTCCAAATTCTTCGCTCAACGCGACTTCATCCAGCACCGATCCCGGCGCTATCTGCATGGTCAGGATGCGCTGACGCAAGGTGCTGTTCAGGGCAGCCTTTCGATCCGGGCCGACGCCTGGTTCAAGTGAGCTTTGATTGTTCGCCATGGCAAACTCCTTCTGAGCAGATATTGTCTACAAAAAGTAGACTGGTCAACGCGTTTCCAATTTGCGTCCGCGATCTGATGGCTGCGCCACTTCTTTTGCCTGCTCATCAGGTGATCTGCAAGCCCTCGTGATCCCTTTGTGATTAGCCTTCCAGGAACCAATGTCTATCGCAGATCTAGACTCTCCTTCCGCGTCAGAGCATGTGCTGCGGCCCTGTCTTCCAGCCATCTACTTCGTGTCCATTGACAGTAGACACTGTGTCTATCTATTGTATTATCGCCATGGAGCAAGAGCGATCCACGCCAGCCGCTCACCTGGGCGGAACGTGGGAGAGATGGATTTCGGAGGATGTGAGGAGAAAATGACGGAACTTCTGACCAAGGCGCAGTACGAGCAAGTCGCGTCGAGACTACCCCTTCCCTCAAAGGCCGTCATCGACGGTCGTTCTGTCGACGCGAGATCCGGACGCACCTTCGCAACGACAAACCCCGCGACTGGTGAGAAGCTCACGGATCTGCCCGCCTGCGGTCCTGAAGACGTCGATGCGGCGGTCGCGAGCTCGCGGCAGGCATTTGTCGACGGTCGCTGGTCGAAACAGCATCCCGCCGCCCGCAAACAGGCCCTTCTTCGCCTAGCAGAGCTCATCGAGGACAACCTGGTCGAGCTCTCGGTCATGGAGAGCCTGGATAGCGGTAAGACGATCCTCGACTGCCAGACGGTCGACGTGCCCGAGACGATCAACTGCCTGCGCTGGCATGCCGAAGCGATCGACAAGATCTATGACCAGGTCTCGCCGGCCTCAAACGACCACATCGCGCTTGTCGTTCGCGAGCCGGTGGGTGTTGTCGGGCTGGTCCTGCCGTGGAACTTCCCGCTCCTCATGCTCGCCTGGAAAATCGGCCCGGCGCTTGCCGCCGGCTGCAGCCTGGTGGTCAAGCCGGCGGCCGAGACGTCGCTGACGGCGCTTCGGGTCGCCGAACTGGCGCTCGAGGCAGGCATCCCGGCCGGCGTCTTCAACGTGGTGACTGGCTCGGGTTCACAGGTCGGCGAGCCGATCGGTCGGCACATGGATGTCGATGCCGTGTCGTTCACGGGCTCGACCGAGACCGGGCGCCGCTTCCTCAAATATTCCTCCGAGTCCAACCTCAAGGAAGTCGTCCTTGAAATGGGGGGCAAGAACCCCTCGATCGTCATGGACGATGCCGACGACCTGGACGCTGTCGCCGCGCATATCGTCAACGGTGCCTATTGGAACATGGGCGAAAATTGCTCGGCCATTTCTCGACTGATCGTCCACTCTGCCATCAAGGGGAAGCTGCTCGACAAGATCGTCTCCGAGGTCAAAAACTGGCATGTGGGCAATCCGCTCGACCCGGAAAACCGCGTCGGCCCCCTGGTCTCCGAGGCGCACTACAGGAAAGTTGCAAGCTATCTCGACGGCGAGGTCAAAGTTCTCCATGGCGGCAAAACCAGCGAGGGTCGCTTCGTTCACCCCACAATCGTCGAGGTCAAAAACAACGCCGCCCGTCATGCCAAGGAAGAGATCTTCGGGCCGATCCTGACGGTCATCACCGTCGACAGCCTGAAGGACGCGGTCGCGATCGCCAACGAGACGGACTACGGCTTGACGGCCTCCGTCTTCACTGGAAACGGCAAGCGAGCCATCAGGGCTGCCCGCGCGCTTCGAGCAGGCACCGTCACCGTCAATTCCTTCGGGGAGGGCGACATCACCACACCGTTCGGCGGCTACAAGCAGTCCGGTTTCGGCGGACGCGACAACTCCGTTCATGCCCACGACCAATACACCCAGCTCAAGACCATCTGGCTCGACCTCAACGACGACGAAACCGCGGACCTGTAGCCATGACCAACTTTCCATTTCCCGGACTGAACCTCGCAATTGCAACGCCTTTCGACACCGACGGCCGCATCGATTATGCGAAGCTCGAGCAGAATATCGAGCGCTACCTGGCGCTCGGCGTGCCAGGGTTCGTATTGAGTTCGGGCACCGGCATGCATGTGTACCTGACGAGAGAAGAATCAAAGGAGCTCGTGCGGCGCGGATCGAGGATCATCAACGGCCGGGCAAAGGTGATCGCACAAACTTCGGCGCTGCTGACAGCCGACGTGGTGGAGCGGACGAAGTTTGCAGCCGATTGCGGCGCTGACGGCGTCATGGTGCTGCCGCCCTTCTTCGAAGGCCCGACGGACGACCAGGGCATTGTCGAGTTCTATACGGAGGTGGCGGCCGCCGGCCTTCCGGTCATCGGCTACAACGTTCCGCATGCTGTCGGCGTGACGGTGACGCCGGAGCTTCTCAGGGAACTTTGCGCGATCCCGAACTTCTGTGCCGTCAAGGACAGCAGCGGCGATCTCGGCAAGCAGGCATCGCTCATCCGCACCGGCCTTTCGGTGATGAACGGCGCCGATCACCTCGTCCCCTTCGCTCTGTGGTCCGGGGCGCGCGGCCTGATCTGGGGCGGCGCCAACTTTGCGCCGCGCACTGCACTTGCGCTGGTGGCGGCAGCGACCGCCGGTGAGTGGGGCAAGGCGCGAGACATCTGGACACTGCTCGAACCGGCCATGTCCTTCATCTGGGAGGGCGATTACGTCCAGTCGGTCTATGCGGCCGCCGAACTCACCGGCTATCGCGCCGGCGCGCCACGCAAGCCGCTCCGTTCGCTTCCCGCGGACCGGATCGCAACCATCCGCGCGGCCCTCGGCAACCTGATAGAGCAGGAGGCTTGAAGCTGTGAACGCGCCCTCGAAGAAGGTATTTGCTGCAACGAGGCTCCCGAAGAACACGGGCGTTTCTGGATGGGTGGCGATGCTTCCGCCCCGCCAGGCAAAACCCCGGCTCGAGGGACAGACCACAGCCGACGTCGTCATCATCGGCGGTGGCTTCGCGGGTCTTTCCGCAGCGCGCAGGATCATGGAACTTGAGCCAACACTCCATGTCGCGGTCCTTGAGGCCGGCATCATCGGCGAAGCTGCGGCAGGTCGAAACTCCGGCTTCATCATCGACCTGCCGCATGAAGTCTCCTCCGAAGATTACGGCGGAGATTCGGCAGTAAAGAGCCGCGAGGCCATCGAGATCAGCCGGACCGCCATCGCGCTTGCCGACACGGTTGCACGGGAACAGGGCTGGGGCCCCGAAATCTTCGATCGGTGTGGACGCTACAGCGTCGCCATCAGCGACGAGGGAGACCAGCATCTGTTGGACTACGCCAAGGGCCTGGTGAAACTCGACGAAAAATATCGGCTGCTCGATGCGCACGAAGTCGCCGAAGTGACAGGCACGAAAACCTATACGTCGGCGCTCTTTACCCCTGGAACCATCATGGTGCAGCCGGCGGCCTATATTCGCGGTTTCGCAGATAGCCTGCGCGAACCAGTCAGGGTCTATGAAAACACCCCGGCAGTGCAGTTGGAAAACATCGGTCGCGGGTGGCTCGTCAAGACGCCCCAAGGCTCGATCAGTACAGGCCGGATCGTCCTTGCCAACAATGGCCATGCGGAGAGCTTCGGCTTTTTCAAGAGCCAGCTTCTCCACGTATTCACCTTTGCCTCGATGACCCGAGCGTTCGACCCAAGCCGGTTGCCAGGTCAGCGCAAGTGGGCCGCGACGCCAGCGCTTCCGATGGGCACGACCGTCCGGCGCATTCAGGGCCAGGATGGCGACCGTATTCTTGTTCGCTCCCGCTACACCTATCACCACGACATTGAGGCAGGCGGAGGAACGCTGAGGCGCGCGGGCGCGAAGCATGACCAAAAGTACCACGCCCGCTTTCCCAAGCTGACAGATATTCCGATGGAGTTTCGATGGGGCGGGGCAATGGCACTGACATGGAACTCGGTGCCCGCTTTCGGCGAGATCGAACCCGGCATGTTCGCGGCGTGCGGATGCAACGGCGTCGGCGCAACGAAAGCCACGGCAAACGGCATCGCCGCAGCCGAACTGATGCTTGGCGTCAAATCACGGGTGAGCGAAATCTTCGCGCGCTTTGACGCGCCGAAAGCGCTGCCGCGTCAACCTTTTCGGACAATCGGAGCCAAAGCCAATCTCGCATTTCGCGAGTGGCGCGCCGGCGGCGAATAGAGCGTTTTGCGCTGCATATCAGGGCTTGGCAAAGCCCTTGGATAACTGAAGTCGGTGGTCGCGGCACTCCGACTTCGATGGAACATGCCGCCAAAAAAGGGAACGGAAGAAATGAAAAAGCTGCTTGCATCGACCTGCTTGACGTTTGGTCTCCTTGGCGCGGCGTCAGTTTCGCATGCCGCCGAGTGCGGAGGCGTGACCATCGCCAGCATGAACTGGCAGAGCGCCGAGGTGCTGTCGAACCTCGACAAGTTCATCCTCAATGAGGGTTACGGCTGCAGTGCCGAGATCACCATCGGCGACACCGTGCCGACGATCACCTCCATGGCTGAAAAAGGACAGCCGGACATTGCGCCGGAAGCCTGGATCGACCTGCTTCCGGATGTCGTGAAGAGAGGCACGGATGAAGGTCGGATCATCAAGGTCGGCTCGCCACTTCCCGATGGCGGCGTACAAGGCTGGTGGATCCCGAAGTACTTCGCCGACGCCCATCCGGACATCAAGACCATTCCGGATCTCCTAAAGCACCCGGACCTCTTCCCCGATCCCGAAGACCCGAGCAAGGGCGCCATCTTTAACGGCCCGCAGGGCTGGGGCGGCACCGTGGTGACGGCGCAATTCTACAAGGGGTTTGAAGCGCAGAAGGCCGGCTGGGACCTGATCGACACGGGCTCGGCCGCCGGCCTCGACGGCTCGATCGCGAAGGCCTACGAGCGCAAGGAAGGCTGGGTCGGCTATTACTGGGCGCCGACCGCACTGCTTGGCAAGTACGACATGGTGAAGCTCGATTACGGCGTGCCGCACGATGCCGCTGAATGGAAGCGTTGCAACACGGTGGCGGAATGCCCGGACCCCAAGCCGAATGCCTGGCCCATCGATACCATCGTTACACTGGTTGCCAAGCCTTTCTCCGAGAAAGTCGGCCCTGACGTCATGGGCTACCTGCAAAAGCGCTCCTGGAGCAACGAAACCGTCAACAAGCTGATGGCCTGGATGACCGACAATCAGGCAAGCGGTGAGGAAGGCGCCAAGCACTTCCTCGAAGAAAACGAAGCCATCTGGTCGAAGTGGGTCTCGCCGGAAGCGGCCGAAAAGATCAAGTCGGCGCTCTGATCGGTCTGTGGGCGGCGCATTTCGGCGCGCCGCCCCCTGCCATCTAAGAGACGGGAATGGCTGTTGGAGGAGGAGAGCGCAATGGAATGGCTCTACAAATTTCCGCATATGGACGATGATGCCCTTCGCGGGTTGAAAAAAGCGATCGATGAAGGATTCCGCGCGTTCACGCGCGCCTATGGCGACGCGATCGAAGGTTTCTTTTCGCCCCTTCAGAGCTTTCTGATCGCCGCCGAACGCTTCATGACGCAGACGCCCTGGCCGATCATCCTCATCATCATCCTGGCAATCGCCTGGGGGGCGAGCCGAAACCTCAAGGTCGTGCTCGGCTGTCTCGTGACCTTGCTCGCAATCGGCTATTTCGACATGTGGGACGATACGATGAAGACGGTCTCGATGATCTTCGTCTGTACTGTCCTGTCGATTGCCATCGGCATTCCGATCGGCATCGTCATGTCCCGTTCGGATCGCTTCCAGAATATCGTCAATCCGATCCTCGACGTGATGCAGACCATGCCGAGTTTCGTCTATCTGATCCCGGTCGTCATGCTGCTTGGCAT
>NZ_JBFRGB010000014.1:0-159412 GCF_052115125.1 Ensifer sp. 2TAB8 | reverse complement strand
TCGAGCGCCTGTTTGCCGGCCTCGGCAAGCTCTTCACTATCGGCAAGGCCGAGATAGTTGTTGGCGCAGAAGTTGAGCACGCGCTCGCCCGAGGCGACCTTAATCTCACCCGCCTGCTTCGAGGTGATCACACGCTCCGACTTGTACAACCCGGCCTTCTTCAGGCCATCGAGCTCTAAACGGAGATGGGACAGAAAGGCTGAAGTCATGGCGCCCTCACTTGAAGAAAACATCGCGTGGCTGACGAGTATCATGACGGCTTTTGACTTGCAGCAAAATCCGGCGCGCTGCGGCATGGAGCGTGAAAACGACAGGCCATTTCACTACGAGATGGCGTGGCAGACATATTGTGTCGCGCCGGATATGCTGACGGACATTTTCCGTCTGGCTTCGAACGTGCCGGCCGCCGGCGCGAACGTCTTCACCCGTCCAGATACCCGTCAATGACAGCAAGAAATGCCTCGCCGTAACGTTCGCGCTTGCTTTCGCCGATGCCGGGAATATCGAGCAGTTCGTCGAAGCCGCGTGGGCGTTCCTTGGCGAGTGCAATCAGCGTTGCGTCGGGGAAGACGACATAGGGTGGGACGTTCAGGTCCTTGGCGATCGTAAAGCGCTCGGCGCGCAGCAGTTCGAACAGCTCGAGATCCGAACCCGCAAGATCCGCGCGCTCGCGCTGCGAGCCCGACTTGGCACCGCGGGCGGCCTTGCCCGACGTCGGCCTGTCCTTGCGGAAGAACACCTGGCGTTCGTGCTTGAACACGGCGCGGGCCTCCGGTTCGAGCTTTATCGCCCCGAAGGCCGTATGATCGACACTGATCAGTCCTGCCGCCAGCAGCTGCCGGAAGACCGACTGCCAGGTGYGGGCCGGCAGATTCTTGCCGGCACCGAAGACCGGCATGTCGACATGCCCGAAGCGCTCGGTCTTTTCGTTGACCGTGCCCATGAGCACATCGACCACATGGCCGGTGCCAAAGCGCTCACCGGTGCGATAGACGGCCGCCAGCGCCTTGATCGCCGCCTCCGTGCCATCCCAGGTCTCGACCGGCTTCAGGCAGGTGTCGCAATGGCCGCAGCGGCCGGGATGGGCCTCGCCGAAATGCGCGAGGATCGCCTGGCGGCGGCAGCCCGCGGTCTCGCAGATCGCAAGCAGCGCGTTGAGCTTGCCGCGCTCGATACGCTTGATGTCATCCGCCGCCCCACCCTCGTCGATCATCCGGCGGCGCTGCAGCACATCAGCCATGCCATAGGCCATCCAGACCTCCGACGGCTGGCCGTCGCGGCCGGCGCGACCGGTTTCCTGATAATAGGCCTCAACCGAGCCCGGCAGATCGAGATGAGCGACATAGCGTACGTCGGGCTTGTCGATGCCCATGCCGAAGGCGACGGTTGCAACCAGGCAAAGGCTCTCCTCTTTCAGGAATGCATCCTGATGCTTGTCGCGCAGCGCCCGATCCATGCCGGCGTGATAGGGCAGCGCCCGGATGCCCTGGGCGTTCAGCCACTCGGCCGTATCCTCGACCTTGGCGCGCGACAGACAATAGACGATGCCTGACGACCCCTTGAAGCGCGAAAGAAAGCGCAGCAGTTGCTGGCGTGGCTGGTCGCGCTCGACGATTTCATAGGCGATGTTCGGGCGGTCGAAGCTGGTGGTGAAGACCTTGGCATTGGTCAGCGCCAGTCGCTCGACGATATCGTCGCGGGTATGCGGATCGGCGGTCGCCGTCAGCGCGATGCGCGGCACGCCCGGATAGCGCTCCGCCAGAAGCCCGAGCGCGCGGTACTCCGGACGGAAGTCATGGCCCCATTGCGAAACGCAGTGCGCCTCGTCGATGGCAAAAAGCGCGATGCGGGCATCGCCGAGCAGATCCGCGAAACCGTCGGTGACGATGCGCTCCGGCGTCACGTAGAGAAGGTCGAGCGTGCCGTCATGGACCTGCCGCCGCACGGCGATTGCTTCCTCGCGGGTCAGCGACGAGTTGAGGGCCGCCGCGTTGACGCCGAGCTGCTTCAACGCCTCCACCTGGTCGCGCATCAGCGCAATCAGAGGCGAGACGACCACACCGAGCCCGGGACGGCAGAGCGCCGGGATCTGGAAACAGAGCGATTTTCCAGCACCGGTCGGGAAGAGGACAACGGCATCGCCGCCACCGGTCACATGCTCGACCACTGCCTGCTGCTTGCCGCGAAAGGCGGAATAGCCATAGACGCGCTTCAGCACATCGAGCGGCGCCGGGCCGGCGTCGTCGAACAGATGGCTGGCAGCGCTTGCGGCGCGCTTCGCCCTTTCGACAAACTCCATCACGTCTCCTTCACGGGAATCACTGCCTGCAATCATCGCAAGATGCGGCCGCAATGCCATAGTCGTCAGGGCAAATGAAGAGAAAGCAGCGATTATCCCGCGCGATCGGCAGGCTTTTCAACGTGGGGGATTGAGCCTTTTGCCAGCTTGACCTTGATGACGCACCAGTACTTTAGTGGCTCCCAAAAAATCGGGAAGTCATCATGGCGAACATTCTAGCGGCGAGCGGCGGCGTCAAGCAGATCATCTGTATCAATTGGGGTACGAAGTACGGCGCTCCGTTCATCAACCGGCTTTATGCCATGGTGGCACGCAACATCACCCCGCCCTTCACCTTCACCTGCTTCAACGACAATTTCGAAGGGCTGCGTCCGGAAATTCTCTGCGAGGACCTGCCGCCGCTCAACATCGCGGACATGCCAACGAACACGCCCGGGATCTGGCAGAAGTCGCGGCTGTGGGGGCCCAAGCTCGGCAACCTCAAGGGTCCGGTGCTGTTTCTCGATCTCGACATCGTCATCGTCGGATCGCTCGATTCTTTCTTCGAGGTCGGCGAACCTGACGACGTGATCCTCGCCAGGAACCAGACAACCCCGTTCGAGCGTCTCGGCCAGACCTCGCTGTTCCGCTTTCCGGTGGGCAAGCTCGTGCCCCTGCAGCAGAAGTTTGCTGCCAATCCTCAGGGGATTGCCGATGAATATCGCTTCGAGCAACGTTTCGTCACGCGCAATGCGCCCGGCGGCGTGAAGCTTTTCCCAAGACGCTGGGTCCTGCACTTCCGGCAGGACTGTCATTGGACCTTCCCGCTCAACTATTTCTTCGAGCCGCGCCTGCCGGCCGATGCGCGCGTGGTGCTCTTCCCGCGCAGCCTGCTGCCGCAGCATGCGATCGACGGGCAATACGGCTATCGTGGCCGGGTGGACACGCCGCTTGGCCACATTCGCCGCCTGTTCAACGGCGACCGTCGTGAAAAGAACCCGCTCCGCTACCTGCGCCACTACATCCGTCCCGCTCCGTGGGTGGCCGAACATTGGCGCGAATAGTCGGCGTTCGGTTAAGATCGGGTGGGATTTCAGCGTGGCAGCGTAAGTTTTTGAACTAGCGCGCTGCCGGCCCCTTCACGCGGCCGGAAAGCACGCCGAAACCTTCGATGATCGCTTCCTGGTTCTCAAGCCGCGTCACTTCGAGCTGCACTTCCTGAAGCGTGCGCAGCAGTTGCGGCACCGCCTCGAGGTCGCCTTCCTCGGTCGCGTGCGCCAGTTCACGTTCGAGTTCGCGCCGCTGCCAATGCAGCGCCTTGGAGCGCTGGTGCAGGGCCAGCGCCTGCAGATAGCCTTCGCGGGCATCCTCGGGCGCCGCCACCGTCGTCGCGGTCCAAAGTCGCGCGTAGCGGATCTGCTGGTCGATCGCGCCGATCAAGGCACCGAAACCTTCGGCATGCAGTTGCTCGACCAGACCTTCGCGCGTCAGGCGCGGCCCCTGCGCGGCGGCGGTATTCAACACCGCCGCCCAGCAGCGTTGCAGGTCGCGATGATCGAACTCGATCGTCGAGATCTCATCGTATTCGTCGAACAGCAGCTGCGGATGATTGACGATGGTGAGCGCCAACACGCTTTCGCGCAACAACGGCGCGGTCTGCTGCCCGCTGACGAGCGAAGACCGCGCCAGCCGATCGGATATCGCGGTCGGTCCTGCCGCATTCGGCCCTCTCGGCCCGCCGGCACCGCGGGGACCGTTGCCGGGCCTGCCGCCGCGCTCGAACGGACGCCGCTCTCCCCGCCCCGATCCTGACGATTGCAGGAAGGCGTTCAGCCGGTCGCGCATGTCCTGGCCGTAGTGGCGGCGCACGCTCTCGTCGGAGATGACGACCGTGACCTGTTTCAACTTCGCCTCAAGCTCGGCGCGCTTTTCCGGCGTGTCGAACGACCCACCCTGGATTTCGCGCTGCCAGACCATGTCGGCAAGCGACCGCGCATTGGCGAGCACCTTGTCGAAGGGTGCGCGTCCTTCGTGGCGCACCAGGTCGTCCGGGTCCTTGCCGTCAGGCAGCATGGCGAAACGGACCGAGCGGCCGGGCTTGAGGTGCGGCAGCGCCAGGTCGACGCCGCGGTTGGCGGCGCGGATGCCGGCGCCATCGCCATCGAAGCAGAGCACCGGCTGCGAAGTCATCTTCCAGAGAAGGTCGAGCTGGTTCTCGGTCAATGCCGTGCCGAGCGGCGCGACCGCATTTTCGACGCCCGCCTGATGCAGCGCGATCACGTCCATGTAGCCTTCGACGGCGATGATGGTTCCCGCGGCATCGTCCGGTCCGGCGTCGGCCAGACGGGACGCACCTTGCGCCGCACGGCGGGCACGGGCGAAATTGTAGAGCACGTTGCCCTTGTGGAAGAGCTCGGTCTCGTTGGAGTTCAGATACTTCGCCGGTGCATCCGGCGACATGGCGCGGCCGCCGAAGGCGATGACCTTCTCGCGTGACGACAGGATCGGGAACATGATGCGATCGCGAAAACGGTCGTAGGAAACAGGCACGTCCGGACCGTGGACGACGAGGCCGCAGGCCTCGATCTGCTCCTTGCCGATGCCCTTGCCGGCCAGGAATTCTTTCAGCGCATTGCGGCTGTCGGGCGCAAAGCCCAGGCGGAAGGTTTCGATCGTCCGGCCCGTCAGGCCGCGCTCGCGCAGATAGGCGCGCGCCTTGGCGCCGCCCGCGGTCTGAAGCTGATCCTCGAAAAATGCGGTCGCCAACTCCATGACGTCGAGAAGGCTGGTGCGCTCCTTTTCCCGCCGTTCGGCTTGCGGATCAGGCTGCGGCATTGCAACGCCCGCCATATCAGCGATCTGCTGCACGGCTTCCGGGAAGCTCAGGCCCTCGAGGTCCGTGAGAAAACGAAAATGGTCACCGGAGACGCCACAGCCGAAACAATGGTAGCGGCCCTTGCGATCCTCGCAGTGGAAGCTCGGCGATTTTTCCCCATGGAAGGGGCAGCAGGCCCAATAGTCACCGCGCGAAACATTGGTCTTGCGCCGATCCCAGGAGACGCGCTTGGCGATCACGTCCGAAATCGGCACGCGATCGCGTATCTCGTCGAGAAAGGATGGTGAAAAGCGCATGAAAACCTCTGGTCGATCCTCCATATAGGCGGCAAGTCCGCGGGACGCCACAAGAGTGATCCGGCTTGCCCGTAATTCACAGGACGGAAACGGGAATTACGCTCGCAACCACAACCCAAGGGAGCAACAACGGGCTTCCAAAGACCAAAAGTAGCGCTTGACTCGCCGAAGGTGAACAGCGTCAATTCGGTGTCCCGAATTGGAACACCCATCATGGCCATTGCTGTCGAAGCACTCGCGTCCAGTCCTGTCTTCTTCAGCGCCGTCCTGGATTACGCCCGCGGCATGGTCTCCATGTATGGGGACAACCCGCGGCTCGCTTCGATCTTCGCTTCGCAGCAGCGCTGGCTGATGGCCCAATCCGGTCTCGCCCTCCATCACGACCGCGATCCCGAAGATCTGTTTAGCGGCCTCTATAGCGGGCGTTTCATCAACTATGCCGTCGCCAACGATATCGCCAGCCGCAACACCGCGGCCTCGTTCGTGCAGGAGATGATCGCCTATCGCTTCGCGCAATACACGGTGTCACCACCCACCAAGCGCAATCGGCCGATCGAGCCCACGGACGCTGCGCTTGATTATGTCTGGAAATGGATGCTGGCGCACCTTGCCATTCTCGACGTGCTTGATGGCCGGTCGCGCGTGGCGACGCTGACGCAGGACCCGACCCAGTTTGGCCGGCTGCAGGCGGCAGTCGCTCATGCCCTTGTCGGAAACGACAAGGTTCGCCGTCCCGGACCGACCTTCGATCTCTTCACCTGGGTCAATTCCGGCGGCGTGGTGATGGACGATCTGTTCTCCCGCATCGGCACCTTCGACCCCGAGGCCGAGCGACTGGCGATCGGTTCCGTTTCGCCCAGTGACCTCAGCGAACGCTTCATGATTTCGAAGACGCATCTCAAGCGGATCTTCGACAAGGCGGCCCTGCTCGGCAGCATGGGCTGGGAGCGAACACCCGGACGCGGTGGCGTCTGGCTTTCGAAGGCTTTCATCCGGGAATATTGGGACTATCAGGCGGAGAAGTTCGCGCAGATCGATCGGGCGTTCGAAGACAAGATATTCGCAGACGCCGAAGAGGCGACGCCCGTCACCTATGGACGGGCGTGCGCCGGTATTTGATCCGCCCTTACTTGAGCAGGTCCTTCACGAGACCGGACGCCTTGGCGAAGTCCATCTGGCCCGGGTAGCGCTCCTTGAGCACGTTCATGCACTTGCCCATGTCGCGCAGGCCGTGGGCGCCGGTTTCCTGGATCACCGAGGCGCAGAGTTCGCGCACCTTCTCTTCCGGAAGCTGTGCCGGAAGGAAGTGGTTGATGATCACGATTTCCTGGCGCTCCTGCTCGGCAAGCTCCGGCCGGCCACCCTCGTCGTAGATGCGGGCCGACTCCTCGCGCTGCTTGATCATCTTGGCGAGGATCTGCAGGATGTCGTCATCGCTGACCGGGTCCTTGCCCTGGCCGCGATTGGCAATGTCCCGGTCCTTGATCGCCGCCTGGATCAGCCGCACGGTCGAGGTACGCCGCGTATCCTTGGCTTTCAGGGCTTCCTTCAGTGCGTCAGCGAACTGGTCGCGCATGTCCATACTCCATGTCGAAACCGGCCCGCGGTGCTCTGCCCGGAACCGGTTCGAAACCATCATTGTTGTCGTCGTCTTAAACCAGTGTGACAGGTGCAATCAAACGGAATACGCAACCGCTTGAATTATAAGGAATTTTATTTCCAGACAATTCACAGCGGCCGGTTGACCCGGAGAAGCGCTTTGGCTATTTTCCCGCACCTGCACGACATCGGCATGAGAGCACTTTCCGCGGGGATTCCGCGCGTCCATGCCTGAGCACATGAAATGGCGATCGATTGCCGGGCTTTCAAGCCCCGCCTCGCGCCGCAACGGGATAGGAACGATGACCGCGACACCCGCATGGACCACTGAAAAACCAACCGCACTGCTCGTTCTGGCCGACGGCACCGTGATCGAAGGCAAGGGCATCGGCGCGACCGGCAAGGTGCAGGCGGAAGTCTGCTTCAACACGGCACTGACGGGCTACCAGGAAATCCTGACGGACCCCTCCTATCTCGGCCAGATCGTCACCTTCACCTTCCCGCACATCGGCAACATCGGCGCCAATGACGAAGACATCGAAGACCTGACGCCGGCAGCACGCCACGGCGCGGTCGGCGTCATCTTCAAGGCCGACATCACCGAACCGTCGAACTACCGCGCCGCCAAGCACCTCGACGCCTGGCTGAAGGCCCGCGGCATCATCGGCCTCTGCGGCATCGACACCCGCGCGCTTACCGCCTGGATCCGCGAGAACGGCATGCCGAACGCCGTCATCGCCCACGATCCCTCGGGCGTCTTCGATATCGATACCTTGAAGGCGGAAGCCAAGGCCTGGAGCGGGCTTGAAGGCCTCGACCTCGCCAAGGTCGCAACCTCGGGCCAGTCCTCGCGCTGGAACGAGAAGCCCTGGGTCTGGAACGAGGGCTTCTCGACGCTCGGCGAAACCGATGCGGCCTACCACATCGTCGCGCTTGACTACGGCGTGAAGCGCAACATCCTGCGGCTTTTCGCCGGTCTCAACGCCCGCGTCACCGTCATGCCTGCCTCGACCAGCGCCGACGAAGTGCTGGCGCAGAAGCCGGACGGCATCTTCCTTTCCAACGGCCCGGGCGACCCGGCGGCAACCGGCAAGTATGCCGTGCCCGTCATCCAGAACCTGTTGAAGACCGACATCCCCGTCTTCGGTATCTGCCTCGGCCACCAGATGCTGGCGCTCGCGCTCGGCGGCAAGACCGAGAAGATGCATCAGGGCCACCACGGCGCCAACCACCCGGTCAAGGACCACACCACCGGCAAGGTCGAGATCGTCTCGATGAACCACGGCTTCGCGGTGGATTCGAAGTCTCTGCCCGATGGCGTTGAAGAGACTCACATTTCGCTCTTCGACGGCACGAACTGCGGCCTGCGCGTCGCCGGCAAGCCGGTCTTCTCGGTCCAGCACCACCCGGAAGCCTCCCCCGGCCCGCAAGACAGCCACTACCTCTTCCGCCGCTTCATGAACCTCGTGCGCGAGAAGAAGGGCGAACCGGCATTGGCCGAGCGCTAAGCCCAACAAACAATCAAATGAAATGGCCCGCCTCGTGCGGGCCATTTCATCTGCAGATCTCACGTAGCGGACCCCGCAGGAAATGGCCGCAGGCAAGCGCGCAAGAAGGGATCTCCAACAGGCTGTCGCCGTCAGCCCTCGCCCAGGCGCTCGGCAATGAAATCGACGACGGCCCGGACCGAAGGGAGCTGGCCACGCCGATGCGGCATCAGAAGGGTTGTCGTGACAAGCCCCGCCTGCCAGCCGGGCAACACCCGTACGAGGCTGCCATTGTCGATCTCGGCGCCGCAGAGCTTGCGCGGCAGCGCCGTAATTCCGAGGCCGGAAAGCGCCGCCTCGAGAAGCACCTGGGATTCGTCCGCGACGAAGCGCGCCTCGGGCTTGACCGAGATAGCCGCGTCATCCCCGTTGCGGAGCGTCCAGCCATCGCTGGTCAGCGACGTGAGCAGCCCATCGTGGTCATCGAGGTCACCTGGCTCAATCGGCGCGCCGCGTCGCGCAAGATAACCGGGCGCGGCAACCAGCCAGATCACCTGCGAGGCGACCCGCCGCTGGACGAGACCGGAATCGGGCAAGGGCGCGAAATGATCGCGCACGGCGATATCGAAGCCCTCCTGGACCAGATCGACGAAGCGGTCGGTCGCGTGCAGCGCCACCCGCATCTTGGGATAGGTGAGCGCCAACTGCGGCAGCAACCCGGCAAGCGTCATCTGCGCCGTCGGCACCGAGGCAGTGATGCGCACGGTGCCGCTTGGTTCGGCGAGCCTGCCCATGACCACGGCCTCGGCCGCTTCCGCCTCGATCAGCATCGCGGCCGCATGCCGATAGAAATCCTCGCCGATCTCGGTCACCGTGAAGCGCCGGGATGTGCGGTTGATGAGCCGGACGCCGAGCGTCTTCTCCAGTTCCGCCACGCGTTTGCTGAGCGTCGACTTCGGCACGTTGAGGACGCGTGCCGCCGGAGCAAAACCCTTGTGGTCGACCACATGGGCGAAGATGATGAAATCGTTGAGATTGCGCATTGAGGAGGCTCAGTGGCTGCATTTGTGGACGACGGGTCCACGCATCCCACTTTTTCGGCAAGGCGTCCATCCTTGCAGACTTCGCTCCAGAGCGAACACCAAGCGCGAAAATCGTGAAGATGCGTTACGGTTGCCCCGTCGCCGGCCTTCGCGCATCCTCCACTGCAACGGGAGATGACGATGATTACAGGTCCACAGTGCCGCGCCGCCCGGGCGCTGATCGAAATCTCGCGCGAGATGCTCTCGAGCTTTTCGGGCGTTGACGAGGATACGATCCTCAAATTTGAGCGCAAGCTGGAAACACCCGCCGACGAGGTGATCCTGTCGCTGAAGCACGCGCTGGAAAATGCCGGTGCGGTGTTTCTGCCGGAGGGCGAGCGCGGCATCGGCGTGCGGCTGAAGTTCACCCGTTCGGAGGCACGCCGCCTCTCCATCCTCGAAAGCGAGGGTGGCGTCGTCGGCGACGACGAGGTTCCCGGCGCCTGAGGTTCGAGTCTGATTTCAACGCCTTAGCCGGCTGATTTGAATCAGGTTCGCTGCCCGTTGAATCGCTTTGCGAACGAAAAGCCCGCCGTTTCCGGCGGGCTTTTTTTGTCAGATGCGGTTGCTCGCGCTTACTTGCAGGCGGCGCAGAAGCGCTGGATGCGGCGGCAAGCTTCTTCGAGCTGGGCTTCCGAGGTCGCATAGGAGATGCGGAAGTTCGGGCCGAGGCCGAAGGCCGAGCCGTGCACGACGGCAACGCCTTCGGATTCTAGGAGTTCCGAGACGAAGTCTTCGTCCGTCTCGATCACCTTGCCCGACGGTGCTGTCTTGCCGATCAGGCCGGCGCAGGACGGATAGACGTAGAAGGCACCTTCCGGCGTCGGGCACGAAATGCCCTTGGCCTGGTTCAGCATCGACACGACGAGATCGCGGCGGCCTTCGAAGATCTTCTTGTTCTCGGGGATGAAGTCCTGCGTGCCGTTCAGCGCCTCTACGGCCGCCCACTGGGCGATCGAGGTGGCGCCGGAGGTCTGCTGGCCCTGGATCATGTCCATGGCCTTGATCAGCTGCAGCGGGCCGGCTGCGTAACCGATACGCCAGCCGGTCATGGCATAGGCCTTGGAGACGCCGTTCATGGTCAACGTGCGGTCGTAGAGACCGGGTTCGACTTCGACCGGGGTCGCGAACTTGAAGTCGCCATAGGTCAGGTGCTCGTACATGTCGTCGGTCAGAACCCAGACATGCGGATGCTTCATCAGAACGTCGGTCAGTTCCTTGAGCTCGGCATGCGAATAGGCAGCGCCCGACGGGTTGGACGGCGAGTTGAAAATGAACCACTTGGTCTTCGGCGTGATCGCCTTGTCCAGATCTTCGGCCTTGAGCTTGAAGTTGTTTTCCTGCTTGGTCGAGACGGTGACCGGCGTGCCGCCGCACAGTGCCACCATTTCCGGATAGGAGACCCAGTAGGGTGCCGGGATCACGACTTCATCGCCGGCATTCAGGGTCGCCATGAAGGCGTTGAAAAGAATCTGCTTTCCGCCGGTGCCGACGATCGTCTGGGCGGCGGTGTAGTCGAGGTTGTTCTCGCGCTTGAACTTCTTGGCGATCGCTTCGCGCAGTTCCGGAATGCCTGAAACCGGCGTGTACTTCGTCTCGCCGCGATTGATCGCGTCGATCGCCGCCTTCTTGATATTGTCGGGCGTATCGAAGTCCGGCTCTCCGGCGCCGAGGCCGATCACATCGCGGCCTTTCGCTTTCAGCTCACGGGCTTTCTGCGAAACGGCGATGGTGGCGGAAGGCTTTACACGGGAGAGGGCATCGGCAAGGAAGGCCATGGGTGAAGGTCCTGATCGTTTCGAGACGAGGTGATCGCTACGGAACGGAGAAAACCAGGCTCCATAGCGGTTAGGTCTATGTCGAAAGACGCCCGGTCTTGCAAGCGCCGGAACGGCAAAAACGCCGGAAACGCGGGCAAAAAGCGTCACCATGACAAAGTTTCATGAGTGCGATCAGCGTTGTCGATCGCCAGCCAAGATCTCAAGGCGATGCTCACCTGCAAGCGCAAGGCGACGAAAATGGAAATGTGGCGGCGGTTTGAACGGCCACGAAGCGTATCAGTCCGAAACGGTTCTTGATCGCGATTTATTCAAAAAAATCAGCGCAATTCTACAAAATTGCAAATGCCATAATTTAGCCACGACAACTGTCGCGGAACGCCGCAATTCCGTCCCGCAAGAGCCGGTTTCCGGGCTTTTCCTCCGATGATCCGAACACATTCGCATTACGGGGGTTATGCAATGTTTCTCGACGACGAAATCGCCTCAATGAAAACACGACAGAGCGAGGCGCGCTGGGGCATGTATCTGGCGCTCGCGGCCCTTGCCGCCTGCATCCTGATGTTCATCGGCCTGATGACCCAGGCGGCCGCGGAAACGCCGGACGCCAAGCCCCAGCGGATGGCAGGCTACGTCCGCCCCAACGACGTCGGCACCGGCGCCTTGCTCTTCCCGTCGAAGGAACCGGGCTATTTCGTCGAGGCACCGCGGCTGGCGACGGACGTGACGATCGACGTCAACGGCCCGATCATGCGCACCCGCGTAACCCAGCGCTTCGAGAACCCCAGCAAGGGCTGGGTCGAAGGCACCTACGTCTTCCCCCTGCCCGAGGATTCGGCCGTCGATACGCTGAAGATGCAGATCGGCGACCGCTTCATCGAGGGCCAGATCAAGCCGCGCCAGGCCGCCAAAGAGATTTACGAACAGGCGAAGGCCGAGGGCAAAAAGGCAGCGCTTCTCGAACAGCAGCGCCCGAACATCTTCACCAACCAGGTCGCCAATATCGGCCCTGGCGAAACGGTCGTCGTGCAGATCGAGTATCAGAGCGCGGTCCGTCAATCGAACGGCCTCTATTCCCTCCGCTTCCCGATGGTGGTGGCGCCGCGCTATAATCCGCAGCCGATCGTCCAGACCGTCGATCTCGACAGCCGCACCGGCTATGCCGTCAGCGATCCTGTCCCCGACCGCGAGAAGATCGAAGCCCCGGTCCTCGATCCCAAGGCAAACGCCAGGATCAACCCCGTCACACTGACGGTGAACCTCAAGGCCGGCTTCCCGCTCGGCGAAGTGAAATCCGGCTATCACGACGTCGATATCGCCAATCTCGACGATCTCAGCCGCCGCGTGACGCTGAGGGGCGACAGCGTGCCCGCCGACCGCGACTTCGAGCTCACCTGGAAAGCGATCGAGGGCAAGAGCCCCTATGCCGGGCTTTTCCGCGAGACGGTGAACGGCAAGACCTATCTGCTCTCCTTCGTCACGCCACCGGCCACCGCAAGCAATACCGACGCCAAGCCCGTCAAACGCGAGATCGTCTTCGTCATCGACAATTCGGGCTCCATGGCCGGCCCCTCAATGGAGCAGGCCAAGCAGAGCCTGGCGCTCGCGATTTCCAGGCTGAAGCCTGAAGACCGTTTCAACGTCATCCGCTTTGACGACACCATGTCCGTGCATTTTCCGGAGCTCGCCGAGGCGACACCGGACAAGCGCGAAGAGGCAATTGCCTATGTCCGCGGGTTGACGGCCGATGGCGGTACCGAAATGCTGCCGGCGCTGGAAGCAGCCCTTCGCACGCAAGGACCGGTCCAGTCCGGTGCCCTGCGCCAGGTGGTCTTCCTGACCGACGGCGCGATCGGCAACGAGACGCAGCTTTTCGAAGAGATTGAGAAGAACCGTGGCGACGCCCGCGTCTTTACCGTCGGCATCGGTTCCGCCCCGAACAGCCACTTCATGACGAAGGCCGCCGAATATGGCCGTGGCACCTTCACGCTGATCGGCTCGGAGAGCCAGGTGGCCGAGCGCATGGGCGAGCTTTTCACCAAGCTTGAAAGCCCCGCGATGACCGACATCTCCGCGAGCTTCGACGGCGCGTCGGCAGGCGACATCACCCCGAACCCGATGCCCGACCTCTATCGCGGAGAACCGGTCGTGCTGACGGCCGAACTCGACGGCGCAGCCCCCGAAGGCAAGCTGCAGATCCTCGGCAAGGCCGGCGACCAGCCGTGGCGGGTCGAGATGGACATCGCCAAGGCCTCGACCGGCCAGGGCATCGCCAAGCTCTGGGCGCGCCGCAAGATCGATGATCTCGAGGCAAGCGCCGCTTCGATCGCCGATCCCGCCACGCTCGATCAGCAGATTGAGACCGTCGCACTCGCCCACCACCTCGTCTCCCGCGTCACCAGCCTGGTTGCAGTCGATGCAACGCCGTCACGCCCGGCCGGCGAGCCTCAAGCCGAAATGAGGCTGCCGCTCAACCTTCCGGCTGGCTGGGACTTCGGCAAGGTCTTCGGTGAAGAGCCCGGCGAAGCCACGCCCGGCAAGGTCGACGAACGCAGCGCCGCACTCGAAAGTCGGACCAAGCTTGCCATGGCGACGGCCGATCGCATGCGGGCGGCACCAACCGCGCGGGCGGCAGGCCTGATCGCGGAGGCCAACAACCAGGTCACACTGCCGCAAACGGCCACGGAAGCGGACAAGCAGATCCTGATCGGTCTGATGCTTTTGGCCTTTGCCCTCCTTGCCGGCATGACGTTCGTCTTCTGGCGCGCGCCGATCGCCGCCGTCGTGCTTGCCGGAGTACGCCGTCGTGGCCGCTGACAACGAAAAGCCCGAGCCACGGCCGGGTTTTCTCGCCCGCCTCTCGGCGGTTGAGACGATCGTGCTTGCCGTCATCGCACTCATTGCCCTTGCCGGTCTGATGCTGATCGGCAAGGGCTTCTACATGAAGGCCAAGGCGGAGGTTTCGCAGGTGCTCTTGAAGCGCACCTTCGAGGCCCAGTTGCACGGCAACCCGGACGGGAAGCCCTGGCCCTGGGCCGACTTCCAGACGACGGCCGAAATCACCGCGCCTCGATTGAACCGCTCGGCGATCGTGCTCGAAGGTGCAAGCGGCGAAGCGCTTGCCTTCGGCCCGGCCTGGCTGACGACGACGCCATTGCCCGGTGACGAGGGCACTTCCGTCATCGCCGCCCACCGCGATACGCATTTCCGTTGGCTGAAGGACGTCAACCCCGGTGATCTCCTGGTGCTGACGCGCAAGGATGGCCGACGCTTCCTGTTCCGCGCCGGCGAAAGCCGGGTCGCCCGCTGGGACGAAAGCGGCATCAACGCATCGGCCACCGGCCATCATCTGGCGCTCGCCACCTGCTGGCCCTTCGATGCGGTCGAACAGGGACCGATGCGCTACATCGTCAATGCCGAACTGATTGGCGAACAGCGCCCGGTGCCGCTGACGACCGGCTCGATCTCGAAATAAAGCGCTTTTGATCGGTTGTGACTTGAACGCCTCCGTCGACCGCACCAGCTTGCCTGTTGAACGAGTCGGGTCGGAGAAGCGGAATGCGGCGAACGAATGCAGGAGCATTGGAACGGCTAACGACGCGGGCGCATAAGGCGCCGGCGCTCGCGATGTTTCTCACGCTGGCAACGGCCCTCGCCCCTTGCGCCGCCTCGGCGCAGGAGGCCCGCGATTTCCCAAGCCAGCACGGCCCCTTGCGCGTCGAGACCCTGGCGACCGGCCTTGAACACCCCTGGTCCGTCGAAGCACTTCCGGGTGGCGGCCTGATCATCAGCGAGCGCCCCGGCCGACTGAGGATCCTGCGCGACGGCAAGCTGTCGAACCCGCTGAAGGGCGTGCCCAAGGTTGCCGAGCGCGGCCAGGGCGGCCTGCTCGACATCGCCCTCGACCCCGGCTTTGCCGAGAACAGGACGCTCTACCTGACATTGGCGGCCAGCGGCAAAGGCGGCTACGGCACCGCGGTCGTTCGGGCCAAGCTTGCACGAGACGAGAGCGGCCTCACCGACGTCAGGGAGCTCTTCCGCATGAACAAGTTCACCGGCAAGGGCCAGCATTTCGGCTCGCGTATCGCGATCGCGCCCGACGGCAGCCTGTTTTTCGGCATCGGCGATCGCGGCGAAGGTGACCGGGCGCAGGACCCGCGCGACCATGCCGGAGCGATCCTGCACATCAATGCCGATGGCAGCATTCCCGGATCGAACCCCTATCGCGGCGGCACCGGCGGGTTGGCGGAGATCTGGTCGAAGGGCCACCGCAATCCTCAAGGTATCGCCGTCGATCCCAGGGACGGCACGCTGCTGACGGTCGAGCACGGCGCCCGCGGCGGCGACGAAATCAACAATCCCCAGCCCGGCCACAACTACGGCTGGCCGGTCATCACCTACGGCAAGGACTATTCCGGCGCCGAGATCGGCGAAGGTACGGCGAAGGACGGCCTCGACCAGCCCCTCTTCTACTGGGACCCCTCGATCGCGCCTGGCGCACTTGCCGTCTACCGCGGGAAGATGTTCCCTGAGTGGGACGGCGACCTGCTGGTCGCGGCGCTGAAGTACCAGCTCCTGGCACGGCTCGAACGCGACGACAGCGGCGCCATCGGCAACGAGGAGCGGCTGTTCGATGGCGAATTCGGCCGCATCCGCGACGTTGTCGTCGCGCCGGACGGCGCTTTGCTGATGGTGACGGATGAGGAGGACGGCGCCGTTCTCCGGGTTTCCAAAGGCGCGACGCAGTAACAATTCCGGCCCTCGCCCTTCACGTCAGCCGGTCGCGAAGCTCCCTGCGGAACACGAGTTTCAACCCGGACCAGACGGCATCGACCGCGCAGACCTTCACATCGACGAGGCCAAGCGGCAGGAAGATGTCGCGCAGCACATCTTCCGTCAGTGTCGTCGACACCTTCGACGCCTTCTTCGGCCAGGAAATCCAGAGCATGCCGTCATGCCTGAGCCGGGCCGCCACCTCTGGCGCAAGCCTGGCCAATACGGATCTCTGCGTCTCGAACACATGCACATAGTCGTAGCTGCGCTCGGTTGCCGGGCCGATCGACGTTTCGCTGGTCGAGAAACCGGAAAAGCCGGTGACGTCGCTGAGCCCGGGCGGAACGCCGAGAAGCAACGCCACCTGACCGGTCCTCAAGCCCAGCTTGCGAGCAAGTGGCGTACCGGAATATCCGCTGTCGTTCATCGCCATCTCCGAGCGCCGAGACGCTGACGATGAGCCTTGCCCGCCCAGAACGCAACTGCTAGACGGCGGCCTGTCCGAGGAGAACGAACATGCCCCGCATTCAGGCCAATCTGCTGCTGTTGATATCAGGCGCGATCTGGGGCGCCGGCTTCGTTGCGCAGTCGACGGCCATGGATGCGATCAGCCCCTTGTGGTTCATCACGCTCCGGTTTGCGATCGCGACACTGGTCGCCATGCCCTTCGCCATTCTCGAGACGAAACGTGCGACCGAGCCGCTGCGGCTGAAGACCGTCCGCAATTTCATCTTCATCGGCCTTGCGCTCTTTGCCGGTGCAACGACCCAGCAATTCGGCCTCCTCGACACGAGCGTCACCAATTCCGGCTTCCTCACCGGGCTGTACGTCGTCTTCGTACCGGTGCTGACCGTCGTCTTCCTGCGCCGCAAGCCGCATTGGGTCATCTGGCCGGGCGCGCTGATGGCGCTCTTCGGCATCTTCCTTCTGAGCGGTGGGACGCTCTCGGCCCTGAGCGGCGGCGACTACCTGACGATCCTGTGCGCCCTGTTCTGGGCAGTGCAATTGCTGCTGGTCGGCCTTTTCGCGCCCAGCAGCGGCCGACCGATGTTGCTGTCGATGACGCAGTTCGCCGTTTGCACGGTGCTTGGTTTCCTGTGTGCCGTGACCATGGAGCCGCTGAGCTTTGCCGCGATCGAAGGCGCCCTCTTCGAAATTCTCTATGCCGGCATCTTCTCGAGCGGTCTCGCCTTTATCCTGCAGGTGGTGGGCCAGCGCTATACCACGGCGCCGCAGGCGGCCATCTTCCTGTCGAGCGAGGCGCTTTTTGCCGCGCTCTTCGGCGTCCTGCTGCTCGGCGAGGTCATCACCCCGATCGGCTATGCCGGCTGCGCGATCATCTTCGCCGCGATGCTTGCCGTCGAGATCATTCCCGAACTGACGAAAAGCCGGCGCGTTCAAGCGGCCGCCTGAAACCGGCACTTGCGGGCGCAACCGACTGCGGCACGAACTATATCAGCGACCGCCCCAAACGCCGGACTGGCGCTTTACTTGCTATTGTACCGGGCCATCAGATCGTTGCTTCGGCACGAAACCCCGGGCGGGGTGTCGTCGACCGGTCCAATTCAATACCTTTAGTTTTTCTGCAAGAATCGTAGGCAAGAAACGTTCGACGCGAGAAGCATCAAACATATCAGAGAGTTGCGAATACCGGACGCCGCCTGCATTCATCAGGCCCCGTTGTGGCCGCATCGAAAAACAGCAAAAACCCACTCAATTTTGCGGCATTCATTTTCAAAAAGCTGTGATTTCAACAGCTTGCGATATATCTTGAAAGAAGGGCAACAACCGCGGAATTGACCGATTTTTGAGCAATGACAAGACGCAATACCACGCCTGAAAAGTTTTGCTTGCCAATTCAAAATAAACCCATCAATCTTACTCTGTTCGGGCAATCTGCGAACACGGGAAGATCTTGAAATAAAAGCGGGCCGGAGACGCAAAACTCCGGGCGGCCAGGCCGGGAAGACGCATGAAAATGCAACTTCTCCAATGGCTGGCTGCGGTAACAGGACCCTTTCCTCAAACGTCGAGAACTGCCTGCCAACGCCCATTCGGGCAAAACTGCAATGCTACCCGTCCGTCAAACGGGTGGAGAGAAAAGGACCTGACGCATGGCCGAAACTGGCACTGTAAAATTCTTCAACACCGACAAGGGCTTTGGTTTCATCAAGCCTGACAACGGTGGTGCAGATATCTTCGTACACATTTCCGCAGTCCAGGCTTCCGGCCTGAACGGTCTGACGGAAAATCAGAAGGTGAGCTTCGACACCGAACCGGATCGCCGCGGCAAAGGCCCGAAGGCGGTCAACCTGCAGATCGCCGGCTAACGCCGACTTCTGCTGACAGATTCAAAGTTGAAGCCCGGCAGATTTGCCGGGTTTTTTTTGTTCAGGCTCGGTTCAGGCTGGCAGCATTAACTTCCTCTCATCATGAAATCCGGATTGATCCGGTCCATGCGATAGGATTGAAGCTCATGAACAAGTTCATCAAAGCCGCCGTTCTTTCGGTCGCAGCAGCCGCCATCGTCATCCCGACGTTCGGTGTTGCTGAAGCGGGTGGCGGCCACCACCACAACAATGACGACGCATGGGCAGCTGGTGCAGCGGGCCTCGTCGCCGGCGCGTTGATCGGCGGCGCGATTGCCTCGCAGCCCCGTTACAACAGCGGCTACAGCGACCGCGTCTATGTCGATCCGGAACCGGAATACGATTATTACGAGCCGCGCCCTGTCTACCGCGCCCGCCCCGTCTATCAGGCACGCCCGGTCGTCGTTGACAGCTATGGCGGCGGTTACCGCTCGCTCGAGCCCTGGACGCCCTCCTGGTACCGTTACTGCTCGCAGCGCTACCGCTCGTTCAACCCGGACAACGGCACGTTCCGCGGCTATGATGGCCGCAGCTACTTCTGCACCGCCGGCTGATCAAGCGAGCGTCAGAACAAAAAAAGAAGCGCATGGCTCTCGCGAGCCATGCGCTTTTTGATTCGGGCCGCTGATCGGCCTGCTAAGCGGTTCAGAGCCCGCGCAAATAGGGATTGGTGCGGCGTTCCTCGCCGATCTGGCCGCCGGGGCCATGGCCGCAGATGAAGCCGACAGTGTCACCGAGCGGCAGGATCTTGTCGCGGATCGAATCGAGCAATTGCTGGTGATTGCCGCCCGGCAGGTCGGTGCGGCCGATCGAGCCGTGGAAGAGCACATCGCCGACATGGGCGAAATTCTGCGCCCGATTGAAGTAGACGACATGGCCAGGCGCGTGACCGGGGCAATGCAGGACCTCGAAGACATGATCGCCGAAGGAAACGGTATCGCCCTCTTCGAGCCAGCGATCCGGAATGACGTTCTGGACCTTCATTGCGAGGCCAAAGCGCTCGGCCTGGCTCTCCAGCCTTTCGAGCAACGGCAGGTCGTCCTTGTGTGGGCCGATGATTTCGAGCCCGAGCGCATCCTTCAATTCCTTGGCGCCACCGGCGTGGTCGATGTGGCCATGGGTGATCCAGATCGCCTTCAGCGTGATGCCGTTCTCGCGAACCGTCTGCAGGATGAGATCGACGTCACCACCGGGATCGACGATCACGCCTTCCTTGGTCTCGCTGTCGAACAGCACCGTGCAATTCTGCTCGAAATGGGTAACCGGAATGATGCCCGCCTGTAACATGTGCGCCTGCCTTTTTAGGATCTACCGCGGCCTCCTTCGATCGTCGTCGATCGATAGATAAAACGCCTGCAGCACTTCAAAGTTCTATAACGATCAGCGCGCCCGACAGGACGCGCTGCGCTGTAGTTCTCTCCTATAGCGGCAAATGGCGCCGGTGACAGCGCCAATCAGCGCAGAACGGCGACTTGGGCGGTGGCGGCCTGGCTGGTCGCAGGTTGCGGCACCGGCCATTGCACCGTCGTCATCAGCAGCGCCGAAATGGCCAGTTCAGCGGCAACGACGATCCGCACCACCGGCTTGAGGCTACGGGCGGTGAAATTGTTCTGGTCCGGCTGAATATTCTGCATCTTCGTTCCCTCTCCCGCCGCCTGTTTTCTTTGGCCCACGGGGCGCGGCAGCAGCGGGAGAATGTCACGGCGTCACATTTCGTGACGTTCCCGGGGGAACATCCGCGCGCGCGGAGACGTTTCGCCTTCATCAATAAGAGGAGAAAGATGATGGTGAAGCTTACCCGCCCCCTGTTGCGAGCCGCTGCGGCCGCGGGTTTGGTGTTGACGGTCGGCATGCCGGCCGCCTTTGCAGCCATGACCGCAACGACAGTCACGGACCTCAACATCCGCACGGGTCCGGGCCCCCAATATCCTACAGTCGGCCTGGCGACGCGCGGTAGCACCGCGGTCATCGATGGCTGCATCGAAGGCAGCAAATGGTGCCGGATCGATATCAATGGCGTGCGTGGCTGGGTCTATGCGCAATATCTGACGACCGACTTCGACGGTTCCGCCGTCGTGGTTCAGGAACGTCGGGCCGACCTGGCTATTCCCGCCGTCACCTATGAGGCGCAGCCGAACGATCCTGTGATCGTCAGTAGCGGCGACGAATTGATCGGCCCCGTCGAAGAGGTCGATCCGATCGTGCCGCCGGACAATGTGCGCACCTACATCACGTCCAACCCTGGCGACACCGTCTATCTCGACGGCGAAGTCGTGGTCGGGGCCGAACTTCCGCAGACGGTCGCGGTCCAGCGCGTGCCTGACTATAGCTACGACTATGTCAGCATCAACGGCCAGCCCGTGCTGGTCGAGCCGGCGACGCGACGCATCGTCTACGTTTACCGATAGAACTCGACACTCCGGCGACCCCGAGGTCGCCGGAGCCTGCTGTTTCTGCGATCCTCCACGCCGTCTGGCGCATGCGCGAATCATCCCATTTCATCGGGAAAAGACAGAGAACCGTTCGGTCCCAACACTGCGGCGAACCCTCCTCCCCCGTCCCGCCGGGCTCGGCCTCCGGTTGAAAGCGAACCATTTCAATAGGCTAAGATCCGGCCCTCCGGCTGCCATTTCGTTCAAATTGACAATAAATCAGAATAGGCTTCAACCTATCGGTGCCGGCTCATCGGCTTTTAGTGGCCCGTCCACGACGAGCCACGACACGGAGGGATCAATGGAAGCATTAATGCCTATCATTACCCAATTGATCGCGGGGGCGGCCGGCGGTAACGCGGCCAGCGCAGTGTTGAAGCAGCAAGCATTCAGTGTCGTCGCGCGGACCATCGTCGGCGCAATCGGCGGCCTGGGCGGAGGGTTCCTCATTCAGATGCTCGGTGGCGAAGCAGCCGCAACCGGCCTTGCGATGCAAGCCATCGGCAGCCTCGTTGGCGGCGGCGTGCTCAGCGGCATTGTCGGGCAGTTCCTCGGCAAGGCAGCCTGACCCATCCCACGATCATATCCGTAGCAAGACAAAAGGCGGCCGGAGGCCGCCTTTTCTGCATTCGAAAACTTCCCTATAGAGTCACTCGGCCGCTGCGGCAACCGGATAGACTTCCTTCATGTAGTCGTTCATCAGCGTTTCGCAGATCGTCGCCGGCGTGAAGCGGTAGGGGCCGATTTCCGAAACCGGCGTCACTTCGGCAGCAGAGCCGGTCAGGAAGCATTCGCTGAAGCCGGACAGCTCTTCCGGCATGATCGCCCGCTCAACGACCTCGTAGCCGCGGCGCTTGGCAAGCTCGATGACCGTGCGGCGGGTGATGCCGTCGAGGAAGCAATCCGGAACCGGCGTATGGATGACGCCGTCCTTGACGAAGAAGATGTTGGCGCCCGTCGCTTCGGCCACGCGGCCGCGATAGTCGAGCATCATCGCATCCGCATAGCCCTTGGCTTCCGCCGCGTGCTTGGAGATGGTGCAGATCATGTAGAGACCGGCGGCCTTGGACTTCGAAGGTGCTGTCTGCGGATCCGGGCGGCGATATTCGGCGATATCGAGACGGATACCTTTCAGCTTCTCGGCCGGATTGAAGTAGCTGCCCCACTGCCAGATGGCGATGGCGACGTTGATGCGGTTGTTCTGCGCCGAAACGCCCATGCTTTCGCTGCCACGCCAGGCGATCGGCCGCACATAGGCTTCGGAAAATCCCTGGCGCTTCAGGAGCTCGACGCTCGCAGCATCCAGTTCTTCCACCGAATAGGGAATCTTGAAGCCGAGGATATCGGCCGACTGATGAAGGCGCTGGTTGTGTTCGTTCAGCTTGAAGATACGTCCGCCATAGGCGCGCTCGCCCTCGAAGACCGCGCTCGCATAGTGCAGCCCGTGGGTCAGCACGTGTACCTTGGCGTCCTTCCATGCCACGAACTCGCCGTTGAACCAGATCTCTCCGTCCAACTGATCAAAAGGAACCGCTGCCATGGTGTCATCCTCCGGCGCATGTGCGCCATTCTTAGTTGATTATCGTCCTGCTTTCAGTTTATCGGCAAACTGATTGAGGGAAAATTCAATTTCGTGATTTTGGATTTGCGATCGGAACGGCGCGGCATATCCTTTCAAGGTGTTGCCAACGCCAAATGTCTCGCTTACCGAGCAAGGACGCTAATGGTGCGGTAAAAATATGTCAACAAAGCTGACGTATTTTTCCGAATGTTTCGCAAGTTGCAATCAGGCTGAAAGGAAATGACCGCGTGGCCGGCCAATCCAAAGAGAACACCCGGTATCTCACCGATGCCGCCGCCGATGATGACACGATCGATTTCGAGATCATCGAGCTGCTCTTCTTCGCCTATCGCGACTTCACCTCCGATCCCGACGCCATCCTGGAAAAGAGCGGCTTCGGGCGGGCGCATCACCGGGTCGTCCACTTCGTCGACCGCGAGCCCGGCATGACCGTCGCCAACCTTCTGGACACGCTGAAGATCACCAAGCAGAGCCTTGCCCGCGTGCTCAAGCAATTGATCGACTCAGGCTATATCCGCCAGGAGACCGGCCCTGAAGACCGGCGCCAGCGGATGCTCTATACAACCGAGGAAGGTCAGGCGCTCGCGCGTGCACTGGCCGAGCCACAGTCCCGCCGCATAGCGGATGCATTGGCAAGAACGGGTCCGGGCGCGCGGGAGACGGTCAAACGCTTTCTCGCCGGAATGAAGAATGCCGCAGACTGACACGAGGCCCCACCGCCGGCAGCCGGCGCGGAGCCTGGAACTTGGGAAGCGTGGAATGACGACAAAAACGACTGTCTCGGACGATGCGGCTCACCTTCTGGTCGTTGACGACGACCGACGCATCCGCGACCTCCTTAACCGCTATCTGGTCGACCAGGGATTTCGGGTAACGACCGCGTCGGACGCGGACGAGGCGCGGCGCAAGCTCGTCGGCCTCGATTTCGATCTTCTGATCGTCGACGTGATGATGCCGGGCGAAAGCGGCATCTCGCTGACCCATAGCCTCCGGCAGATCAAGACCGTGCCGATCCTGATGCTGACGGCACTGGCGGAATCCAATTCCCGCATCGAAGGTCTCGAGGCTGGCGCGGATGACTATCTGTCGAAGCCTTTCGAACCGCGCGAACTGGTGCTGCGCATCAACAATATCCTGCGCCGCAACCAGCCCGCCCAGACGCCCAAGGTCGACCAGGTGATCTTCGGTCCCTACACCTTCTCGGTGGTGCGCAAGGAACTCAGGCGCGGCGCCGATCACATTCGCCTCACCGACCGCGAGCAGGAGATCATGACGCTCTTTTCGCAGCGCGCCGGCGAGACCATTCCGCGCCACGAGCTGATCGGCGACGATGCCGAGGTCGGCGAACGCACGATCGACGTGCAGATCAATCGCCTCCGGCGCAAGATCGAGGACGATCCGTCCAATCCCGTCTGGCTACAGACGGTGCGTGGTATCGGCTACCGGTTGAGCGTGGACTGAGATGGCAGCCCTTTCGATGAGCACGGCGTCCCATGGCAAGCTTTGATGGCATAGAGCGCGGAGCGGCAGGCTCCAGCGACAATGCCTGGAGGCGCTTCACGCGTTGGCTTCGCCGCCGCCTGCCCATGGGTCTTTACGCCCGTTCGCTGCTCATCGTCATCATCCCGATGGTGCTGCTGCAATCGGTCGTCGCCTTCATCTTCATGGAGCGCCACTGGCAATTGGTGACGCAGCGCCTTTCGGCCGCCGTCACCGGCGACATCGCCGCGATCGTCGATCTCATCGATACCTTCCCCGACGACCGCAACATTGCCGAGATCATCCGCATCGCCCGCGATCAGCTCGATCTCAGTATTTCCGTCGAACCGCCCGGCGAACTGCCGCCGCCACGGCCAAGCCCGTTCTTCGAGATCCTCGACCAGATCCTCGGCGAAGAGATCTCCAACCAGGTCCGCCGCCCCTTCTGGATCGATACGGTCGGCAACTCCAAGCTCGTCGAGATCCGCATCAAGCTCGACGATGGCCGCATCCTGCGGGTCTATGCCCGACGCAACCAGGCCTATGCCTCCAACACCCACATCTTCCTCGTCTGGATGGTGGCCGCATCGCTGGTGCTCCTGACGATCGCGATCCTGTTCCTGCGCGGCCAGATCCGGCCGATCCTGGCGCTGACCAAAGCGGCCGAAAGTTTCGGCAAGGGCCAGAAGATCGACGACTTCGCGCCGCGCGGTGCCGACGAGATCCGCCGTGCCGGCCTCGCCTTCATCCTCATGCGCGAGCGCATTGAGCGCCAGATCGAGCAGCGCACGGCGATGCTGACCGGCGTCAGCCATGATCTTCGAACCATTCTTACCCGCTTCAAGCTGCAACTGGCGCTCGCCGGCAACAACCCGGATCTCGAAGGCCTGAACCAGGACGTCGAGGATATGCAGAACATGCTGGAAGGGTACCTTGCCTTCGCCCGCAGCGAAGCGGAGGAAGATGTCGGCCAGCTGAAACTCAGCGACCTGATGACCCGGCTCGCTGCGGAGGCCGAACTGCTCGGCAAGACCCTGACCACATCCATTGAGGGCGAAGACGAGATCCGCGTCCGACCGAACGCCTTCACCCGCCTCGTCGCCAACATCGCCTCGAACGCCTATCGCTACGCCAACACCGTCCGCATCGATGCGCGCCACAGTGCCAAGTGGCTGACCATCACCGTCGACGATGATGGTCCGGGCATTCCCGAACGATCGCGCGAGGACGTGTTCAAGCCGTTCTTCCGTCTCGACGAGGCGCGCAATCTCGACAGTTCCGGCACCGGGCTTGGTCTGGCGATCGCCCGCGACATCGCCCGCAGCCATGGCGGCAACGTCACTCTCGGCGACAGCCCATTCGGCGGCCTGCGTGCAACGGTGCGCGTGCCGGCTTGACCTTCTCGCATTGACGGGTGACTGCTCGCAGGAGACCAGGCTGAGGGAATGCGCTGTGGCGAACGTTATCGATTGGAACGGCTGGGAAAGACGGCTGGCCGAGCTCTGGGCTACCTTTGACACCGTCGACAGCGAAACCTTCATCGCCCGGATCGAGGCGCTCGCAGCTGAACTTCCGGCGGATCACGCCATCGGCCTGTTCGAACGGGCTTCGGCGCAGGATTCAACCGGCCATGAGACGCAAGCCGAGCCGCTGTATCGGCAGGCGCTGCAAAACGGTCTCACGGGCATTCGCCGCCGGCGCGCCGCGATCCAGCTCGCCAGCACTCTGCGCAATCTCGGCCGCGCTGACGAAGGCATTGCATTGCTGAGCGCCGAACAGGCCCAACACTCGGATGAACTCGACGATGCGGTCGCCGCGTTCCTGGCCCTGTGCCTGGTCGACGTCGGTCGCGCGCAAGAAGCAGCCGCACTTGCCCTCGGCAGCCTGTCGCGCCACCTCCCCCGCTACAATCGTTCGCTCAAGCGCTACGCGGAGGCGCTGCTGGCAGACCAGTAAGCGTTAGCGCTGATAGATCGACGTCAGGCCGCGCCGTTCGTTAAAGCGATGCCAGGCGTCGATGCGTCGCGGATGGCGTGCGCGCATGATGTCGAGCGGGGCGAGCAGCCGACCTTCGCGGCCAAGCGCTGCATCGAGGATTTCGATGATCCGCCGGTTCGGCCAGGGCTTGCGGGTGATCGTCAGCAGCGCCCGGAACGCCTCGTCCTCACGGCCGGCGCCGAGCTGGTGGGCGATCAGTCCATAGGCAAAGGCAGTGGAACGGCTGACCCCTGCGTGGCAATGAACGAGGATGCGGCTCGAAGCATCCTCGGCCGCAGGGCGCATCGTCTCGAACACGTCCAGCACCAGATCGGGGAAATGCTGGGTAGCGGTCGGGTTCTCCTGATCGCGCATGCGCACGATCCGGTGGCTTGCGTCAGCAATGACGGGAACGTTGGCATCCGGCAGTTCCGGATCGAGCAGCGAGAGCACGTGGCTCGCGCGCCAATCGCGCGCGGCATCGGCGGCGCGCCACAGGCAGGAAACCTTGACACGCTCGGGGATCACTTCGAATGCAATGTTCATCGGGATCACATCAGTTTTTTGCCGTTGGGGACCGGCCGTTCGGTGGCAGCCAGCACGATCGCGCCGGCCTCGTCTTCAAAGCCCAGGGTCAGCACTTCGGAGCGGACAGGCCCGATCTGGCGCGGTGGAAAATTGACCACGCCCAGCACCTGCCGCCCGACGAGATCTTCCGGGCGATAGTGCACCGTGATTTGGGCTGATGACTTTTTTATGCCGATCTCCGGGCCGAAATCGATTTTCAGCTTGAACGCAGGCTTGCGTGCTTCGGGAAAAGGCTCAGCCTCGACGATCGTGCCCACGCGAATGTCGACGCGCTCGAAATCAGAAAATTCAATAGTCTCGCCCATTACAATTCCCTTTGTGAAAAGTCGCTGCCGCCGGGCTTAAAGCATCGGCGGAGATTCCGGAAGCACGCCGGCATCGGCGGGCGCCCCGTGAAATCTGGCCTCCTCCCAGGGGCGGCGTGCGAATTGCTCGGCCAGGAAATCGACGAAGACGCGCACGCGCGGCGGCAGGAAACGTCGGTGCGGGTAGACGACGGTGATCGGTTCCGCCTCTGCATAATTCCAATCGGTCAGCAGCGGCACCAGCAGGCCCGCCCTGATGTCACCACCGACCAGTATCTCGGAGAGCCGCACGATCCCAATGCCTGCGAGCGCGAGCCGCCTCAAAGCCTCCGTGCTGTTGGCCTCGACGGAACCGCGAACGCGGATCGCATGCCGGCCGTTGCCATCCTGGAACTCCCAGACATTCAGGCCGCCATGGGCGGTGATGGCAAGGCAGGCGTGCCGTTGAAGGTCGTCGGGCGTCTTGGGAACGCCGTGTCTTTCGAGATATCCCGGTGCTGCACAGATGACGCGGCGGTTCGATGCCAGGCGCCGCACCACCAGCGTGCTGTCGCTTTGCGCCGCCACCCGTATGGCGACATCCGCGTCGCCGTTCATGAGGTCGGCGATCGCGTCGCTGAAATCGAGCTCCAGATCGATCTCTGGGAACCGAGCTATGAAATCAGGCAGCATGGGCACGATCAGGCGATGTCCGAAGGCGCTCGGCAGACTCACCCGCAAACGCCCGCGCGGCTCGGCGCCCGGCTGGATCGCAAACTCGGCGTCCTCGATGTCGCCGAGGATCCGGCGGGCTGACTCCGCATAGGCACCGCCTTCGCTGGTGAGGCTGATGCTGCGCGTCGATCGCTGCAGCAGACGCACGCCGAGACGCGTCTCCAGTCGGCCGATGATCTTGCTGACCGCCGAGGGCGTCATGCGCAGCCGCCGCGCGGCCGCAGAGAAGTCGCCCTCCTCGACGACGGAGAGAAACACCGCCATGGCTTCCTGCCTATCCATCCTATCTATTCCATATTGTCACAGATGAACGGAATTTATCATGGATTATCGCGCTCACCGACAGGCCGTAGCTTGAGATGCAACTCAGACAGCAAAGCGTGAGGAGTGATGGAAATGGATGAGCAGCGGTACGACAGGCCGGCGAGTTACCAGCTTCATTCCTGGGCGCGGCGTCAGCGCAGCGCGGCCATTGCTGACGCGATCCACCGGGCAATCGGTGTGATCTGGAGGTTTCTGCTCAATCGGAAATCGCGGCAAGAGCGCGACGCATGTGCGGGTGTCTCCCGCACATGCACGCCCTAAGGCAATCACCACGCCGACGCTGCGATAGCGCGGCGGTGTCGCGGGCTCAGCCCGCCAGTTCTTCCGCCCGCTTGCGCGCCGCCGCGATCGCCTTGTCGAACAGCGGCTGCATGCCGTCGTCGGCCATCAGCACGGAGAGCGCTGCAGCGGTCGTGCCGCCGGGAGAGGTTACGTTCTGACGCAACCGCGCCGCTTCGTCGGGGGACTGGTGCAACAATTCGCCAGCCCCCGCGACGGTTTCCCGCGCAAGCCGCATGGCGAGGTCCGCCTCGAGACCGGCCTTGCGGCCCGCCTCCGCCATGCACTCGACGAGGTAGAAGACATAGGCCGGACCGCTGCCGGAAACAGCCGTCACAGCATCGATCTCGGCTTCGGTCCTGACCCATTCGACCGGACCGCTGACCTTCAGGAGATCGTTGACCTGGCTGCGCTGCGCATCGCTGACGCGCGCATTGGCAAAGGCACCCGTGACACCGCGGCCGATCATCGCCGGCGTGTTCGGCATGGCGCGAACCGTGGCGGCAGCGCCCAGATGCGTCTCGATGAAGGCAAGCGTCTTGCCGGCCGCGACCGAGACGATGACCGTGTTCGGACCGACCAGCGGCTTCAGCGGCGGCAGCACGACGTCCATCACCTGCGGCTTGACCGCAAGGAAGATCACGCCGGCCGCGACACCGGACGGCGCCTGGGTCGCATGCGTCACGCCATTGTCGGCAATGAGCTTGGCCATGGCCGGCGGCGGACCGGGATCGACGACTAGCACGTCGGCACCCCTCACACCACTCTTCAGCCAGCCGGAAAGCATGGCGCCGCCCATATTGCCGGCGCCGACGAGCACGATGGGACCGGAAGCGGCATTCGCCATGATCAAGCCTCTCCAACCGTTTCGAACAGGACCGCATCGACGGCGCGCTGCGCGTCCATGCCGGACCAGACGACGAATTGAAACGCCTGGTAATAGGATTCGCAAGCGTCGAGTGCGCTCGAAAGCAGAACTTCAACCTGCTGGTTGGTGGGCTCGGCGCCGCCGGCGAGCAGCAGCGACTGGCGGAAGATTACCACTTCCTCCTGGCGCCACAGATCGAAGTGGCCCATCAGCACCTGCCCGTTGATGTGGGAGAGCAGACGGATAACTTCGTTGACCCGGCTTTCGGAGACCTTGATATCGAAGGCGCAGGCAAGGTGCAGGGCTTCGAACTCCTCCATCCAGGAGAAGGAAACGTGGTAGTCCGCCCACTTGCCTTCGACCGTCATGGCGATTTCATCTTCGCCGGATCGTTCGAACGACCAGTCGTTATTTGCAGCCACGAACTCGATCATATCGACCGGGTTGGATTGGCGCTCGACTTCCATTTCCAAAAGGCTCATTCATCACCCTGCATAGGTGTGGCGCAGACATGCATCATCACGCTCACAAGACGCAACGCTGCAAACCCAACACCGATTACAAACACATTATGATTGCTGAACTCACATCCATCCTGGCTGACTTACCCTGCCCGGAGCTTGCGTGGTTCGTTTCGAATCATCATTTAAAATCAGTGTATAATGGCGGAGTCAGGCTGCCAGCCCCCGGGCCGAAAAATAGCCGGGATGAATCGCGTCCACGTTGTCATTTGGATGAAGCGCCCAAGCTTAACTGACTCTGCCATAAGGGTTTTTTGGCAGTGTCCACAGGTGGAAAACTTTTCAGGTTTTATTAACCAGCCTTAACGCCGTTTCAATCGAGCCAGGATTAACGACAGCAAAACGCCCGCGAAACCAGTTCGCGGGCGAAGTAAAAACGCTGAAATACCGTTATTTCGGCGGAATCGCGTTACTTGCCGGTCGCAGCGATGCGCGCTTCCAAAGCCTCTATGCGGGCGAGCAGCGCATCATTTTCCTCACGCGCCTTGATGGCCATTTCCTTGACCATCTCGAATTCCTCGCGCTTGACCACGTCGAGCGAGTTCAGCGCCCGTTCGGCCTGCGCACGGAAGGCTGTCTCGACCTCGCGGCGCACGCCTTGGGCGGCACCTGCGGCATCGGTCATCATCTTGGCAAAGTCATCCAGAATGCGGTTGGCGCCTGTGCTCATCGTCGCGATCTCCATTTCAGCCATCGCCTCGCATTGCGATGCGGTCATGAATTTCAGGTAGGGTCAGCGGCGTGCGGATGCAAGGAAAATCACGTGCCAAATCACGGCCCTGTGTGCGCGGCACGGGCATCGGCGCCTTGACCCGGTGAAAATCGGTCGCCATGTTCCGCCGAAACAACCGGCCCCTGCACGCGCAATAGGTACGAGAACATATCTTGGAAACTCTAGCGACCCGTCTCGCCATCCTTCCCTTCCCCGAAATCGACCCCGTCATTTTCCAGATCGGGCCTCTCGCCGTGCATTGGTACGGGCTCGCCTATGTGGCGGGCATCCTGATCGGCTGGTTCTACGCACGGCGCCTGGCGATGAACAATGCGCTCTGGCGCAACGAGACGCCTGCGGTCACGCTGCAGCAACTTGACGACTTCCTGCTTTGGGCAGCCGGCGGCATCGTGCTCGGCGGCCGCATCGGTTACATCCTCTTCTATGATCTCGGCTCGGTGCTCGCCAATCCGATCCGCGCGTTGGAAATCTGGAACGGCGGCATGTCGTTCCACGGCGGCTTCCTTGGCACGACGCTCGCCATGATCATCTTCGCCCGGCGCAACGGCATCGTTCTCTGGAGCCTGTTCGATATCGTCGCGGCTGTCGTCCCGATCGGCCTTTTCTTCGGCCGCATCGCCAATTTCATCAATGGCGAGCTCTGGGGCCGTCTCTCCTCGATGCCCTGGGCAATCGTCTTCCCGACCGGCGGCCCCTTCGCCCGCCACCCGAGCCAGCTCTACGAAGCGGCCCTTGAGGGCCTCGTCCTGCTCGCCGTACTCGCCTGGTTCATCTATCGTCGCAAGGCGTTGAAATCCCCGGGCCTCGTCACCGGCATCTTCGTGCTCGGCTATGCCCTGAGCCGCATTTTCGTCGAATTCTTCCGCGAACCGGACGCGCAGATCGGCTATCTTGTCGGTGGCTGGCTGACGATGGGCATGGTGCTTTCGTTGCCGATGGCACTCGCCGGCATCTGGGCGATTGCCCGGGCGCGGCGCGCAGCCGCCTGAGAGCGGATAAGGCAAGGGCGTGCGGCTTCCGGCCGCCTCCCGCTAACTGGACGAAGGCATGACGACACCACTTGCGGACAAGATCAAGGCGCTGATCAAGGCTCACGGGCCGATCAGCGTCACCGACTACTTCTCTCTTTGCCTGGCGGATCCGGAGCACGGCTACTACCGCGTTCACGAACCCTTCGGCAAAGAGGGCGACTTCACCACGGCGCCGGAAATCAGCCAGCTTTTCGGTGAGATGATCGGCGTCTTCCTCGTCCACGCCTGGCAGCAGCACGGCAAGCCCGAGGGCGCTGTCATCGCCGAAATCGGCCCCGGCCGCGGCACGATGATGGCTGACATGTTGCGGGTGGTGCGTCGCCTTGCACCGGAGCTCTACGCATCCGCTGGCGTGCACCTCGTCGAAACAAGCGAACGCCTGCGCAAGGTCCAGTCCGAGACCCTTGCCGCCCATGGCAACAAGGTCGAATGGCACGCAAGCTTCGAGACCTTGCCCGAAGGCTTCCTGCTGCTTGCCGCCAACGAGCTGTTCGATGCCATTCCGATCCGGCAATTCGTGCGCACCACGCAAGGGTTCCGCGAGCGCATGGTCGGCCTTGACGCCAATGGCGACCTCACTTTTGCCGCCGGCGTCGCCGGCATCGACCCGGACCTCTTGCCGACGCCGGCCCAAGGTGTGGCCGAGGGCACGATCTTCGAGATCGCCCCTGCCCGCGACGCCGTCATGTCCGCGCTTTGCGAGCGGCTGAAGATCAGCGGCGGCACCGCGGTGATCATCGATTACGGCCACCTCGCCACCGGCTATGGCGACACGCTGCAGGCCGTCCGCGATCACGAATATGATCCGCCTCTCGCAAGCCCAGGCCGGGCCGACCTCACCAGCCATGTCGATTTCGAGCAACTGGCCCGCCGCGCCAAGACCGACGACGTACAGATCAACGGCCTTGCGCACCAGGGCGATTTTCTTGTTGGACTTGGTCTTCTGGACCGCGCCGCGGCACTTGGCCGCGACAAGGACGTACTGACGCAAGAAGGCATTCGCCAGGACGTGGAAAGGCTTGCCGGCGCAGGCGCCGGAAAGATGGGCGAACTCTTCAAGGTTCTGGCCGTCAGCAGCCCGCCGGTGCCGCTTTCGCCTTTCCGCAAACCGAAGGCCTGAGCCCTTCCCGGACGGCCCCGTGCCGTTCGGGAATTGACAGCCCAGCCATCGCGGGTCAACATCGCGCCGGCAAATCAGCCGTCATTCGCCGGGCCGGAGCGCGCCCCCAAACCCATTGAATTTCTTCATAAAGCAAAGGCAAATATACCGATGCAGCATGACGCCGCGCTTTCTCCCGTGCAAAGCTCGCTATTCGGCGAGAAGGCCGGGCCGGCAATCGCCCATGGTTATTTCACCCGCCAGGGCGGCGTTTCCGAAGGGCTCTATCGCGGCCTTAATGTCGGCCTTGGCTCGAAGGACGAAAGAGCCCATGTCAACGAGAACCGCACCCGCGTCGCGGGCTGGTTCGGCGCGCCGCTGGAGCGGCTGGCGACGTTGCATCAGGTCCATTCTCCAGACGCCGTCATCGTCGATGAGACCTATGACGGTACCCGCGCCGAAGCAGACGCGCTGGTGACGGCGACGCCGGGCATCGTGCTCGGCGTTTTGACCGCCGATTGCGGCCCCATTCTCTTTGCCGATGCCCAAGCCAATGTCATCGGCGCGGCCCATGCCGGCTGGAAGGGCGCGCTCGGCGGCGTCCTGGAAAGCACCATCGACGCGATGGTCTCGCTCGGTGCCCGGCGCGACCGCATCGTCGCCTGCCTTGGCCCGTCGATCAGCCGCCGCAACTACGAGGTCGGCGCCGAATTCGTCGAGCGTTTCGTCTCATCGGATAACAGCTATGCATCCTACTTCAGACCGTCCGAGCATGACGGCCACGCGATGTTCGATCTGCCGGGTTTCACCATCCGGCGGTTGACCAAAGCCGGCGTAACCGCCGAAAATCTCGATATCTGCACCTATGCCGACGAGGAGCGCTTCTTCTCCTACCGTCGGACGACCCACAGGCAGGAGCCGGATTACGGCCGGCAGATTTCCGCCATTTGCATACGGGGGACCTGACATGGCGCTTCAATTTGCCCAGGAAGAATATGCAGGCCGCCTCGAGCGGCTGACGGAGAAGATGCGCGAGGAGAAGCTGGATGCGGTGCTGCTCTTCGCCCAGGAGAGCATGTACTGGCTGACGGGCTACGACACCTTCGGCTACTGCTTCTTCCAGACGCTGGTCGTGAAGAAGGACGGCTCGCTGGTTCTGCTGACGCGCTCGGCCGACCTGCGCCAGGCGCGCCACACTTCCAACATCGAGCGCATCGAAATCTGGGTGGACCGGGCCAACGCCGATCCGACCCTGGATCTCAAGAACCTGTTGAGCGAACTCGACCTGCTCGGCTGCCGCATCGGCGTCGAATACGACACTCACGGCATGACTGGCCGCGTCGCCCGCCTGCTCGACCGCCAACTCCAGACCTTCGGCGAGCTGATCGACGCCTCGTATCTCGTCAGCCGCCTGCGGCTGATCAAGAGCGACGCCGAGATCGCCTATGTCGAGAAGGCCGCAAGCCTTGCCGACGATGCGCTCGATGCCGCGCTGCCGCTGATCCGTCCGGGCGGCAACGAAGCCGACATCCTCGCCGCCATGCAGGGCAAGATCCTGGCCGGCGGCGGCGACTACCCTGCCAACGAATTCATCATCGGCTCCGGCGCCGACGCGCTGCTCTGCCGCTACAAGTCCGGGCGCCGCGTGCTCGACAGCCAGGACCAGCTCACCCTCGAATGGGCCGGCGTCAGCGCCCATTACCATGCGGCGATGATGCGCACCGTCGTCGTCGGCGAGCCGACCAACCGTCACCGCGAACTCTACAGCGCCTGCCGCGAGACGATCCAGGCGATCGAGATGGTGCTTCGTCCCGGCAACACCTTCGGCACGGTCTTCGACATGCATGCGAAGATCATGGACGAGCGCGGCCTTGCCCGTCACCGCCTGAATGCCTGCGGCTATTCTCTCGGCGCCCGCTTCTCGCCCTCCTGGATGGAGCACCAGATGTTCCACATCGGCAACCCGCAGGAGATCGAGCCGAACATGTCGCTGTTCGTGCACATGATCATCATGGATTCCGACAGCGGCACCGCCATGACCCTCGGCCAGACCTACCTCACGACGACGGATACCCCCCGTGCGCTCTCGCGCTATGGCCTGGACTTCATTTCTGCTTAGGGAAATCCGCCTAGACTTGCGTTCGTACTGGCAGACGACAGGAGACGTTTCAGGAAACTGCCGCGAAGAAACGGACGGACGGTTTGAAAATGCGAAAGCTCACCACGCCCATCGTAGCTTTTGGCCTCGCCATTGCCCTGGCCGGCTGCAACAGCACCGAGATGCTGACGCCACAGGTTGACGTCGGCGGGGGAACCTTCCGCTCGCCACCGGTAACGCAATCCGACCTCGACGCCATGTCGACGCAGACGGCAATGGCGCCGGTGCAGCGCGAACCGGTCAGCCAGACCACCGCCTACTCGCCTCCGTCGAACACGCCGACTGCCTATGCCACTGGCGACGCGACCTATACGGATCCGGCCGGCACCTTCGAGGGACAGGCAAGCCGACTTGCCGCCGGCTCAGCGCCGGTCCAGAACACGATCGAGAGCCGCCAGGCACCGGTCGAACAGGCTCCAGTTCAGCACACACCGGTCCAGCAGACGGCGGCTGCGGCCGAAACCGTCCAGACCCAGCCGAGCGTCGCATCGCTGCCGAAGGCAAGTGCCGCCACCAGCGGCACGATCCGCTTCCTGCCGATCATCGGCGCGCCGGTCCAGGCGGTGACCCCGCTCTCCAAACAGCTGGGTGCCGAAGCGCGCGCGCACGGCTTGACGATCAAGGGCTCTGGCGATGCCAGTAGCGAACACATCCTCAAGGGGTACTTCTCGACGCTGAAGGACGGCGACAAGACGACGGTCGTCTATGTCTGGGATGTGCTCGACGGCAGCGGCAATCGCCTGCATCGCATCCAGGGGCAGGACTCGGTTCCCGGTGCCGGCACGGACTTGTGGAGCGGAGTGCCGGCGACAACCATGCAGGGAATCGCGACGAAAACCATCAACGCCTACCTCGAATGGCGACAATCTCAGGCCGGTTGACACAAAGTTTTTAGGATATTGGCCTTCGCGGCGCAGCATTCCCCTTGCATTCAAGTTCAGTCTCGCTAAAAAGCGGCCGATCAGCTCTGAACGGCGGCCATCCGCAAAGAATGACCGCGATTGGAATGGCTCTCGGAATCTGCGCGGAACACACCGCTACCGGAAAAGTACCGGACGGTGACCGCGCCAGCTCAAGGCGGTCCGTCAATGAAGGTTTTCGCAGGTAATTCGAACCGGCTGCTGGCCGAAGCGATCTGCAACTATCTCAACCTGCCTCTCGGCAAAGCGACGGTACGCCGTTTCGCCGATCAGGAGATCTTCGTCGAGATCGGCGAAAACGTGCGCGGCGAGGATGTGTTCATCATCCAGTCGACATCTTTCCCCACCAACGATCACCTGATGGAACTGCTCATCATGATCGACGCGGTGCGCCGCTCTTCCGCTCGCCGCATCACCGCCGTGCTTCCCTATTTCGGCTATGCCCGCCAGGACCGTAAACCTGGTCCGCGCACGCCGATTTCGGCCAAGCTCGTCTCCAATCTGATTACCGAAGCCGGCGCCGACCGCGTGCTGACGCTCGATCTTCACGCCGGCCAGATTCAGGGCTTCTTCGATATCCCGACCGATAACCTCTATGCGATCCCGATCCTGGCGCGCGACGTCAAGGAAAACTACGATCTCAAGAACGTCATGGTCGTTTCGCCTGATGTCGGCGGCGTGGTTCGCGCCCGTGCGCTCGCCAAGCGCCTCGACTGTCTGCTGGCGATCGTCGACAAGCGTCGCGACCGTCCGGGTGAATCCGAAGTCATGAACGTCATCGGTGACGTGAAGGGCAAGGACTGCCTGCTGATCGACGATATCGTCGATTCCGGCGGCACGCTCTGCAATGCGGCCGAAGCTCTGTTGAAGAACGGTGCGACCAGCGTCACCGCCTACATCACCCACGGCGTTCTCTCCGGCGGCGCGGTCGCCCGCGTCACCTCGTCGATGCTGAAGGAACTGGTCATCACCGACTCGATCCAGCCGACCACCGCCGTCCAGTCCGCCCACAACATCCGGGTGATCTCGACCGCTGGCCTGCTCGGCGAAGCCATCAGCCGCACGAGCCAGGAAGAATCGGTATCGAGCCTCTTCGACTGAGTCGTTCCGAACTTGCGAAATTCAGAAAACGCCGGTGCCAAAGCGCCGGCGTTTTTCGTTGCGGAAAGCCGCTACTTCCCGAGTGCCTGCACCAACGGCTGGTCAACGAGATTGTCGATGAACCAGTTGGGATAAACAGGCGCCGGCATGGTCTCGGCATCGAGCGCCGAAATTTCCGCCTGCGTCAGCGCCAGGTCCGCCGCACCGAGATTGTCCCTGAGTTGGTGCGGTTTGGACGCGCCGAGCAGCACGCTCGTTACCGCCTTCTTCGCCAGGAGCCAGGCAATCGCCACCTGGGCGACGCTTGCGCCATGCTCGCCGGCGATCCCGCGCAGGCGCTCCACCAGCTTGAAGCCCTGTTCCTTGTCGAAGGGCAGGATGTCGAAGCCGGAATAACGGTTGTCCGGATCACCGAGATTGTCGCGGGTGTACTTGCCCGAAAGGAAGCCCGAGGCGAGCGGGCTCCAGACGGTCAGCCCCAGCCCGTAGCGCTGCATCATCGGGATGACGTCACGCTCCACGTCGCGGCCGAGCAGCGAATAGTGCATCTGGCCGTGGGTGAAGGGCGCCAGCCCGTTGGCCTTCTGGATCTCGGCTGCCGCCGCCACTTTCCAGGCCGACCAGTTCGAAAAGCCGATGTAACGCACCTTGCCGGAGCGCACGACCGCATCGAGCGCGGAAAGCGTCTCCTCGAGCGGCGTGTGCGGATCCTCCTTGTGGACGATATAGGCGTCGATCCAGTCGGTGCCGAGCCGCTTCAGGCTCTCGTCCACCGACCAGAGGATATGACGGCGTGAAAGACCGGCCTGGCTGAGCGGTGTGCCGGTGCGGAAACCGACCTTGGTAGCGATTACCACTTCGTCGCGGCGGGACTTGAGCACGTCGCCGAGGATCCGTTCCGATTGTCCCGAGGCATAGGCGTCGGCGGTGTCGAAGAAATTGATGCCGGCGTCCAGCGCCTGCCCGACCAGGGCATCGGCCGCTTCGGCGTCGGTCTTGTAGACAGCGCCGAGGCTGCGGTCGCCGGCGGTGAAGGTCATGGCGCCGAAGGCAAGGCGCGAAACCACGAGACCGGTGTTTCCAAGCGTCGTATATTGCATGTCGTTCTCCATCCACTCCGAAACAGGTTTGTGTTGCAGCGACCATGCCAAAGTTGATTGCTGCGAAAAATCACCGCCGCCTTGATAGGTTTGGAAGAATTGCTTCATAATCTTGCGATGGCAAACGATCCTTTCACAGGACTACGGGAGTTTCTGGCGGTGGCGGAAGCAAGCAGCTTCACCGCAGCGGCAGCGATCCTCGGCGTCACGCCCAATGCCGTCAGCCAGACGATCAGAGCGCTCGAAGCCCGCCTCGGCCTGCAGCTCTTCGTGCGCACCACCCGGCGCGTCGCGCTCACCGAGGCGGGCCTCGCCTTTCTTAAGCGCGTGCGTCCTGCCGCCGCCGAGATCGCGGACGCCTATGAGTTGCTCGGCGATTTTCGTGACCGGCCGATGGGCAATCTCAGGCTGACCGTGCCGCGCATGGCGATCCCTCTGGTGCTGGCGCCGCTCCTGCCGCGCTTTCGCCAGGCATATCCGGACGTTTCCGTCGAAGTCTCCATCGACGATGCCGCCGTCGATATCACCGAACACGGCTTCGATGCGGGTATGCGCATCGGCGAAGCGATCGAGCGCGACATGATTGCCGTCCGGCTGACGCCCGATATCACCTGGGCCGTGGTCGGCTCGCCCTCCTATTTCGTCAAGCACGGGCGGCCGTTGACGCCCGAGGACCTGACGCGCCACGAAGCCATCCGTTATCGCTATCCGGGATCCGGCACGATCTACCGCTGGGAGTTCGAGCGCGAGGGACGCGATTTCTCGGTCGATGCTCCGGGCGCCCTCACCGTCAATGATTTTCAGATGCTGGTGGAGATGGCCGAGGCCGGCACCGGGCTTGCCTACCTTCCGGATCTTTCGGTGCGCGACGCCGTCGCAAGCGGCCACCTCGAACGGGTACTCGACGCCTATCTGCCGACGTCGCAGGGCCTCTTCATCTACTTCCCCGCCAAGGCCCAGACCCAGCCCAAGCTGCGGGCTCTTCTCGATCTCGCGTCGAAGATTGGGCGTGAGCGGCGATAGTCTCGTCCACAACTAGACCTGCAATCTATATGCATTGACAAGCCAGGGATGTGCGCCACATATTTCGACTAATTTAGCAATTTCATATATTGAGAGGTGGCATGGGGACTGGCTCCGAGGGGCGTCGTGATCGCCTGGCGATTTTGATAGATGCTGAGAATGTTCGCCCGAAATTTCTGCCGCTTATCATTCGCGAGGCCTCGTCGATTGGCACCGCCTTTATCAAACGTGTTTATGGAAATTTTGGCAGTGCTGCGATGGCCGCATGGCAGCCGCTGCTCCATGAATATGCGCTCTTGCCGGTCCATGTCGCACCCGCGGCAAAGGGCAAGAATGCCACCGATCTGAAGCTGGCGATCGACGCGATCGATATCCTGCATCGCCGGCAAATCGAGGGATTTTGCATTGCCTCCAGCGACAGCGATTTCACCTCTCTCGCAAGCCGTATCCGGGAGGACGGGTTGGCCGTCTACGGCTTCGGGGAAAAGAAAGCGGCCAATCCCTATGTGAAATCTTGCGACCGCTTCTTTTACTGCGACCTGCTTCTCGAGGAAGGTGCGAAGGGTGCGCCCAATTCGAGGAAGCCGACAAAGCCGCCTTTGAAAGAGATCCTGACGGCAATCGAAGATACATCCAGCGATGACGGCTGGGCTCACCTCGGAGCGGTCGGCAGCGTACTCAACAAACGTATGCCAGACTTCGATCACCGAAACTACGGCTTCAACAAGCTCAGCGTATTGATAAAAAGCATCACGTCCCTGGAGTGCAAGTCGAATGGCGGCGGCTCGATCTACGTGAAACGGAAATAGGCCGATCGCGTCAGCGCCCTCAAAAGGCAACGGCGCAGGCTTCGCCGCCGCCGAACAGGCGTGATCGGGTGAGAAACCGCTTCTCCCGTCCATTGTCGAGCGAGAACATCCCGCCCCTGCCCGGCACCACGTCGATGATCAGTTGCGTGTGCTTCCACACCTCGAACTGGCTGGCGCTGATATAGACAGGCACGCCGCCGATCTCGCCGAGCTTCACGTCATTGTCGCCGACGATGTAGTCATCGGCCGGATAGCACATCGGCGACGAACCGTCGCAGCAGCCACCGGACTGGTGAAACAGGATATCGGGGTGATCGCGCCGGATTTCGGCGATGAAGGCCAGCGCCGCATCCGTCGCCAGCACGCGGGGTTCGTTGATCCCGGTCGTTCCTGTCAGGTCGATGGACATGGCAAGCCTCTTGTTCGAACGCACATATTGCATTGGTCGGCTGAGGCGCGGGTGGAGAGCACACCTCAGCCGCCGATCGAGCCGGACGGACGGTGGAGAATACCGTCCCTCCGGCTCCTGTTGCCTTCCCCGGCGGCGGGGAAGGCATTCCGATCAGAAGAAGCCGAGCGCCTTGGGGCTGTAGCTCACCAGCATGTTCTTGGTCTGCTGGTAGTGATCGAGCATCATCTTGTGCGTCTCGCGGCCGATGCCGGACTGCTTGTAGCCGCCGAAGGCCGCATGGGCCGGATAGGCGTGGTAGCAATTGGTCCAGACGCGACCGGCCTGGATCTCGCGGCCGAAGCGGTAGCAACGGTTGGCGTCGCGGCTCCAGACACCGGCACCGAGGCCATAGAGCGTGTCATTGGCGATCTCCAGCGCTTCGGCTTCGGTCTTGAAGGTGGTGACGGAGACGACGGGTCCGAAGATTTCCTCTTGGAACACCCGCATCTTGTTGTGACCGCGGAACACCGTCGGCTTGACGTAAAAGCCTTCCGACAGCTCGCCCTCAAGCACGTTGCGGCCGCCGCCGATCAGCACCTCGGCGCCTTCCTGGCGGCCGATATCGATATAGGAGAGGATCTTTTCGAGTTGCTCGCTCGACGCCTGCGCGCCGATCATCGTGGCGCTGTCGAGCGGATTGCCCTGGCGGATTGCCTCGACGCGTTTCACCGCCCGCTCCATGAAACGGTCATAGATGCTTTCCTGCACCAGCGCGCGGCTCGGGCAGGTGCAGACTTCGCCCTGGTTGAGCGCGAACATGGCAAAGCCTTCGAGCGCCTTGTCGAAATAGTCGTCGTCTTCGGCGAGCACGTCGGCAAAGAAGATGTTCGGCGACTTGCCGCCAAGTTCCAGCGTCACCGGAATGAGGTTCTGGCTGGCATATTGCATGATCAGCCGGCCGGTCGTCGTCTCGCCGGTAAAGGCGATCTTGGCGATGCGCGGGCTGGTCGCAAGCGGCTTGCCGGCTTCAAGGCCGAAGCCGTTGACGATGTTGAGCACGCCGGCCGGCAGCAGATCGCCGATCAGCTCCGCCCAGACGAGGATCGAGGCCGGCGTCTGTTCGGCAGGCTTCAGGACGACGCAGTTACCGGCGGCAAGCGCCGGCGCCAGCTTCCAGGCAGCCATCAGGATCGGGAAGTTCCAGGGGATGATCTGGCCGACGACGCCGAGCGGCTCGTGGAAGTGATAGGCGACCGTGTCATGGTCGATCTCGCCGATCGAGCCTTCCTGTGCGCGAATGCAGGAAGCGAAGTAGCGGAAATGATCGATGGCGAGCGGAATATCGGCCGCCATGGTCTCGCGAATCGGCTTGCCGTTGTCGAAGGTTTCGGCCCGCGCCAGGAGTTCGAGATTGTCCTCCATGCGGCCGGCGATCTTCATCAGGATGTTGGAACGCTCGGCGGCAGATGTGCGGCCCCACTTCTCGCGAACGGCATGGGCGGCGTCGAGCGCCAGCTCGATATCGGCGGCATCCGAGCGCGCCACCTGGCAAAGCACGCCGCCGGTCACCGGTGTCGTGTTGTCGAAGTAGCGCCCGGCCACCGGCTCGCGCCATTCGCCGCCGATGAAGTTGCCGTATTTCTGCTTGAACGGGCTTTCGATGATCTTCTGATGCAACATGGTCAATTCCTCCCTGAGAACCAGCAACGAGCTGTGTGTAGGAAGGTGAAGTCGAATGCGGGTCTTCGATAGAGCCACGCGAGCGGCGGTACGGAGAACTGTTTCAGAATTGAGACAGCTTGGCGCCGATGGTCATGCTGCAATGCAGCAAGCAGGGAGCAGAGCGTAGCGCTCACCCCTCATCCTCCTGCCGGGACCTTCTCCCCGTGATAGGCCACGTCCCTTCTCCCCACCTGCGGGGAGAAGGGTAGGATGAAGGGCACCTCCGCTGTGATCGGAGATCAGTTGACCGAGAGCCGCTTCATCTTGCGGTAAAGCGTGGCGCGGCTGATGCCGAGCAGTTCCGCCGCCATGGAGACGTTGCCATTGGCGCGCGAAAGCACACGTCGAAGCGCTGCACGCTCCGCATCGGGAAGCTCGGCGGCGTCGCCTGACGTATCTTCCTTCAGAAGATCGGAGGCCGGAACCCCGGCAGCGATGCGCCGGTCGTCGAGATCGAGCCATTGGCGTGCCGCACGCGTGGCGCCGAGCACCAGGTCGTCGCGGTCGACGGCGAGAAGCGCAGGCCCGGCACGATCCACTGGCACCAGCACGATCCGCGCACCGGCGAAGGCACGACGGAAGAGGCCGGCCTCGATGCGCGCGGCGGCATCGCGCACCGCCTGCGACAGGATCGACATCGTGATCTCGGATGCATCGTCGCGGCAAGTGGAGATGTCGATGGCCGCCGCCAGCCGGCCGCGATGATCGCGGATGGGTGCTGTCGCGCAGCTCAAGCCGATATTGCTGCTGAGGAAATGCTGGTCGCGCTGGATGACGACCGCGCGCTCGTCGGCAATCGCCGTGCCGATGCCATTGGTGCCGACGCTCGCCTCGCTCCACACCGTTCCCGACCAGAGCCCGACGCCGCGAAAATCCGCGTCGTCGCCGACCGCTCCGCGCCGCTCCAGTGCCACGCCGTCATTGTCGGTGAGGAGCAGGCAGCAGCCGGCCTTGCCAACCGTGGCAAACAAGCGGTCGAGCTCGATGCCGGCTTCCGCCAGCAGTTCACCCGAACGCTCGCGCACGGAGTGGAACTCACTGTCGAGCAGCCGCAGCGGCGTGCGCGCTTCCTCCGGAGCAAGCTTGTGCAATGTCATGCAGCGGCGCCAGGAGGCGGCCACGGGCGAGCTCGCGGCTGCCGAAGACTGGTGCGCGACCCGATAGACAAGTTCCGAATGATCCCTGACGACAGGCATCGCCTTCCTCCCTGAAAGCGTCGACCGGCGACGACGGATGCAACCGATCTCCCAAACGGCGCACCTGCTTGGGCGGCACTATAGCCAACGATCTCCGCAAAGGTCCAGCCAGACGAAGGTTCGAGTGCGGCACCCGTCAGCGAGTTTGATCGGTGCATCACGCCGCCGATATCGACAGCGCGCGCGAATGTGATAGGCGAAAGGATCATATCGCCGCGACTCAACCCCACAACAGCCGGTTGCCGCCATGCTTCGTGACTTCTCGCTCCAGAGCCTCTTCATGGGCCTGCTGATCGCCTTCGTCGGCTTCGCCAGTTCCTTCGCCGTCGTGCTGCACGGTCTGACCGGCGTCGGCGCCAGCGAAGCGCAGGCCGCCTCGGGGCTGATGGCGCTGTCGATTTCGATGGGCGTCTGCGCGATCGTCATCAGCACCGTAACGCGGCTGCCGGTCAGCATCGCCTGGTCGACGCCGGGTGCCGCATTGCTCGCGAGTGCCGGCGTCGTCGAAGGCGGCTTCAACGCGGCCGTCGGCGCCTTTCTCCTCTGCGGGTTGCTCGTTGTCGTCGCCGGACTCTGGAAGCCGTTGGGCCGCCTGGTCTCGACCATCCCTGCCCCGCTCGCCAATGCCATGCTTGCCGGCGTGCTGCTCAGCCTCTGCTTCGCGCCGGTAAAGGCGATCGCCTTCAATCCGTTCTTTGGCTTGCCGATTCTTCTCGCCTGGGCCGTCGTCGGCAGCGTCAACAAGCTCTATGCGGTTCCGGCGGCACTCATCGCCTTCGTGCTGGTCATCGCCTTCGGCGTCGAAATCCCGGCGGGCGCGTTCTCGGCTCTATCCTCGGCGCTGGTGCCGACCGTGGAATTCGTGGCGCCGCAGTTCAATGTTGCGGCCATGGTCAGCATCGCCCTGCCGCTCTTCATCGTCACCATGGCCTCGCAGAACATTCCCGGCATCGCGGTGCTGAAGGTCAACGACTATCATCCCGCCCCCGGCCCGCTGTTTGCAACTACGGGCCTCTTTTCCATGCTGAGCGCCCCCTTCGGCGGGCACGCGGTCAATCTGGCCGCGATCACTGCCGCCATGTGCGCCGGCAGCGATTCCCACCCCGACCGCGCCCGGCGCTACTGGTCGGCCATCAATGCCGGGGCTTTCTACATTGTCTTCGGCCTGCTCGCAGGTGTCGTCACCACCTTCGTCAGCCTTGCACCTTCCATCCTGATCGAGGCGGTGGCGGGCCTCGCCCTCGTCGGCGCCTTCGCCAGTTCCGCCATGGCCGCCTTCACCGAGGCGAAGACCCGCGAAGCGGCTGCCATCACCTTCCTCGTGACAGCCTCCGGCGTCAGCTTCGGCGGTGTTTCCGGCGCATTCTGGGGGCTGATTGCCGGCGGCCTGATGCTGGCGCTCGCGCGCTTCACCGCGACAAAGGCTTGAGCGCACCGCAACTTCCCACTTGATCTCCGGCGCGACGTTGCCGCAAATCCGCTGTGCACTTTGGCGCGACATGCTTTAAAACCGCGGCAAAGCTTGCATTTGCGGGCGATCTCGTCTATGCACCGCCCCGTCCGCGTAGACACCCTTGGAGGCAACGCGGATGAAGCCCATGCGGCTTCGGTTCATCCGCACTGCCGGATGAGCTCTCCAGATTTAGACATAGAAAGGTCTACCCATGAGCCACGCAACTTATGAGCTCAAGGCCGAGACGCGCGAACGGGTTGGTAAGGGGTCCTCCCGTGAACTTCGTCGCAACGGTCTTATCCCGGCTGTCATCTACGGTGACAAGCAGGCCCCCCTTTCCATCGCACTCTCCACCAAGGAAGTGACGATGAAGATCCACGCCGGCGGTTTCATGACCACCGTCGCAACGATCGACGTCAACGGCGAAAAGATCCGCGTCCTGCCGAAGGACTACCAGCTGGATCCGGTCCGCGACTTCACCATGCATGTCGACTTCCTGCGCGTCTCCAAGGACAGCCAGGTTACCGTTGAAGTTCCGGTTCACTTCGTCAACGAAGAAAAGTCCCCGGGCCTGAAGGCTGGCGGAGTTCTGAACATCGTTCGCCACGAAGTCGAACTCAACGTTTCGGCTAACGACATTCCGGAATTCCTGACCGTCGATCTCTCCGGCCTCAAGGTCGGCGACGCCGTTCACATCTCCAACATCAAGCTGCCGAAGGGCGCGACCCCGGTTATCGCCGACCGCGACTTCACTGTTGCAACGATCGTTGCTCCGGCCGGTGGCGTGAAGGAAGAAGCCGAAGGTGAAGCAGAAGCCTGATTGGCTTTTGGGTGACTGGCGAAAGCCAGTCCCGCTACACTTCATCGAGAGCCCGTCCCATTCGCTTGGGGCGGGCTTTCTGCATTGGCGCACGGGCCCGCAGCCGCGCGACGCCAGCATCGCGTCTCATCATTTATCATGCCGCGATTTCAGCAACATTTAAGATTTTGATGATGTTCTTCAGGCGGGGAAACTGGGGCTCAGACTGAAGAGAATCCGAATATGAGATGCGTGGCAGCACCTTCCGGGGCGTGCATTCGATGATGCACTCCGTGGAGAACCGATTTATCGCGATTGTCTGTGGCGCAATGCTCGTGTTCATTGCCCCGCTGCTCGTCCTCTTCCTGAGCATTTCCAGCGATCGCATCGCGCGCGAGCGGATTCACAACATCGAACTGCTGATGGCCGCAAGCGCCGAGGCGCTCGGCAAGCCGATCTGGGACTTCGACAGCGACGGCATCAAGCATATCGCCCGATCGCTGATCAACGGCACCGATATCCTCTCCGTCACTGTCCGTGACCAGACCGGCTCCATCCTCGCCCAGATGCCGCTGGGCGGCGCCATACCCAGCGCAAAGGACCGGATCCTCAGCCTGCCCATTTCCTATCAATCCGTGGACGGGCTGAAGGAAGTCGGCCGCATCGAGGTAAGAGTTCCTACGCCCGGCCTTTTGTCGCAATTCAGCAGGGACGAGCTGGCGATCCTCGCCATTCTGCTTTTCGCAGTCGCGATCGTCTTTGCCGCCGCGCTTGTCGGCAATCGCTTCACGGTTATGCGCCCGCTGATGCGCCTGACCGCGGCGATCGAGGCGACCCGCCGGCTCGGCTCACGCCACCGCGTCGACTGGACCTCCGACGACGAAATGGGCGCGCTTGCCGCCAACTTCAACGAGATGCAGGACCGGCTCGAGCGTGAAGAGACGGAACTGAAAAGCGCGCACGAACGCGTCACCGATATCTACAACCTGACGCCCGCCATGCTGTTTTCGCTCGACGTCGACGGACGCCTGCTGGCCGTCAGCGACTACTGGCTGCTGGCGACCGGTTACGACCGCGACGACGTGATCGGCCGTGACTTCGTCGACTTCATCGATCAGCACTGGCACGAAACCTATCGCAGCCATGCCAAGACGATCGCCGTCGGCGACCATGAGATCCGCGAGGTCACCGTCTCCTTCCGCAAGTCGGACAGTGAGCTGATGACGGTGCTGATCCAGGAGACGAAGGCAACCGGCGAAGGCAGCCTGTCGCTGTCCGTGATGACCGATGTCACGGCGCTGAAGCAGGCGGAAAGCCGCAACCATACCCAGGCGATCACCGACCACCTCACGGGCCTCCTCAACCGGCAGGGGTTCGAGGCGGCACTCGACGACGCGATCCGGCAGGCTGACGAATGCGGCATGCAGCTCGGCTGCCTTTTCATCGACCTCGATCGCTTCAAGTGGATCAACGACAATTTCGGCCACGCGGCCGGCGACGAAGTGCTGCGCCACACGGTCGAGCTCATCCATGACGCGCTGCGCCCCGGCGACATCATGGCCCGCCTCGGCGGCGACGAATTCGCCATCCTGATTTCCGACCGGGACGCTGCGGCGCTCGCAAGCGAGATCGGCGAGCGTATCGTTTCGGCCCTGCACGAGCCGATGCCGATTGCCGGCAACGAACTCCTCGTCAGCGCCAGCGTCGGCATTTCGGTCTATCCGGCCCATGCGGAAAACGCCTCCGATCTGCTGCTGAAGGCCGACATGGCCATGTATGCGCGCAAGCACGACGGCAAGAACGGGCTGCAGCTGTTCGACGCCAGCATGCTCGACGCTTCCCGCGAACGCCATGAGATTGAACAGTGCATCGAGGCCGGGCTGAAAGACGACCATTTCGAGGCCTGGCTGCAGCCGATCGTCAGCCTTGCTGACGGGCAGATCGCCGGCTTTGAAGCGCTTATGCGCCTCAACCATCCGGAAAAGGGCCTGATGCCGCCCGGCAAGATCATCGGCATCGCCGAGGAAACCGGTACCATCGCCCGCATCGGCGACCGCATCCTCGAAAAGGCGATCCGGCATCTGGCGGCCATCTCCGAGCTGGACGGCACCCAGAACACCTATCTGGCCGTCAACTTCTCGCCGCTGCAATTCGAGCTGACGCTGCCGCACAAGCTCGCAGCGCTGCTCCTGAAGCACCACATTTCGCCAAGCCGGATCGTCGTCGAGATCACCGAAGCGGTGCTCATGCTCGACAATCCGGAAGTGCACGCCGTGTTGAAGCAGCTCAACGAATTCGGCTGCCGCATCGCACTCGACGATTTCGGCACCGGCTATTCGTCGCTGAGCTATCTCAACCGTTTCCCGGTCGATATCGTCAAGGTCGACCAGTCCTTCACCCGTTCGCTGAGTTCCGGCACCGCCGATATCCGGCGCAAGAGCCGCATGCTGATCAAGGGCATCCGCACCATCTCGCATCAGATGGGCTGCACCGTCGTCGCCGAAGGTATCGAGACGAAGGAGCAATGGCAGCTCCTGCGCAAGCTGGGCGTCGATTGCGGCCAGGGCTATCTCTTCAGCCGACCGATGCAGATCGACAGCATGCTGAAGATGCTTGAAAGCGACTCGGAAGCAAAGGCGACGGCAGCAGACAAGCGGGCATGACGCCGGCGCCAGCGGTCGCGATCCCGATGGAGGTTCGGGACGCGGGCATACCGCACCGACACCGCAACATGCGGCGAAAAGGAGGAACGCACGTGAAGGCGCTGATCCCATTATTTTTCCTCGGTCTCTTCACGACCGCGGAGGCGCAGACGATCAAGTTCGTCACCGAGGAGTATCCGCCTTACAATTTCTCGACCGAAAACGGTCCGAGCGGCGCTGCCGTCGATCAGGTCAAGCTGATCATGGAACGTCTGAAACAGCCCTATACGATCGAGGTTCTGCCGTGGGCGAGAGCCTTCATGCTCGCCGAAACCGATCCCGCCTATTGCGTTTTCACGACCGGCCACGACGCCGAACGTGACGGGAAGTTCCAATGGGTCGAGCCGCTGCTGGTCGATCATATGGTCATGGTTCGCCATGCCGGCTCCGACATAGCGCCGGTTTCACTGGAGGCGGCACGCCAGTACTCCGTGGGCACGCAGCGCGAGGACTTCTCCGCAACCTATCTCAGGGACCACGGCTTTCCGAAGATCGACTATGCCGCAAATCTCGAATCCAGCCTGAAGAAGCTGATCGCCGGACGCGTCGATCTGCTGATGACGTCGGAGAAGACCTTCCAGAGCATGCGCGCCGAAGGCAAGCCGGTCGAACCGGCACTGGTTCTCGAAGGCAAGCTCTATGGCATCGCCTGCCACCGCGATGTGTCGCGGGCAACCATCGCCGCCATGCAGCGCGAACTGGACCGGTTGATTGGCAACGGCACCCAGGACGAGATCTTCAAGCACTACGGCCTCACGCCGAACGCCATCCTGCGCGCCGAGAAATAAGCGTTGACTTCCCCCCGGCGCGATGATTTTGGATGGCCCCATCCCGAAATCATCGACGCGTGACGACATGCTGATCATCGTAGGGCTTGGCAATCCAGGTTCGAAATACGCCGCCAACCGGCACAATATCGGCTTCATGGCGGTCGACGTCATCCACCGCCGCCATGGCTTTGCCTCCTGGTCGAAGAAATTCAAGGCCGAGATCGCCGAGGGCGAGATCGCCGGCGAACGCGTGCTGCTGATGAAGCCGCAGACCTTCATGAACCTGTCCGGCGAAGCGGTCGGCGAGGCCATGCGCTTCTACAAGCTGCAGCCGAAGGACATCACCGTCATCTACGACGAGCTCGACCTGCCGGCCGCCAAGGCGCGGATCAAGGTTGGCGGCGGCCACGGCGGCCACAACGGCATCAAGTCGATGGACGCCCATTGCGGCAAGGACTACCGGCGCCTGCGGCTCGGCATCGGCCATCCCGGCGTCAAGGATCTGGTGCACGCTTATGTGCTCGGCGATTTCGCTAAGGTCGACCAGGTCTGGCTGGTGCCGCTGCTCGACGCCATCGCCGACAACGCCGACATGTTGGTGCGCGGCGAGGATTCCCAGCTTCTGAACAAGATCGCGCTCGCGACCGGCGGCAAGCCGGAAGCGGAAAAAGCCGAAGGCCCGAAGAAGCAGGGTGCGCAGTCGCATATCCACCAGGCGCGCAACGCTGCCCAGCCGAAGAAGCTGCCGACGACCGGTCCAATGGCCGACATGCTGAAGAAGATGTTCGGCTCGAAGGGCGACTGAGCATCATCATTCCCTGCCCGATATCGGCGTCTAGCTCGCCTTGTGGGCCGCAAGGAAAATCCGCACCGCTTCCGCAGCATGCGCCTGCAGTGCCCGAGGTGTCGGGATCGCGCCGTCGCCAAGCAGCATGGCGTCGTTGACCGGCCCGCCCATGACCAGCCAGTTGAAGAACCCCCCGGCGACCTCGGCATCCCTCACCAGGATGTCGCCCTTCTCGCCATAGCGCTTGAAGGCGACGGCAAGCCGCCGGATCGAGCGCATCGGTCCGCGCTCGTGCAGCGCTTCGCCGAGTTGCGGAAAACGTTCGACCTCGGCGATGACAAGGCGACGAACCTGCATCAGCCGCGGCGTCATCACGATCGTCAGCAGTTGCGTCGCATAGTCGAGCAGGAAATCCTCGATCGGCTCGTCGCCATCGGGGTCGGCGACCTGCTCCTGGAACTCGTCGCCCGCCCCGCCCGTCATGCTGCGCACGACCTCAAGAAACAGCGCTTCCTTGCTCTGGAAATGGGAATAGACGGTCTGCTTCGACACTTCAGCGGTCGCGGCGATCTCGTCCATGTTGGTGCCGAGAAAGCCGTGCTTCAGGAAAAGGTCGCTCGCCGCAGCCACGATCGCCTTGCGGGTGCGCTCCATGCGCGTCTTTGCGCCGTTGCTCAATGTTGCCCCCTCTCCTTGCCATACGTCACCAAATCACTTGCCGCCCAGGATAGGCCAGTCGGATTGACAAATCAAACTGGACGGTCCAGTCTAGTTAGTGAGATGCGATCGGGAGAGGGTCATGGCCAAACCACAAGCAAGAAATCGGATTGCCGCCTGCCGCTGCGGGCTGGTTGCCTTTGAAGCCGTCGGCGAGCCGATCGTCGGCGCCGCCTGCTACTGCACCAGTTGCCGCACCGCCGGCGAGCGTTTCGAGGCTCTCCCCGAAGCGTCACCGGTCATGGAAGCCGACGGCTCGACGCGCTTTGCGCTCTACCGCAAGGACAGGATCCGCTGCGTCAGGGGTAGCGACCTCTTGCGCGAGCATCGGTTGACGCCCGAGGCGCCCACACGCAGGGTGATCGCAAGCTGCTGCAACGCCGCCATGTTCCTGGAATTCAAGGGTGGCCACTGGCTGAGCGTCTACAACCAGCGCTTCGCCCCGGATGAACAGCCGCCGCTCGAAATGCGGACGATGACGAAGGATCGCAGGGCCGGCGTCGAGTTCGCCGACACGCTACCGAACTACAAGACACATTCCGGTCGGTTCATGTGGCGGCTTTTGACCGCCTGGGCGGCGATGGGGTTCAAGGCACCCAAGATCGACTATGTGAAAGGCGAGGCCAATGGCATCCCAGGCTGAGAAGATCGAAGTCGAAAACATCGTTTCGCCCGGTCACAAATATCGCGTCGACCGGGTGAAATACGAGGCGATGCGTGAAGCCCTGCTCGCGGTACTGCCGCCATCCGCGCCGGGATTGACCGTGGCGGAAGCGAAGGAACGGCTGCTGCCGTTGCTGCCGCAGGATCTTTTCCCCGGGGGCGCAAAAGCCGGCTGGTGGCTGAAGGCGGTTCAGCTCGATCTCGAAGCCAAGGGCACGATCGAGCGGGAAGCGAGCAAGCCGCTTCGGCTGCACAAGAAAGCGTAAGGCAGACTGGTGCTACCCCACACATCCCCACAGGGCCGCTCGCTATTCTTCGGGCTCGGTGGTGAAGAGCAGCGGAAAGCCCGCTTCCTTGGCGAGATCCGTCGCCGCCTTGGCCTTGGTTTCCGCGATGTCGCGCACACAAACGACGACCACCGAAGTGCCCATCTTGTGCGCCGTCATCATCACCCGGTAGCCGGCCTCCTCGCTCATATGGAAAACGGCCTTGAGCACGCCGACGACGAACTCGCGCGGCGTGTAATCGTCATTGAGCAACATGACCTTGTAAAGCTTCGGCCGTTCGAGCTTCGGCTTCACCTTCACTTTAACTTTTCTGGCAACCTCGTTGTCACTCATCGGAACCACCCCGTTGATGACAGAATGCAGCAAATCTGAGCGTTGCAGCGGCCTTGGCGCGTCTCGAAAGGACAGGGCGCTGTAGCCGCACTATCCTACGGGCAGAGATGCCGATCAAGCAAAAGCAGATTGAACGGCGCCAGCGTCGGTCAACGGTACGGCCGATGACCGACGAACATCGCTGCCGCCGCGTCATAGGAGCGGGCGCGCGCCAACGCCGCCTCGGGCGTCTGCTTGCGTGCAAGAAGCGCGTGGTGGAAGCAATGCACGAAGAGTGGCGCATCGGCCCCTTCAGGCGAACCGTCCGGAGCGACATAGAGCGCCGCGCCGCCCTTTTCGACAAAGGCGTCGCCAAAGGCCTTGCCGCCGGTCTCGCAGCAGGTGCTAAGCACGATCTTGCCATCGAGCCTGGCGTGTTGGGCGACGACCGCGGGCGGCAGGCTGCCTTCGACCAGCATCGAGGTGTCGATTTCCTCGATGTAGTCGCCGAAGGCGAAGCCGTTCTCGTCGCCGTGGCCCGAGATGACCAAATGCTGATGGACGAGCTCGCCGCCGGCCAGAAGGGTCAGGAAATCCCCCGGCGTGCCCGGCAGATGCAGGGTGACGACGGCACCGAGACTTTCCAACGTGGCGCGGATCAGCAACGCCTCGAGCGTATCGCCGATATCGACGACGGCCACCGGCACACGTGGAAACAGGAATTCTGGTCGATCAATGCGGGCTCCCCAGATTTCTTGCCGCCGCAACAAGGCCGGCGGAATTCTGAGCGCATATGCGGCCCGAAGAGCACGCCTTCAACGGCCGGAACCCCTTATTTACCGTGAACAGGGCCTGCGCCCTTGACCGGGGAGCGCCCTTCCCGCATAGCCACGCCAACGGAATTTTAAGATACGGACGAGACCCCATGGGCTTCAAATGCGGTATTGTTGGGCTGCCGAACGTCGGCAAGTCCACGCTCTTCAACGCACTCACCAAGACGGCAGCGGCGCAAGCGGCCAACTATCCCTTCTGCACGATCGAGCCGAACACCGGCGAAGTAGCGGTGCCGGACCCGCGCATGCGCAAGCTTGCCGACATCGCCAAGTCGAAGGAAATCATCCCGACGCGCATCTCCTTCGTCGACATCGCCGGCCTGGTGCGCGGCGCGTCGAAGGGCGAAGGCCTCGGCAACCAGTTCCTCGCTAATATCCGCGAAGTGGACGCCGTGGTTCACGTGCTGCGCTGCTTCGAAGATGACGACATCACCCACGTCGAAGGCCGCATCAACCCGGTCGCCGACGCCGAGACGATCGAGACCGAGCTGATGCTCGCCGACCTCGAGAGCCTGGAACGCCGCACCGAGCAGACCCGCAAGCGCGCCGTCGGCAAGGACAAGGATTCGATGGCACAGCTTCCGATCATGGAAGCCTCGCTGAAGCTTCTGCAGGACGGCAAGCCAGTCCGCACGCTGCTTTCGACGCTCGACGCTGAAGAACTGCGCATCCTGCAGGGCCTCAACCTTCTGACCGCCCATCCGGTTCTCTACGTCTGCAACGTCGCCGAAAGTGACGCCGTCGACGGCAATGAACACACCCGCGCGGTTGCCGAAATGGCAAAGGCGCAAGGCGCCGAGAGCGTCGTGATCTCCGCTGCCATCGAGTCGGAAGTGGCACAACTGCCGGAAGAAGAAGCCAAGGAGTTCCTCGGCGCGCTTGGCCTGGAAGAAGCCGGTCTGGACCGCCTGATCCGTGCCGGCTACAAGCTGCTCGACCTCATCACCTACTTCACCGTCGGCCCGAAGGAAACGCGCGCCTGGACGATCCAGCGCGGCACCAAGGCACCGCAGGCGGCCGGCGTCATCCACACCGACTTCGAGCGCGGCTTCATCCGCGCCAATACCATTGCGTTTGACGATTACATCGCGCTCGGCGGCGAAACCGGCGCCAAGGAAGCCGGCAAGGCTCGCGACGAAGGCAAGGAATACGTCGTCCAGGACGGCGACGTCATCCACTTCCGCTTCAACACGTAAGGCCTGTCGGTCCGATCCCGCACTCGAGGCGCGGGATCGGAGAGCATCAGGACTTGATACTACGGCGCGGCATGCAACCGCGCCGTTATCGTTTCCGGCAAAAGGTCGATGACCATGCGGCGCAGCCGCTGCCAGAAAATGCCGATGAACAATACCGTCACCCCGACGACCGCCAGGGCGATGAAGACGTAGCTGTCGAGCGACGCATTGGTCTTGCTCAGCACGGTCCAGATCGCGCCGCCCAGCGACAACAGCCCTGATGTGACGAAGGCGCGGCGGTCGATGACGAGCCCGACCAGCATGAACGCGGCGACGATCACAATGGCGGAAGCGGCCTGATTGAAGCTCGCCTGTCCATCCCACCATGTGGCGCTGCCATTGGCCAGGAACACCAGTCCCATCAGCGAGTAGAGCAGAGCCGGCGCGGCTGCGAGGTGCAGCCAGAAGGCGATGTCCGAACGAGTGGTGAGCCGCTGCGGGTCCGAAATGTCGTAGCGCATGGCGATCGCGAACACGGTCATCGCCCCCACGAACAGGGTCAGCGGAAAGAGCAGGACGTGGTCGGGGTTGGCAACGTCGATACCGAAGACCTTCTGGAAGGCGATGAGCACCGCCACCACGCAGAGCATCGCGATCGACAGCACCAGACCGGCCAGTGCCAGCGGAACGCGGTAGCGCCAGTAGAACAGCGCCAGCGGGATCGGGAAGGCAGCAACATAGGCCAGGCCGAACGTCAGGGGGTGCCAGGCTTCCCCATGATCGTCCACGAACCACATCGACGTCATCGCGACCCAGTGGACAAGCGCCAGCGTCAGCACCACCGAGGGCAGCGCCAGTCGCTGGCGCCGCACGAGAATTTCTGCAAGCACGAGAATGACCGGCAGCGTTGCGAGTGGACCGGTCAAGCCCCACAGGCCGATGAGGACGACCACGACGCCGATCGTGATCAGGATATCGTGGAAACCTCTGATGAATCGGGGCTGCTCGCTGTCTTCGGCCGCCCGCGCATCGAGCGCGGCGTCAGCCCTGTCGGCTGCGGCATCTGATGCTGCCGGACCGAAACGGAAGCCGCGATCGGCAAGATAGACTTCGAGATCCCGCACCTGATGTGCAGAGATGATCCCTTTTTCGGCAGCGCCGGCGAGCGCTCTGTTCAGTTCGGTCACGAATGCTCCTCGATCAAGCGCCAGCGACTGCGGCGACAAGACAGGAGGTTGCATGAACCTCCGGCACGCGCAACCTGGAAATTCACCCCACTCCGCAGCAACAGCGCCCCTCAAAATGGATTCCGCTTCAGGAAATTATACAGTAGGTAGACGGCAGCAAATCAGACGGGACAACGCAAGCATGCTGTATTTCGAAGATTTTTCCGAGGGGCGACGCTTCGACTACAAGCCGGTCGAAATGAAGCCGGCGGAAATGATCGCGTTTGCCAGCGAGTTCGACCAGCAACCGATGCATCTCGACGAGGAAGCCGGAAAACGCAGCATTCTCGGCGGTCTCGCCGCCTCCGGCTGGCACACCAGCGCGATCGGCATGCGCATGATGCTCGATGCCTTCATGGGCAACTCGACGTCCCAGGGCTCGCCCGGCATCGATTTCATGGACTGGAGAAAACCGGTTATCGCCGGCGATGTCCTCAACGGTTTCAGCCTCGTGCTCGAGGCGCGGCGTTCGAGGTCGAAGCCCGATCTCGGCATCGTCAAATTCCGCAACGAAATCACCAACCAGGCCGGTGAGCCCGTAGCGGTCTCCGAATGCACCGTTCTCTTCCGCTGCCGCGAGAAGGGCAGATCCTGATGATGACGATGGAAGAATTCTACGCGGCCAAGAGCAAGACCGCCATCGGGACCCTGGCCTTTACGGCCGAGGACATCATTCGCTTTGCCCGTGACTTCGATCCGCAGCCCTTTCATCTCGATGAAGAGGCGGCGCGGCATTCGCTGTTCGGCGGCCTTTGTGCTTCGGGCTGGCACACTTGCGCCGGCTGGATGCAGTGCTTCGTCCGCTTCTGGAAAAATGAGCAGCGCCGGCTTGCCGCCGAGGGCCTGCGTGCACCCAATCTCGGCCCCTCGCCCGGCTTCCGCGATCTCAAGTGGTTGAAGCCGGTCTATGCCGGAGACACGGTCACCTATTTCGTGACCTTCCTCGATAGCCGCTCACTCACCTCGAAGCCTGGCTGGCGGATCAACACCATCCTTTGCGAGGGCGACAACCAGCACGGCGAGCCGGTGATCCGCTTCGAGAGCAAGGTCATCGAGTTCGTCTGACGGCGCGAGAGTTTCCGGCACACGGGGTCTTTTCAGACGCCTGAGTGTCGCCGCAACACCTTGAACTGCCTCAGCTCCTTAAATTCGCCTCTGACCAGGCGCAGAGTACTCATCTGCAGGCAAGGTTGCGCACCTCGGCCGCATCTCCAGCGGCTTGAGGCCGGCGAACCGCTCGGACCGGAGGAGCAGCCATGGAAAGAACCCATGTCCGCGAACTGGCGGACGAATATGTGCGTCTCGGCGGTCACCGTCGTGTCGTCATAGACGATAACGAGACATCGGTCAGAAGCTGGGAAGAAGAGCCGCCGGAAGCCGAAAGCTTCTGGCAGAAGGAAGTGGAAACACTGCCGCTGGCAACACAGCGTGAGGTCCAGCTGATGTTGCGGACGATCAATCGTCTCTAGGCTCGACGAGGGAAAGGGTACGATTTAGGCCCGCACCCGTTCCGGGGCCGATCAATGGCCTTCGAATTCGATCAGCGTGCGGACATTGACGCCGAGCGCTTCGAGCTTCTTGCGTCCACCGAGTTCGGGCAGATCGATGACGAAGCAGGCGGCGACGATATCGGCACCCATCTGTTTCAGAAGCTTGGTGGCCGCTTCCGCCGTACCGCCGGTCGCAATCAGGTCGTCGACGAGGATTACCTTCTCGCCCGGCTTGATCGCGTCCTTATGCATTTCCATCTCGTCGACGCCGTATTCCAGGCTGTAGGCGATGCGCACGGTGTCGTGCGGCAGCTTGCCCTTCTTGCGGATCGGCACGAAGCCCGAGGAAAGCTGGTGCGCAATCGCGCCACCGAGGATGAAACCGCGCGCTTCAATGCCGGCGATCTTGTCGATCTTGGTCCCGGCATAGGGATGCACCAGTTCGTCGATCGCGCGGCGAAATGCGCGCGGATTGCCGAGCAGCGTGGTGATATCGCGAAACATCACGCCCGGCTTCGGATAATCAGGAATGTTCCGGATGGCCGAGATCAGTTCCGATTGAACGGTGGTCATGGGCAAAAGGGCCTTTGCGTCTCTTGTTACCGCAAACCCATAACACCATCGGCCCGCTTGTCGATAACGGTTTCTTCTCGCGTCGACGGCGGGAACAATTGGCCGTCCCGGGGGTTGATGCTACTCTATTCGTGCGGTCGCCCGACCGGCGCGCCGCGCTCTCGCATCAAACTTACACAGGGAAGGAAGCACCATGCGCCTGTTTGAATGCGGTTCCCTCGTCCCGGGTTGCGAATGGCACACGCGCGCCGACAACGATGCCGAAATCGTGCGCCGCGTCGTCGAGCACATGCGCGAAACGCACGGCGAAACCGTCATCCGCGAAAATATGATCGATAACATCAAGGCCCGGATTACCGACGAATCCAAGGCGGCTTAGCAGTCCTCAAGGCGGCTTGCCGTCCTCAAGGCGGCTTTGCCGTCCTGCGTGCGAACCAAGTCGTCCGGCCAAGGCGGCGCAAGCCGTTCGATCAATCCGGCTGCACCATCGCCTCAAGCCGGGCGACGAGGTTTTCCCGGTCGAGATTGAAGTTGCGCTCGATCCAGAGATTTTCGAGTTCGCCGAGGATTTCCCCCACGCGCGGGCCGGCTGGCACGCCGGCCTTCAAGACGTCGCCGCCGTTCAGCGGGAAGCTTGGCCGCTTCCAAGCCTCGGCGCGCGCCAACAGCCGGCGCAGCGCCGCAGTCTCCGAGAGCAACGCCGGATCACCTTCCGACTTGCGCCGCGCCGTTGCCAGCGCCAGCCGCAACCGCACGACGATCCCTTCCACGCCATGACGATAGAGCAGCCGGTCAAAAGCGGTATCGACGGTCGCCGGGGGGATCGCCGGCGCCTTTGCCCAGCGGTCGAAATAGGCGGCTTCGGCCTTCGACAGGCGCAGACGCTCGGCCATCGCTTCCAGCCGTTCCCCGTCCGGCGGCACGATCGCAGCCAGGCGCAGGAGCGGATCCGGTGCCCAACCGAAGGCCCGCTCGGCGGCAACGAGTTCCGGGATCGCGTCGATCCCCCACTTTTCCGTTTCCGGCAGGATTTCGGTCAGCACACCGGCCTGGCGCATCCACAAAAGTGCGCGGCCGGGATCGGCGGCGGAAAGCAGTTTCTTCGTTTCGGCCCAGACCCGTTCGGCCGAAAGGGTCACAAGTTTCGATCGTGCCCTGGCGCAGGCGCGCAGGCCATCGGCATCCGGCCGGCCTTGGCCGTAATGGGCGAAGAAACGGAAGAAGCGCAGAATGCGCAGATAGTCCTCGGCGACACGCTCGCTGGCATCGCCGATAAAGCGTAGCGTGCGCGTCTCGATGTCGGCGAGCCCGCCGACATCGTCGAACACCTCGCCGCGCTCGTTCGCATAGAGTGCGTTGATGGTGAAATCCCGCCGTTCGGCATCCGCCTTCCAGTCGGTGCCGAAGGCGACTTCCGCGCGGCGGCCGTCAGTTGATACGTCGCGGCGCAGCGTCGTCACCTCATAGGGCGTCCCGTCGATGACAAGCGTCACCGTGCCGTGGTCGATGCCCGTCGGCACCACCTTGATGCCTGCCGCCTTCGCCCGCTCGGAGACTTCTTCCGGACGCCAGGTGGTGGCCATGTCGATATCGCCGGCCGGCAGGCCCATCAGGCTGTTGCGCACGGCACCGCCGACGACCCGGACCTCGCCACCCTCGACATTCAGGACCTCGAAAACGCGGCGCAGAGACGGCGCTGAAAACCAGCCTTCGCCGGCAACGGAAGTCATGCGTAAAGCCTTTCATAGAGCATGCGGAGAATGCCGGCGGTGATACCCCAGATGTTGTGGTCGCCATAGGGCATTCGGTAGAAATGACGTTCCTCGCCCTGCCAGTGCCCACGCCCACGGGCGTGATTGCCGGGGTTCATCAGGAAGGACAGCGGCACCTCGAAGACGCTTTCGACCTCGTCCGGATTGGCGATCAGCTCGAAGCCGGGCTTCACCACTGCCAGCACCGGGGTGATGCGAAAACCGGACATCGCCATGTAATGCGGCAGCCGGCCGATGGTTTCGACGAACCGCGGATCAAGGCCGATTTCCTCCTGCGCCTCGCGCAGCGCCGCCCCCTCGACCGACCGGTCCTCTGGATCGACGGCACCGCCGGGAAAGGCGACCTGGCCGGAATGCTTGCGCAGGCTAGCCGTGCGCTGGGTGAGTATGACATGCGCATCGTCGCCATCGTCGACGACGGGCACGAGGACTGCGGCGTCCTTCAGGTGCAGCGTCTCCAGATAGGGCACCATGCCGGGATTGAGCAGGAAGTCGCCATGGTCGCGCCAGGAGGTCTCGATCGGTCCGCCCATCTGGGTCAGCGCGCGTCGACGAAACTCGTCAGCAGAGAAGAGATGCCGGTTCATCGCGACAGCGCTTCCAGCTCGGCCGCCGGCATGATCGGGAAGACGGCGCCGCCCGAGCGCACGCAGAACATTTCGATGCCGTCGACGACAACGGTCTCTCCAAGTTCGACGATGTCATACATGACCGGCCGCGACACCAGCGCCTCCAGGCGCCCGCGCACATGCAGGTAAGGCTTCAGCTCGCGGTTCTCGCCGTGGACGACAAAACGCAACGGATGATCCGGCCCGGCTTCGACCACATCGCCGACATTGGTGCGGAAGGTCAGGACCTGGCCCTTCTCCCCTTCGGTCACGCTCATCTCGACTGCGACGAAGGGCGCATCGACGATGCGGATACCGACTTTTTCCACAGGAGTAACGAGATAGGTGCGCCCGTCCTCGTCCTTGCGCAAAACGGTGGAAAACAGCCTGACCAAGGGCTGCCGACCGATCGGTGTGCCCAGATAGAACCAGGTTCCGTCGGCGCGGATCTCCATGTCGATGTCGCCGCAGAACGGCGGATTCCAACGATCCACCGGCGGCAGGCCGCGCGCCTTTTCGCCGGTCTGCCCGGCGGCACGGGCAATCAATGCCGCCAGTCCGGCGGCATCGCCGGTTTGCTGAATTTCGGCTTCTGCCATTGTTCCGTCCCGTTTGACCTCGATTTTGCATCGAGACCTTTGATATCTCACGAGATAGTGCGTCGGCGCCGACTTGTCAGCCGTCCGGCAGGGTCTAAATTGGAATTTGGCGACTGAAATCCCGGTATAGGGCGATTCGGTTTAACAACGGGCGACCGGGGAGTACGACCATGACTGTGATGAAGGGCGCGACCGACGCGATCGACGAGAAGGCGATTGTCGCTGCGGCGGAAAGCGCGCTCGCGGAAATCGCCCGGGTGCGTGCGGAAGTCGGAAAGGTCATCTTCGGCCAGGAAAGCGTAGTCGAGCAGACCCTGCTCGCCGTCCTCTCCGGCGGCCATGCCCTGCTCGTCGGCGTTCCAGGCCTTGCCAAGACGAAGCTCGTCGCCACGCTCGGCACCGTGCTCGGGCTCAATTCGAGCCGCGTGCAGTTCACGCCCGACCTGATGCCGTCCGACATCCTCGGCTCGGAAGTCATGGACCAGGATGCGGCCGGCCATCGCTCGTTCCGCTTCATTCCCGGCCCGATCTTCACGCAATTGCTGATGGCCGACGAAATCAACCGCGCCTCGCCGCGCACGCAATCGGCGCTGCTGCAGGCGATGCAGGAGTATCACATCACCGTGGCCGGAGCGCGCAAGGACCTGCCGCAGCCCTTCCATGTGCTCGCCACCCAGAACCCGCTGGAGCAGGAAGGTACCTATCCCCTGCCCGAGGCGCAGCTCGACCGCTTCCTGATGCAGGTCGACGTCGGCTATCCCGATCTCGCCGCCGAACGGCAGATCCTGCTCGAAACCACCGGCGTCGGCGAAGCGACCGCCCATCCCGTGATCGATGCCGCCCGCCTTCAGCAGATCCAGGGCCTCATCCGCCAGATGCCGGTTGGCGAAAAGGTGGTCGATGCGATCCTGGCGCTGGTGCGCTCCGCCCGCCCCGGCAATGGCAACGCCGCCACCGACAAGAATGTCGCCTGGGGTCCGGGCCCCCGCGCCGGCCAGGCGCTGATGCTCTGCGCCCGCGCCCGTGCGCTTTATGACGGCCGCCTGGCACCATCGATCGACGACATCCTGGCCCTTGCCGAGCCCGTGCTTCAGCACCGCATGGCGCTCACCTTCGCCGCCCGTGCCGAAGGCATGACCGTGCGCGACGTCATCGCCGACCTGGTGAAGCAGGCCAGAGGCTAAGCATGGCCACCGTCGGGCACATAGTCTCGCGTACTCCCGCCAGTGAAGTGCTTTCACGTGCGCAGCAGCGCGCCGTGCTCGTTCCCGATTGTCTGGTCGAGGCGCGCCGGATCGCCAACACCGTGATCTCCGGCTGGCACGGACGGCGCAAGCGCGGTATCGGTGAGAACTTCTGGCAGTTCCGGCCCTATAGCGACGGCGAGAGCATGTCGCGCATCGACTGGCGGCGCTCCGCCCGCGACGACCATACCTATGTCCGCGACCGCGAATGGGAGGCCGCTCACACGATCTGGCTATGGGCGGATCTCTCCCCGTCGATGATGTACAAATCGAAGCTCGGCGCCGTCTCCAAGGAAAGCCGTGCGCTCGTGCTGATGCTGGCGCTCGCCGAGATTCTCGCCCGTTCCGGCGAACGCATCGGCTGCCCCGGCATCATGGAGCCGATATCGGCTCGCAACGCCGCCGAACGGCTGGCAACCGCAATCATGCTGAGCCCGCTGGCGGAAGGCCTTCCAGAGACCGGGATGATCCGCAGCGCCAGCGATCTGGTGCTGATCGGCGACTTTCTCGATCCGGCGGAAAAGATCATGGATCGCCTGGGTCCGCTGGCCAAGCGCGGCCTGCGCGGCCATGTGGTCGAGATCGCGGACCCCGCAGAAGAGGTGTTCCCCTATAGCGGCCGCACCGAGTTCACCGACCCGGAGACCGGCGAGAAGCTGACGGCTGGCCGCGCCGAGGTGCTGCGTGAAGACTATCAGCGCGCCTATGTCAGCCGCCGCGACAGCCTGGGCGTGACGCTCCGCCATCTCGGCTGGACCTTCACGCCGCACAGGACCGACCGGCCCGCCTCCGAAGCGCTCGTCGCCGTGCACACCTATCTCTCCGGCATGCCGGGACGCGCGACGCACGGGGGCCAGCTATGAGCAGCCTGCCCCTCCTCTTCACCAACCCCGCCATCCTCGCCGCCCTGGTTGCCCTGCCGGTGATCTGGTGGCTGCTGCGCATGACGCCGCCAAGGCCCGCGGCCGAAGTCTTCCCGCCGCTGCGCATCCTGGCGTCCGTGATGAAGCGCGAGGAAACCCCGGCACAAAGCCCCTGGTGGCTGACGCTGCTGCGCATGCTGCTGGCGGCCGCCGTGATACTGGCGATCGCCGATCCGGTGTTCAATCCGCGCCAGAACACGCTTTCGTCCGCCGGCCCGCTCGCGCTCGTCATCGACAACAGCTGGGCGACCGTCTCCGACTGGGATCGGCGGGTCGAGGCTGCCAATGCGCTCATCGACGATGCGGAAGCGAAGGATTTGCCGGTCTCGATCGTCTTTACGACCGACCGCCAGCACGATGCGACGCCGGCCTCCGCCACCACTGCACGAGACCGTCTCGCGGCGGCACAGCCGCAACCCCTTCCCGCCGTGCGCGATCGCGCGCTTGCCGCCATGAAAGCCGCCCTCTCGGGCTCGCCGCCGGGAACGCTCGCCTTCCTCAGCGACGGGATCGAGGCCGGCGACGGCCAGACGATGCGCCAGGTCGCGGAGATCGGTGCTGCGAATGTCCGCCGGATCGAAGGCAATGCGGAAAGCGCCATCGCACTGACATCCGCAACCAATGAAAACGAGGGCATGCGGGTCACCGCATCGCGGCTGCCGATCGGCGAGCCGCGCGCCTACTACGTCTTTGCCCGCGACGCGCGCGGCACCGCGATTGCCGAAGGTGAACTTCGCTTCGGCGCCGGCGCCACGACGGCAAATGCTCTCCTGAAAGCACCCTTCGAGCTGCGCAACGATTTCGCGCGTCTGACGATCGAGGGGCAGGCAACGGCCGGTGGCATCCACCTGCTCGACGACGGCAATCGCCGCCGCCGCGTGGCGCTTCTCAGCGGCGAGGTTCACCAGTCGCAGCCGCTGCTTTCGCCGCTCTATTACATCAAGCGGGCACTCGAACCGCATGCCGACCTGATCGAACCCAGAGAGGAAGCGATCGGCAAGGCGATTGCCGAGCTTCTCGCGCAAAATCCGTCGATCCTGGTGATGGCCGACGTCGGCCGGCTGCCGGATGAAAGCTATCCTGTGGTGACGCGCTGGCTGGAAAATGGCGGCATGCTCGTTCGCTTCGCCGGCCCACGGCTGGCCGGCGCCCCTGCCGACGACCCGCTCGTCCCGGTCGTGCTGAGGCAGGGCGAACGGTCCCTCGACGGCGCACTCTCCTGGTCGGAGCCGCAGCCGCTCGCCGACTATCCGTCGTCCAGCCCCTTTGCCGGCCTCGAGCATCCGCGCGACGTCCTCGTCAAGCGCCAGGTTCTCGCGCAGCCGACACCGGACCTCGCGGAACGGACCTGGGCAAATCTCGCCGATGGCACGCCTTTGGTCACGACGGCCGAACGCGGACGTGGCCGCATCGTGCTCTTCCATGTGAGCGCCGATCCGAGCTGGTCGAACCTGCCGATCTCGGGCTCCTTCGTCGACATGCTGCGCCGGTCCATTCAGCTTTCGCGCGCGGGCGGCGTTGCCGGCGACCAGACGAGCAAGGCGCAGACTCTGCCGCCCTATCGACTGCTGAACGCCCGAGGCGAACTGACCACGGAAACAGGCAGCGCCCGTCCGCTCGAGATCGCCCCCGGAGTTCCGCCGACCGTGTCGGCTGACACGCCGCCCGGCCTCTACGGCTCGGAGGAGGGTTTCGTTGCCAACAATCTGCTCCCGGACGGCGGCAGTCTTGCTCCGATCAGAGGCAGTCTCGTCAGCGAGCGCGCGGAAGGACTGGAAGGTGTGCGCCCATTCTCGATCCGCCCCTACCTCTTCGGGCTCGCGCTGATGCTTTTCCTGATCGACACGCTGATCGTGCTCTATATGGCAGGCGGCCTCACCGGGTTGCGCGGTCGTGGAAGCCGTGGCGCCGCCGCGGCCACCGTTCTGGCCACCCTAGGCCTTGCGACGCTTGGCTTCGCGGCGCTCGCCCCCACGGTTGCTCACGCGCAGGACAGCCAGCCGAGCGACGAGCAGACACTGCGGCGGCTCGACACAACCCACCTCGCCTATGTCATCACCGGCGAGGCCGAGGTCGACCGCCTGTCCGAGCAGGGCCTTGTTGGCCTCAGCAATTACCTGACCTATCGCACGGCCCTGGAACCGGGGGCGCCCGTCGGCGTCGACCTGGAACAGGACGAACTGGCGTTCTATCCGATCATCTATTGGCCGGTTTCGGCCACGGCGCCGATGCCGAGCAGCCGGGTGATGAGCCGGATAGACGCCTATATGCGCAACGGCGGGACCGTGCTCTTCGATACGCGCGACCAGTTCTCGTCGCTGACGCCTTCGGCCGCCGGCGACAGCCCCAATGTGCAGCGCCTGCAGGAAATGCTGAATGGCCTCGACATTCCGCCGCTGGAACCTGTGCCCGCGGACCACGTCCTGACCAAGGCCTTCTACCTGCTTTCGAATTTTCCCGGCCGCTACACCGAGAGCCAGTTGTGGGTGGAAGCCGCCCCCAATGACGCGCAGGAACAGAGCAACCGGCCGGTGCGCGGCGGCGATGGCGTCACGCCGATCATGATCACCGGCAACGACTTCGCCGGCGCCTGGGCCGTCGACGCCAACGGCGCACCGCTTCTGCCGACGGTGCCGCCGGACGAAATGCAGCGCGAATATGCCTTTCGGGCGGGCGTCAACATCATGATGTATATGCTGACCGGCAACTACAAGTCCGATCAGGTGCATGTGCCGGACCTCCTCCAAAGGCTTGGGCAGTGAGGGCTGATCGATGACTTATGGTTTTGCTCCGCTGCTTCCGCTGATGTTCTTCGTGCCGCTGCTGATCGTCGCGGCCCTGTTCATCGGCTTTGGCCTGTGGCGAAAGGTACGCGGCGCCTGGCTGCGCGCCCTCGCCTTGGCGGCACTTGCCCTGGCGATCGCCAACCCCTCCATCTTCGTCGAACTGCGTGACCCGCTCTCGACGATCGTCGCGATTGTCGTCGACCGCAGCCAGAGCCAGCAGAATGGCGACCGCACCGCGCAGACCGATCGTGCGGTCGAGGGCTTGAAGGCGCGACTGGCGGCGATACCGCTGATCGAGCCCCGCATCGTCGAGGCCAAGTCGAATCCGGCGAGCGTGTCGCCGGCAACCAATCTCTTCTCCACGCTTGCGACATCACTCGCAGACGTCCCACCCGCGCGCATCGGCGGCGCCATTTTCGTGACCGATGGCCAGATCCATGACGTGCCGGATGTCAGCCGCAAGCTCGGCTTCGACGCCCCGATCCATGGCCTGATCACCGGCAAGCCTGATGAGTTCGACCGGCGCGTCGAGCTCATCAACCCGCCACGCTTCGGCATCGTCGGTGAAGAGCAGAAGCTCTCCTTCCGGGTTGTCGACGACGGTGCCGCACCTGGCGGGACCGCCGAAGTCAGTATCCGCCTCAACGGCAACGAGATCGCCCGGGAACGGGCCGAGCCGGGCACCGACGTTCCCTTCAGCTTCAAGGTGCCGCGCGGCGGCAACAACGTGCTCGAATTTGCGGTGGACGCCGTTCCCGGCGAAGTGACCACGACCAACAACCGCGCGGTCCACGTGCTCGACGGCATTCGCGAAAATCTGCGCGTGCTGCTCGTCTCCGGCGAACCACATGCCGGTGAACGTGCCTGGCGCAACCTCTTGAAGTCCGACGCGGCGGTCGATCTGGTGCACTTCACCATTCTGCGTCCGCAGGAAAAGCAGGACGGCACCCCGATCAACGAACTGTCGCTGATCGCCTTCCCGACCCGCGAACTGTTCGTCGACAAGATCAACGAGTTCGACCTGATCATCCTCGATCGCTACCAGCATCGCGGCCTCTTGCCGATCCTCTACTACGACAACATCGCGCAATATGTGGAGAATGGCGGAGCGCTTCTGATTGCGGCCGGGCCGGAACATGCCGGCGACGACTCGATCGCCGCAACGCCGCTTTCTGCCGTCCTTCCGGCCGCGCCCACGGGCGTGATGAACGAGAAGGCGTTCTTCCCCCGCCTGTCGGAGGAAGGCAAGAAGCACCCGGTCACCCGCGGTCTCGAAGGCTCTGATAGCGAACCGCCGCACTGGGGCCGCTGGTTCCGTACGGTCGATGTCGACAGGCCGCAGGGCAATACGGTGATGGAAGCCGCCGACGGCAAGCCGCTGCTGGTGCTCAACCGCGTGGGCAAGGGCCGCGTCGCCATGCTGCTCTCAGACCAGGGCTGGCTCTGGGCGCGCGGCTTCGAAGGTGGCGGTCCCCACGTCTCGCTCTATCGCCGCACCGCCCACTGGCTGATGCAGGAACCCTCGCTCGAGGAAGAAGCGCTGACCGCGCGCGCCAGAGGCCGGACGCTTGAAATTACCCGCCAGACGATCGACGGCGACCCCGGCCCCGTTTCCCTCGTTTCGCCCTCGGGCCAGAAGCAGGACGTGAAGCTGACCGAGCGCCAACCGGGTCTCTATTCGGCCGAACTCGCCACGACCGAGACCGGCCTGTTCGAGATGACCAACGGCGAACTCACGGCGCTCGCACATGTCGGCGATCCCAATGCGCCGGAGTTCAAGGCGGCGATCTCGACCGAAGACAAGTTGCGCCCCTGGGCGCAGAAGACCAAAGGCCTGGTGCGGCGTCTCGCAAGCGCCGACGGCCCGCTCGATCTGCCGACGGTGCTGCCGGTCAGAGGCTCGATACGCTCGGCCGACGATCAGCGCCTCTCCATTCGCATGACGGATGAAACCGTATTGAAGGGCATCAACTCGCTGCCGCTGTTCACCGGGCTTCTCGGGCTTGCAGCGCTGCTCTTCCTGATCTCGGCCACTTGGTATCGCGAGGGACGATGACCAATCAGACCATTGTCGTCAGCGATATTCGCAACGCACCGCATTTCTTCGACACCGTCGCCGACCGCATCTGGCGCGCCTGGTGGGAACCGCACGGCTTCCCGCTGGACCACATCACCGGCCTGCTCAAGGCAAGCCTTGCCGAAGGCGCGGAGCAACTCTGCCTCGTCGCGCATGCCGGAGATCGCTTCGTCGGCACCGCCTCGGTCATCGCTTCGGATCTCGAAGAGCGGCCGGACCTCACCCCTTGGGTGGCGGCCGTCTGGGTCGATCCGCCCTTCCGCGGAGCAGGCGTCGGCGGCGACATCGTGTTGAAGGCAGCCCATGCCGCTCTCGGTACCGGCGCAGATGCCGTCCATCTCTGTGCCCTCCCCGGCAAGCGTGCCTTCTACGAGCGCCTCGGCTGGCGGCTCGACGAGAGCGACGTGGGCGAAGACGGGCTCGACGTCTTCAGCATGGGCCGCGGCTCACATCGCCGCGCATCTATCTAGGGGTTTCGATGTTCGAGGTAACGGACGCGCCTCCGCCCGAGGCGCTAGAAGCGATCGGCAACGGCCTCACCGCCTTCAACGCGGCCGATGTCGGCCCGTCGGAGCGGCGACCACTCGCCGTTCTCGTCGGCGGCCTCGAGGCACAAGGGAGACGCGGCGGCCTGAATGGCTACACCGGTTGGGGCTGGCTCTTCGTGCAATGGCTGTGGCTGCCGGAGGATCTGCGCGGACAGGGCCTTGCCGGCAAACTGCTGCAGGCGGCGGAAGACGAAGCTCGACGCCGCGGTTGCCACAGCGCCTGGATCGACACCTTCAACCCGCAAGCCCGGCGCGCCTACGAACGCCAGGGCTACGCAGTCTTCGGCGAATTGCCGGACTTCCCCATCGGCCGCACCCGGGTCTTCCTGAAGAAATCCCTCGCCGCAGGCTAATGTCAGACGGCGAGCGGCAGCTCGAGCGGCGCGGCAAGCGCCAGTGCGTCATCCCGCCAGCCGATGATACCCGCAAGACCGGCGTGCACGCCTTCGGCCATCGGCACGACGAGCACCCGCGCGGGATCGACCGGCCCGGGAAACTCAAGCGCTCCGTAACGCACCTTTTCGAAACCGAGCGGCTGATAATAGGGCGGGTCGCCGACGAGGATCACCGCTTCCGAACCGTTCCGCCGCGCCGCCTCGACGGCGATGCGCACCAGTTCCCGGCCGATCCCCATGTTCTTGTGCGATGGCCGCACGGCGAGCGGCCCGAGCAGATGGCCCATAATCGAACCGGCCATCACAGGCGTCATCCGAACCGATGCGATCGTCTCGCCGTTGTCGGCGCAGATGAACGAGAGAGACCGGTCATGCGGCCCCTGCTCCCGAATACGCGCGGCCGCCCGCGCAAACCGGCCGGGGCCAAAGGCTTCTTCATTGATGATTTCGATGGCGGCGTCATGGGACGCGTCTTCGGTCAGGTAGACGAGATCGTGCTTTTTCATGGGATCGAGAAACCAGGCGTGCGGACAGACATAGGGATGGCTTCGCCCGAAGTGGGCGTTGGCAGCATCAGCGTCGTCGCAGGTTTCCCGAGATCATCAGTGCGTTTCTTCCGGCACAAAAAAAGTTGTGAGATCGCCGATATCAGAAAAATGCCCTCTGTCAAAGCCTAAAACGCACTGTTCCGAATTCGCTACCTATCGGAGGCCGCTGGAAGCGCTATCTATTGACGCAACGATAATGAAGGAGTTTTCCCATGGGTAGATTGGTGGACGGCGTCTGGCAGGACGTCTGGTACGACACCGTGGCAACGAACGGCCACTTCAAGCGCAGCGCTTCGCAGTTCCGCAACTGGGTGACCGCGGACGGTTCGGCCGGGCCGAGCGGCGACGCCGGCTTCAAGGCAGAGGCCGGGCGCTATCATCTCTATGTCTCGCTCGCCTGTCCCTGGGCGCACCGCACGCTGATCTTCCGCAAGCTGAAGAAGCTCGAGGACCTGATCTCCGTTTCGGTCGTCGATCCGCTGATGCTCGCCCAGGGCTGGGAGTTCAAGGACGGCGGCATCGGCACCGGAGACCACCTCTTCGGCTCGAAGGCGCTGTGGCAGATCTATACCCGCGCTGACGCCAACTATTCCGGCCGCGTGACCGTCCCCGTCCTCTGGGACAAGAAGCAGAACACCATCGTCTCGAATGAATCCTCCGAGATCATCCGGATGTTCAATTCCGCCTTCGATGGCCTCACCGGCTCGACGCTCGATTTCTATCCGGAAGAGCTGCGCGGCGAAATCGATGCCTTGAACACCGACGTCTACAACGACGTCAACAACGGTGTCTACAAGGCCGGCTTCGCCACCACGCAAGGCGCCTACGAGGAAAGCGTTGCCGCCCTCTTCGCGCGTCTCGACATGCTGGAGGAACGCCTCGCCTCACACCGCTACCTGACCGGCAGCCGCCTCACCGAGGCTGACTGGCGCCTGTTCACGACGCTGGTGCGCTTCGATCCAGTCTATGTCGGCCACTTCAAGTGCAACATCCGCCGCATCGCCGACTATCCGAACCTGCAGGGTTACCTCAGGGAGCTCTACCAGGTGCCTGGCGTGGCCGAGACGGTCGACATGCGTCACATCAAGGAGCACTACTACCGCAGCCACACGACCATCAACCCGACCGGTGTCGTGCCGGTGGGTCCGGTGCTAGACCTCACCGCCCCGCATGGGCGTGAGGCGCTGTAAATCGACAACGAAACGGAAAGTCGGTCGTGCCTACCAGTAGCGATCGATAGCAACGCTGCCGGCGAGCTCCGCAAGCCGGCGGCGGGTCGCCGGCGTGGTATCCTCCGGCAGCGCATCGAGCGCGAAGAAGCCACTTTCGGCAATCTCGAGATCCGGCGTCTTCGGCGCGCTCTGCCTGACACCGTCGCAGCGGTAGAAGACGACATGGTCGCGGCGGCTGGTGCGCCGATTGTAGTAGACCTGGATGAGCATCGGCGGCGCCGTCGTCTCCAGATTTCCCTCTTCGCGCAGTTCTCGCAACAATCCGTCGAGCGAGGCTTCGTCGCGGTCGAGGCCCCCGCCTGGCAGGTGCCAGCCCGGCAGATAGGAATGGCGCACGAGAAAGACCCGGCCCTCGCCGTCGAAACAGGCAGCCCGCACGCCCATCGTCATGCCGCGCGCCAGTGCATAGTAACCGTGCGCGAGCCGCATCAGGAGCCGCAGATACCAGCGCCGCATCTCCGGTGGCCGATCCTGTTCCAGACGACTTGCCCTTCCATTTCCTAGCCGCACGCGATTCATCGGGCGACCTGATTCCCCTCGGCCGGAATATGCGCTAGACGGGGGCGATGTTCAAACTTGCCCATATCTCAGATGTCCATCTCGGACCTCTACCCGAGCTATCGCTGAGGGAACTTGCGTCCAAGCGCATCACCGGCTTCGTCAACTGGCACCGCAATCGCAGCCGGCATCTCTTCACCGGCACGCTCGATTGCCTGTTGGCAGACATCGAGAAGAAGGACCCGGACCATCTGGCGATGACCGGCGATCTCGTAAACCTCGCGTCGTCGCTCGAGATCAAGGCCGTCACGGAGTGGCTAGAGGACGCGGGCAAGCCGGAGAACATTTCCATCGTTCCGGGCAACCATGACGCCTATGTGCCGGGTGCCTACGAAAAGACCACCCGCGCCTGGTATCCCTATATGCGCGGCGACGATGCGCCCGCCCATTGGCATGAGCGGCACCATTGCTTTCCCTATATGCGGGTGCGCGGACCGGTCGCGCTGATCGGCTGCTCGACCGCCGTTGCGACGCCGCCCTTTGCGGCCAGCGGATATTTCGGCCAGAGGCAGGCGCGCGAAACCGTCAACATGCTCAGGGCCGCCGGCGAAGCAGGTCTCTTTCGCATCGTCATGATCCATCACCCGCCGATCCGCGGCGCAGCCCCGATGCACAAGCGCATGATCGGCATCCGCCGCTTTGCTGCGACAATCTCGTCTGGCGGCGCGGAACTCGTCATCCACGGCCACACCCATCTCAACACCGTCTACTGGCTGAAGGGCCCGCAGGCTCCGGTCCCGGTCGTCGGCATCGCCTCCGCCTCGCAGGGGCCGGGTGGTCACAAGCCGCCGGCCGCCTACAACCTCTTCACCGTGGTGGGCGAGCCTGGAAACTGGCACCTGACGCGCGAGCGCTATGCGCTGAATGGCGACGGCGCCACCGTGACGCTCGCCGAAACGACGCGGTTCTGAGGCGACCAAGCGGACCTGCTTCGCAGAATATTCATCGCCCGGCGAATAATTTCCCGCATTCATGCGTCATACCCCGGTCGCGCTGCATGCTGGTGGCGCGCACCGTCTTCTGGCATGCTTCGTGGGTGGATCAGCCCGATGGCGGTCTCCTTTCGAAGCGTCGAAGACACGCGATCAGTTTGAAACCACGCGCGAGCCTTCGCGGGCGTGCGCGAGAAACGGGAGATGGCATGATGTACCGGAAAAGCCTGCTTTGTGCCCTGTTTGTGGCCGGCGCAACCAGCTTCATGGCGCAGGCCGTGATGGCCGCCGGCGAAGATACCAGCGAACCGCCCAAGAAGACCAAGACGACCAGCGAGTGCACCGATGGCAAGGTCTGGGACGCGAAGAAGAATGCCTGCGTCAACGCCAAGAAGAGCGACCTCAGCGACGATATCCTGTTCCAGGCCGCACGCGAGCTCGCCTATGACGGCCAGTACGAAAATTCCATCAAGGTGCTCGGCGCCGTCAAGGATCAGAAGAGCGCCCGCGTGCTCAACTATCTCGGCTATTCCAACCGCAAGGCCGGCCGCATGGAACTGGGCATGCAGTACTACAAGCGCGCGCTGCAGGCCGACGAGAACTACATCCTCGCCCGCTCCTATATGGGCCAGGCCCTGATCGAACAGGGACGCGTCGAGGAAGCCCGCGTGCAGCTCATCGAGATCCGCGATCGCGGCGGCGAAAACACCTGGGCCTACCGCGCGCTGCTGCAATCACTCGGCGGCGTGCGCCAGTACTGACCGGGCGATAATATGGACGGGCGGCGCCAGGCGCCGCCTCGATCCGAGGTGCCACGGGCACGCACCGGGACACTAGGTCTTCTTCGGCCCGCCTGCCGTCGGCCCGCTCTTCTTGGGCTCGCCTCCCTTGGACGCACTTCCCTTCGCCCCGCCTGCCGTGGCACCGCTTCCCGCAGCGTCATCAGCAATCGACTTTGCATCGTTCTTCTTCTCCGACCATTCCGGCGGCAAGCCGAGCGCGCCGCCGGCGATGCCGCCGAGACCGGATCCCTTGCCGAACACCGCGCAATCCGGATCGGTGGGTTTGCCGGTCACCGCATAAGCGACGCTGTTCTTGACGTTCTTCATCGACGGCAGCTCGAAATCGGACTTCATCGGGTCGCTCGATTTTTCCAGGAGCGCGCTGAAATCGTCGGAGAAGTCGCCGGCGAGTTCGAATGCATCGGCGGCCGTCGATGCGCGTGAACCATTAGTGAGGATGTTGGCGCCCCGCGCCCATGTCATCCCGGCAATCTGCTTGCCCCTCGCGTCGAAAGCCTCGGCCTCGACCGCGAGACTTCCAAGACCGATCGGAATGCGCGGAACCGGAACGGGAGCGACCGCCGAGGTGACGGTCGACACACCCGCGACAACGGCATTTGTCGATTTGACCTTGCTGATCACGGAGCGAACGGCCATATCGGCCGGCTTCGATATCGGCACGACATCGAATTGCGCACTCAAGGCTTCGCAGAGCGAACGGTCGATCGCGGTGGCCACCAGCTTCTTCTGCGGATCCCCGAGCTTGTCGAGATCGGCAGTGGCCGCAAAGGTCGTCGGGATCACGTGTACCGTCTTCACGTTCTTGGTCGCGGCGGCATCCACCCGATACTTCGTCTTGGTCACCATCCCGTCGCTGGCAACGAAATCCTTGTAGGACGATAGCGATCCGGTTTCGATGACCTGAGCGCTCTGGCATGCGGCGAGCCCCGCAAGCAGAGGAACCACTGCGCCAATGCGTATGGCCACGGCCCCTCGCCGAAACTGGGCTCGGCCCCATCGATCACCCGTGATCCGAGCGACATTCAATCTCTTGCTACGATGCTGTCCGTTCATTGGCGTGTCCCCGACATCGACCTGCAGTTGTGCGATGAGGTCCGGCCAGATTCGGGCCGAACTTTGACGCGATCTCGGGGCAGCGCTGCAGTTTACGGTAACGAAGCGCGTGGTTAACGGGCGCCGGCAAGCAAAAGCTTTTTGGGAAAAGACGCCATGAAGCAGCAGAATTTGCTTTCCGTTCCGGCGCTTCCCTTGCAGACTAAGGGGCAAATGTTTCATATCATCCGCCTCGTGCCCCGCACCGCGAATAAACGCACGATCCGGCACGTTTCATTTGGAAGAGCAATGCGTCCAGCGGCAGAAACGAAGGACTTCAGACGCGACTTGGTCGGCCTCCTGCCCAAATTGCGTCGGTTCGCGATGACGTTGACGCGCAACGCCAATGATGCCGACGATCTGGTTCAGGAAGCCTGTGAGCGCGCGATCACGCGCAGCCACCTCTGGAACGGAGAAGGCCGGCTGGAAAGCTGGGTCTATGCGATGACGCGCAACCTCTGGGTCGACGAGATCCGCAAGCGCAAGGTCCGCGCCGGTAGCGGCACGGTCGACGCACTCGGCCAGGAGGAGCTCAGCATCGAGCCTTCAGCCGAAAAAGCCGTCTACGCCAATCAGTTGCAGAAGATGATCCTGTCCATGCCCGAGGGCCTGGCAAGCGTGTTCCTGCTGGTCAACGTCGAAGGCCATAGCTACCGCGAGACGGCCGACATCCTCGGTATTCCGATCGGCACGGTGATGAGCAGGTTATCGACTGCGCGCCTCAGGCTTGCGGCCATGGTCTCCGAGAATACCGAAAGGAGGGCCTGACCGTTGCAACAGACAAAGGGGCACGCACTCGAAGTTCGTCTATCCGCCTATATCGACGGCGAGATCGGCGAAGCCGAACGACATGAACTCGAAGCGCTTCTCGCCCGCGACGACGACGCCAAGGCCTTGTTCGAAAAGCTGAAGGCCGGCAGCAGCTTCGGCGATACCGCCTTTGAGGATTTTCTGCATGATCCCGTGCCGCTGGCCCTGGTTCGGCAGATCAAGCAGGGTCCCGGCGCCAGTCCCAAGACCGAGCGTGTGACGGCGACAGCCGCCCGCGTCAGAAACGTACGCATCTGGCCGCGCGTGCTTGCGGCATCGGTGGCGCTGATGCTGCTCGGCGGCTCGGCCGGCTTCCTCATCGGCGCGGCCAGCAACGCAGGCCGACCGGCCGAATTGGCGGCCGCCCGCGGCTGGCTTGACGATATCGCCGACTACCACCGCGTTTACTCGCGACAGAAGGACCATCTCGTCGAGGTCCCCGCCTCCGAAGCACCCAAGATCGAGACCTGGCTTTCAGCCAGCGTCGGCGTTCCCTTCAAGATCCCGCAGCTCGGCGGCAAGGGCCTGATCTTCGAAGGCGCGCGCCTGCTGGTGGCCGACGGCAAGCCGGTGGCGCAGCTGGTCTACCGCAGTGCCGACGGAGAGATCTTCGCGATCTGTTTCCTCAAGAACACGACTGGCCCGCAGTCGGCCGATTTCGACGAGAGCATCCGCGACGATCTCGGCATGGTTTCCTGGCAGAGAGGCGGCGCCGCGTTTGTGCTCGTCGGCCCTTCCGCCCATGTCGGGATGCAGGATATCGCCGAGGCCGCCGCCGCGACGATCTGACGGCAACATTCGAATGTCAGGCATGAAAAAGCCCGCACCGGAATGCCGGTACGGGCTTTTGTTTGTTCGCCGATGCTCCGATCAGCCGCGCTTCATGTCCAGGACGCGGTTTGCCGCCGAAACGATCGCTTCGAGCGAGGCAGCAACGATGTTGGTATTGATGCCTGCACCGAAGAGCTTTCCGTCCGGATGCTCCATCTCGACATAGGCGATGGCCGCCGCGTTGGAACCGTGCTGCAGCGAGTGCTCGGAATAGTCAGCGACCGAAAGATCGATGCCCAGATAGATCGACAGCGCGTTGATGAAGCCGTCGATCGGGCCTGTGCCCTTGCCTTCGATCCGCTTCACCTCGCCATTGTCGGTGATCTCGGCAGCGACCACGCGCACGCCCTTGTGCTCGCCCACCGGATAGGTGTGGTGGTCGACGAACTTGATGCGTGCGCCGGGCTGTTCGACATAACGCTCGATGAAGCGCTCGTAGATGCGCTTCGAAGGCAGCTCCTTGCCTTCCTCGTCGGTGATGCGCTGGATGTCTTCACGGAACTCGACCTGGAGGTTGCGCGGCAGGTTGATGCCGTAGTCCTCCTGCAGGATGTAGGCGATGCCGCCCTTGCCCGACTGCGAGTTGATGCGGATGATCGCCTCGTAGGAGCGACCGACGTCGCGCGGGTCGATCGGCAGGTAGGGCACTTCCCACAGCGGCTTGTTGGCGGTCTTGATCGCCTTCATGCCCTTGTTGATCGCATCCTGGTGCGAGCCGGAGAAGGCCGTGTAGACCAGTTCGCCGACGTAAGGATGGCGCTCCGGAATGACCATCTGGTTGGAATATTCGTAGACTTCCTTGATCCGCTCGATATCCGAGCAGTCGAGCTGCGGGTCGACGCCTTGCGTGAACATGTTCAGCGCCAGCGTGACGACGTCGACGTTGCCGGTGCGCTCGCCATTGCCGAACAGCGTGCCTTCGACACGGTCGGCGCCGGCCATCAGGCCCAATTCGGTGGCGGCAATGCCGGTGCCGCGGTCGTTGTGCGGATGCAACGAGATGATCAGGCTTTCGCGATTGTCGAGGTTGCGGCACATCCATTCGATCTGGTCGGCATAGATGTTCGGCGTCGCCATCTCGACGGTCGACGGCAGGTTCAGGATCAGCTTGTTGTCCGGCGTCGGCTTGACGATCTCGGTGACCGCGTTGCAGATCTCCAGCGCCACTTCGAGCTCGGTGCCTGTGAAGCTTTCCGGCGAATATTCGAAACGGTAGCCGCCGCCGGCCTTGGCCGCCATGTCGGTGATCATCTTGGCGGCATCGGTCGCGATCTGCTTGATGCCGGCAACATCCTTGGCAAACACTACACGACGCTGCAGCTCACTCGTCGAGTTGTAGAAGTGCACGATCGGCTTGTGGGCGCCCTGCAGCGCCTCGAAGGTGCGGGTGATCAACTCGGGCCGGCATTGCACCAGCACCTGCAGCGACACATCCTTGGCGACATTGCCCTCCTCGATGCACCAGCGGGCAAAGTCGAAGTCCGTCTGCGAGGCCGAGGGGAAGCCGATCTCGATTTCCTTGAAGCCCATGTCCAGCAGCAACTGGAACATGCGTGCCTTGCGGTCATGGCCCATCGGGTCGACGAGCGACTGGTTGCCGTCGCGCAAGTCAACCGAGCACCAGATCGGCGCCTTGGTGATCGTCTTCGACGGCCAGGCACGGTCGGTCAGTGCGATCTGCGGGTAAGGCTGATACTTCACCGCCGCTTCCGGCATGCCGTTCTTGATGGAATGGGATTTCTGGATCATTGCAGCTTCTCTTCATCACTGAGCGCTCTGGCCGCCTTGCCATACCCGATCGAGGATCGGATTGCGATGGCTAATGCCGCGGCGAGCGCGCCTTTATCCTAAAACTCTTATGGATTCGAGGAGCATCTGCCGGCGTGGCTTTTCGGCCGCCGGGCGCTCCTCAGCGAACCCGGCAACCGCGAGTAAGGCCGAGAAGAAGAAGCGAGGCGAAGGCGCGCAGCGGCGCACGATTGTCATCGTGTGCGGCAGAGATCGTGGCGATCCGATATGCGTCAGCCTTGGTCATGGTCAAAGCCTATACACGGCTTGCCGGACCGGAGCAAGCCGCGCAATGCGCGTAACTCGCGGCAAAAGAAAGGGCACCGGCGTGAGCCGATGCCCTTAATACCCATCGGTTCAAGCGAACTCAGATGTCCGCAGCCGAGGAGATGATGCGCGAAACGAGACCGTAGGCCTTGGCTTCGTCAGCCGAGAGCCAGTAGTCGCGGTCCGTGTCCTTGGCGATCTTTTCGACCGGCTGGCCGGTCGCCTCGGAGAAGATCTTGTTCAGGCGATCGTTCATCTTGATGATCTCGCGTGCCTGGATCTCGATGTCCGAAGCCATGCCGCGGGTGCCGCCGGACGGTTGGTGCAACAGGAAGCGGGTGTTCGGCAGGCAGATGCGGCGCTCCTTGGGGGCGCCGACATAGATCAGCGCGCCGGCGGAAGCGACCCAGCCGGTACCGATGGTCCAGACCTTCGGCTTCACGAACTTGATCATGTCGTGGATGCTGTCACCCGACTCGACATGGCCGCCCGGCGAATTGACGAAGATGCGAATGTCTTCGTCGCTGGCCGCGGCAAGCGCCACCAGCTGCGAGCAGACCTTCTGCGCCAGTTCCTGGTTGATCGTGCCGTAGATGAAAATCGAACGCGACTTGAAAAGGTTCGCCTCCGTTTCCTTGCCAAGCGGCAATTCGGTCTTCTTGTCGTCCTCGTCTTCGTCGTTCATCCGTTTTTCTCCGGCGTCTCATGAATTCTTCAGCCAAAATCAGATAATGCGACTCGGCCACGAAAACAATGCAACAAACGGAAGGGGCAACAAAGCGGCAGCGCGGACTACGCTTATGGTAAAAACTGCTATCGCCAGATGCCGTATAGACAGGTCGGGAAAGGCCAATAAGATCAACCGTGTCAGACAACTACCGGACGGGCCACCTCCCAGGCACCGCCGACCTATGGGGACACGCATGAACAGACGCATCCTGATCGCCGCTGCGGCGCTGGCGGCTTCCGCCGCGCCCGCCTTCGCCCACCTCAATCCGGCAGAGCATGGCTCGTTTGCCGTCGGCTTCTCCCATCCGCTCTTTGGCATCGATCACATCCTGGTCATGGTCGCCGTCGGCCTTTGGGCGGCCCAGATCGGCGGTCGTGCCCTGTGGGTCGTGCCGACAGCCTTCGTCTCGATGATGGCGGCGGGCTTCGCTCTGGCGGTGGCCGGCGTCGGCCTGCCCTTCGTCGAGCCGGCTATTCTCGCCTCCGTGGTGGCGCTCGGTCTGCTGGTCGCCATGGCGGTGCGCCTCGATACGGCAGCGTCCGCAGCGATCGTCGGCGTCTTTGCCCTCTTCCACGGTCACGCCCATGGCGGGGAACTCGGCAGTGCCGGCGCGCTTTCCTTCTCGGTCGGCTTCATCGCCGCAACCGCCGCGCTGCATGTTGCCGGCATCGGCCTTGGCATCGCGCTTCAGCGTCTCTCCGGCGGCGGCTTGCTGGCCCGCATCCTCGGCGGCCTCACGGCGCTTGCCGGGGCCGCTTTGATCTTTGGCTGACAAGCCTCAGCCAAAATGAACAATGGCGGGCCAGGCCCGCCATTTTCGTTTCAGCCGCGACCGCGATAGGTCGGCACGCCTTGGTCGGGCAGCCACAGGCCTTCCGGCGGCTTGCCGGTCTGCCAGAAGACATCGATCGGGATACCGCCGCGTGGATACCAATAGGCGCCGATCCGAAGCCAGCGCGGCGAAAGCAGCGAGACCAGCCGGCTGGCGATGTCGATGGTGCAATCCTCATGGAAGGCGCCGTGGTTGCGGAAGGAATGCAGGAACAGCTTCAGCGACTTCGATTCCACCAGCCATTCGTCGGGCACGTAATCGATGACGATATGCGCGAAATCCGGCTGGCCGGTCATCGGGCAGAGCGAGGTGAACTCCGGCGCGGTGAAGCGCACCAGATAGTCCTTGCCCCGGTTGCCACTCGGCACCCGCTCCAGCACTGCCTCTTCCGGGCTCTGCGGCAGATCCACCTTCGCGCCCAATTGCGAAAGGCCGGATACGTCGGTCTTGCTCATTTCCGTGTTGCTCCACTCACCTTGACGCGCACGCCGTGCGCCTTTTCACCTTCCGGCTCCACATGGATCGCGATCCTGGCGCCCGGATGCACATCGCGGATCGCATCCTCGATCCGGTCGCAGATATCATGCGCCTCGCCAACCGGCATCACCTCCGGCACGACCATGTGGAAATCCACGAAGATCGCAGGTCCTGCCTGGCGGGTCTTGAGGTCGTGCACGCCGAGCGAACCCTTGGCATTGGCCGCGATGGCCTGCTTGATCGCCTCTTCCTCTTCACTCGAAACGGCCCGGTCCATCAACCCGTCGATCGAACGGGAAATGACTTTCCAGCCCTGGAACAGAATATTGCAGGCAACGATGACCGCAAGCAGCGGATCGAGGATCGCGTAACCGGTGGCGATGGCAAGAAGAAGGCCGACGAGCACCCCGGCCGAGGTGACCACGTCCGACAGGATGTGATGCCCGTCGGCGCTGAGCGCGGGCGAGCGATAGCGCGCCCCGGCGCGGATCAGCACGTAGGCCCAGATCGCATTGATGACACCGGCAATGAAGTTGATCGCAAGTCCGAGCGCCGGCGCTTCGAGGAGCACCGGCGAGAACATTGCTGGGACCGCTTCCCAGACGATGAGGAGTGCCGCGACCACGATCAGCACGCCTTCGATAACGGCCGAGAAATACTCCGCCTTGTGGTGACCGAAGGGGTGGCCCGCATCGGCCGGCTTGGAGGCATAGCCGATCATCAGATAGGCGATGACCGCCGCGATCACGTTGACGGTCGACTCCAGCCCGTCGGACAGAAGCGCCACCGAGCCCGTCAGCCACCAGGCAAGCAGCTTCAGGCCGAGCACGGCGAGCGAGAGTGGTATGCCCCAAAAAGCAAGGCGGAGCACGGTGCGGTTTTCGGTTCCAGTCGTCATTGTCATTCCTCGTGCAGATGCAAACGAGTTGCAAACGCAAGCCCATTCAAACGCAAAACCGCCCGCGCGAAAATTCGCGCAGGCGGTCGATGGACAAGCATATGCTGGATTAAGCGCCGCTTGTCAAAGATTGGATCGGCTGGTTCCGGTTTCTCCGCAGGCAATCGCCTCGAAGGATAGCGCGTCTGCTTCGATTTCGTCGTCATCGACCGCCTTGTCGCCCCGGCCAATGAAAAAGAATACGACCGCCGCGGTCGCGACCGTGATCACGGTCAGCAGCAGAAGCAAGGCGCTGAACGCATCGCCATAGGCCCGGAGGAGCGCAGCGTGCGATGTCTCAGGTGCAAGAAGCGCGGCCTGCGCCAGGTTGCCGGTCACGATGCGTTGCGCCATCGCTCCAGCGTTCGCGCCCGCCTCCGCCCCCAGGTTCGATGCCGTAAGCGCGGAGAGGATCGCGGTGACGATCGCGAGCGCAATGCCCTCCCCGGCCACCCGTGTCGTGCTGAAGATCCCCGTCGCCATGCCGGCGCGCTCCTTCGGAACGACACTGACGGCAAGCCCGTCCATCAGTCCCCAAGGCAGGCTGATGCCAAGACCGATCAGGAGCAGCGGTGCGAACAACGTGGACGGTTCGGACCCCACCGGAAACCGGCCGAGCCAGAAAAGCCCCACCGCCGACAGCAGCAATCCCACGCCGCAGATCGCGGCGGGCCTGAACCAGCGGGTGAGCAGCCCGGCGGCAATCGGCAGGATCAGCAGCGGCGCGGACATGGCGATCATCATCCGCCCACCGGCAACGGCACTCATGCCCTCGATGCCGATGAAGCGCACGGGAAGTAGGATGAGCAACACGACGAAGCCATAGGCCGGAGCAGCCGCCAGCAGTTGCACGCCGACAAAGCGCGGATAGCGGAAAAGCGTCAAATCCAGCATCGGCCGCGCGACCGAACGTTCGATCCGCCAGAAGGCCAGAAAGAGGAGCGCCGATGCCCCCAGCATGGCGATCACGAGCGGATGGCTCCAGCCGCTTTCCGGACCTTGCAGGATGCCGAAGGTGAGTGCAGTGAGCGCCGCCGTGAAGCTCGCGGCCCCCTCCCAGTCGAGGCCGGCGGCATCGGGATCACGCGTCTCGCGCAGGAAGACCGCGCCGAGCGCCAGCGACAAGCCAGCCAGTACCACGACGAGCGCGAAGATTGCCGGCCAGCCGAAGGCCTCGACCATCAGCCCGGAGGCGATCGGCCCGAAGGCAAGGCCGACACCGAAGCTGGCGCCGACCAGGCTGAAGGCCCGGAGCCGCTCGTTCTCTTCGAACTCCTGCGCGAGCGACGCCATGCCGCCGGAAAAGGCCGCTGCCGCCCCGATGCCTTGAAGGGCGCGCAAGGCATCGAACCAGACGATGTTGCCGGCGAAGGCGAGGCCGATAGAAAACAGAAGGAAGGCAACGAGCCCGCCGAGGAAGATGCGCTTGCGACCATAGCTGTCGGCAAGCGCACCGGCTGCCATCAGCGAACTGCCGAAGGTCAGCATGAAAGCGTTGGTGACCCAATTGAGTGCAACGGGATCGGCACCAAGGCTGCGGCTGATCGACGGCAATGCCACCGCCGGCCCGGTGAAGGTGAGCGGCATTGCCGCCGCCGCACAGCAAACAGCCAGAAGTACGAACCGGCGCCCGCGTTTATCTCGAATTTGTTCTCTCATGCCCCGTTCCATCGGTTCGAGCAAAGGAGATACCCGCCTCGCGGAACCCGTCCGGACGTCAGCACTTGCCGGGTATCGATTGACGGACGCAGGATAGTTTCGACATAATCGGATGAAAATCACGCCAATGTGCCGATCATACCGGAACATAACGCTCGAATGGAAAAGCAATGGATCGCCTGAGCGGCTTGACCGCTTTCGTCCGCACCGCCGATCTCGGCAGCTTCGTCGCCGCCGGGCGCGTGCTTGGCCTGTCCGCTTCAGCGGTTGGCAAGGCCGTCACCAATCTCGAACGAGAGCTCGGCGTCCGCCTGTTGCAGCGCTCCACCCGCAGCATAAGGTTGACCGAGGAAGGCCGGCTCTTTCATGAGCGCTGCCGCCGCATCCTCGACGATCTCGACGACGCCGAGGCATCGTTGGCCCAAGCGGTGGCCGTGCCACGCGGACGGCTGCGCGTCAGCGTGCCGATCGTCAGCTACCATTTGCTGTTACCGGTGCTGCCGGAATTCGTGCGGCGCTATCCCGAAGTCGAACTCGATCTCGACTTCAACGACCGCATCGTCGATCTGATCGACGAAGAAGTGGATGTCGCCATCCGTAGCGGCGTCCTGCCGGACTCCCGGCTGATGACCCGGGCGCTGCGCCCCTTCCAGCTTCTGCTCTGTGCTGCGCCGGCCTATCTCGACCGACACGGCACGCCCGAATGCCTGCGCGATCTCGATGGCCACCACGCGATCCGCTTCCGTTTTCCCAATAGCCGCAAGCTGCAGGAATGGCCGATCGCCATGCCGCCGGGCGGACCCGAGCCGCAGATCAAGACCGTGCTCAACTGCAACAACATGGAAGCGCTGAGCGGTGCCGTCCTCAACGGCCTCGGCATCGGCTGCCTGCCGGATTTCCTCGCGCGCCAACCGCTCAGCGATGGCCGGCTCCGCACCGTGCTTGACGCCTATCTCGACGCCCCCGGGCAGTTCCATCTTCTCTGGCCGTCAAACCGGCACCTCTCCCCGAAGGTCCGCGTCTTCGTCGATTTCCTGAGCGAGCGACTGTTCGCCGATCGTTGCGAGCGCGCGCCGGCCGTCGAGGCGACACGGTAGATACGAAAAAGGTGCCACCCCATCGCGGAAGCGGCACCTTGGTTTGGTCAAATCGTCACCAATGTCCCCGCGCCGGCATCGCCGGAGTGGGAGCGTTCAAGCGATCAGGCCGCCTTGATCTTGGCGCGCTTGGCGAGATGCGCCACCACGTTCTCGATCATCCGCATGCCGGCGTCGCCGCCAAGCGTCATGATCGATTCCGGATGGAACTGCACGGCTGCCACCGGCTCCTTGGTGTGCTCGATGCCCATGATCGTGCCATCTTCGCTTTCGGCGGTGATCATGAAGTCCGCGGGCAGGCTCGCTGGATCGGCAAAGATCGAGTGGTAGCGACCGACAGTCACTTCCTTGCCGAGACCGGAGAAGACGATGCCCGGTTCCAGCACGCGGATGCGCGACGGCTTGCCGTGCATCGGGACCGCCAGTTGGCGCAGATCCCCACCATAGGCTTCAGCGAGTGCCTGCAGGCCGAGGCAGACGCCGAAGATCGGCAGGTCACGCGCGCGCGCCTTCTTGATCGTCGCCTTGCAGTCGAAATCCCTGGGGTTGCCCGGTCCGGGAGAAAGCACGACGAGATCCGGTTTGACGCGATCGAAGATCTCTTCCGCAACCGGCGTGCGCACCGTTGTCACGGTCGCCCCCGTCTGGCGGAAATAGTTGGCCAACGTATGAACGAAGCTGTCCTCGTGATCGACGAGCAGGATGTTGACGCCAGCACCGACCGCCGCGACATCGCGACCGGCTTTGCCGGCGTTGGCGGATTTCGCGTCGCGGATGGCAGCGATCATGGCGGAGGCCTTCAGTTCGGTTTCGGCTTCTTCTTCTTCCGGGTTTGAATCATAGAGCAGCGTCGCCCCTGCCCGCACCTCGGCGATGCCGTCCTTGATGCGGATCGTGCGCAGCGTCAGGCCCGTGTTCATGTCGCCGTTGAAGCCGACCATGCCGATGGCGCCACCATACCATGCGCGCGGGCTCTTCTCATGGCTTTCGATGAAGCGCATGGCCCAGAGCTTCGGCGCACCGGTAACCGTGACGGCCCAGGCGTGGCTGAGGAAGCCGTCGAAGGCATCCATGTCGTCGCGCAGGCGCCCTTCGATGTGGTCGACCGTGTGGATCAGGCGCGAATACATCTCGATCTGGCGACGGCCGATGACCTTGACGGAACCCGGCACGCAGACGCGGCTCTTGTCGTTGCGGTCAACGTCCGAGCACATGGTGAGTTCGGATTCGTCCTTCTTCGAATTCAGCAACTTCAGGATCTGTTCGCTATCGGCGATCGGATCGTCACCGCGCTTGATCGTGCCGGAGATCGGGCAGGTCTCGATGCGGCGACCGGAGACGCGCACGAACATCTCCGGCGACGCGCCGACCAGATACTCCTGGTTTCCGAGATTGATGAAGAAGGAATAGGGCGACGGATTGATCGCCTTCAGCCGGTTGGAGATTTCCGAGGGCTTACTTTCGCAGCGCTCGAAGAACTTCTGGCCCGGCACCACTTCGAACAGATCGCCGCGACGGAAGCTCTCCTTCGCCTTGACGACGAGCTCGGCATATTCGCCCGGGCGATGGTCGCCATGCGGCGGAATGCTGTCGACCGTCTGGAACGGTTCCGATGCGATATCGTCCGACTTGCCCTCGGTGGCGCGGCCGTCCTTGGCAAAGTCATAACGGTCGATCCACGCCTTGGCTGCGTAGTGGTCGACGACGAGGATCTCGTCCGGCAGGAACAGCACCATATCGCGCTGGTCGTCGGGACGCTTCAGCTTCAGGTCGATCGCATCGAACTGGAAGGCAAGGTCGTAGCCGAAGGCGCCGTAAAGGCCGAGGCTCGCATCCTCGGCCGAATGGAAGAGGTTGGTTACGGCGCGCAGCACGCTGAACACGGTCGGCATCTTCGAGCGCTCTTCTTCGGTGAAGACGCGGTCCGGCGCGTTGATCGTGAGATCCAGGCGACGGCTGGTCGAAGCGCCGAGCGTGATGTCGGAGACGGTCCTCAAGTGCTCGGCGATGATCGACAGCAGCACTTCGCCGCGGCCGTTATAGGCTTCGATCCAGAGCGAGCGGCCGAAGGAGGAAATGCCGAGCGGCGGATCGACGACGGCCGTGTCCCAACGGGTGTAGCGGCCGGGATATTCGTAGTTGGAGGAAAACACCGCGCCGCGGCGTTCGTCGAGCTTGTCCACATAGCTCGCGATCGCCTGGCCATAGGAGGCCTCGCGCCGCCTGCGCGTCACCGTAATGCCGCCTTTGGTGGTGTAGCTCTCCGCGCCGTCCTCGAGAATTACCGTTGCCATTCGCCTCGCTCCGTAAAAGCCCGGTCCTTGAGCGGCCCAAACATGAAAAAAGCCGCCTCGACATCTCCGGGCGGCTTCATCTCTCAATCACGCATGACTGGTCAAGGCCGCTTCAGCGAGCCCACCACCAGATCGAAATGTTGCGTGCGTTTTCCATGGGCGAAAGTGTTAGCGTGGGTTCCGGCGGTGCGCAAGCGGGAAAACGACGGCGAATACGGCGGTTGCGGCAAAAAAGAGGCGGTTCTCTCGAACCGCCCCGACTGGAGTTGGACTGATACTATCAGAACTTTGCCTTCGCCGTAACCAGGAACGTGCGGCCGCGGCCCGTATCGATCGCGCTGCCGGCAATCGTGCTCGACGACGGCGTGTAGGTCTTGTCGAAAAGGTTCGTCACCGTCGCCGTCACCTCCAGGCCACTCTCGAACTTGTAGTTCGCGAAGAGGTCGACGAGGCCGTAGCCCGGAACGTTCGGCGGCGTGCGGTTGATCTCGCCGACAAAGGCGTTCGATACGGCATAGAGACGCGTGCCGACCGTCAGGCGCTGGTCTTCGAGGACGCGGGCACCGAGCGTTGCGCTGAGGATATTGTCAGGCAGGTAGCTCTGGACGCCGAAGCCGTTCACCTGTGACGGCAGGTTGCTGTCGGTGTAGGTGTAGGCGAGATCACCGAAGACATAACCGGCATCGTAAGCCGCCTGGAGTTCGAAGCCCTGCACCGTCGACGTGCCGGGATTGTTGACGAAGAAGATCTGGCGGCCGCCGCCGAGCAGGGCTGCGGTGATGTAGTTGTCGATGCGGTTGTGGAAGTAGTTCGCCTTCAGGCGCAAGCTGTCGCTCGGATCCAGCAGCCCGTCGAAGGAGAAGTTGGCGCCGATTTCCCAACCCTTCGAGATTTCAGGCTCGAGGAACGGGTTGGGGAAGAACGACTGGCCGCTCGGCCCCGGGTGCGTGCCGCCGGCGAAGGTCTCGTTGACGGTCGGCGAGCGCGAGGTCTCCGCATAGGTCACATAGGGCTGGAACCAATCCGTCGGGTTGAGCGCGACGGTGATGCTCGGGTTGAGGCGACCCTCGGACTTGTCGACCGTATAGGGGCCAGCCGGCAGGCCGATCGGGTTGCCGGCGACCACGGCACCCGAGCCATCGAGGCTGAAGTGGTCCCACCGCAGGCCAGCCGTCAGGTCCAGCATGCCGTAGGTGAAGGTCGTGTTGCTGAAGACGCCGGTCGTGGCATTGGTGCCGCTGCCGTTGACGCCAGCGCCCGGCCGTGCGGTGCTGTTGATGACGTTGTAGTCGTCACGGAAGTATTCGACGCCATAGTTCGCCTTGACGGCAACGTCGCCGAGATCGAACAGCGAGGTGTTCGAGATATCGAAGCCTTTGCCCGTGTCGGTGATCCGACGACCGGCAGCGGTACCGCCGCCGCGAACATCGGTGTCGTACTTCATCTCCAGCCGGTTCCAGTAGGCATTGGCGCGGAAGTCGATGAGCTCGTTGTCCGGCGTGTAGGAGTAGCTCGCTGAAACGGTCTGGTTCTTCACGTTCTGGAAGTAGGAATTCGCGAAGAAGTCGTTGTCGTAGGTAATGCCGGTGAGCTTGAAGGTGTGGTCCTTGTCGGGCGTCACCTCGAACTTCAACAGGCCGGAAAGCAGGTCCTCCTCGGTATAGGGCACCTGCACGCCATTGCCGTTGTCGTAGTTGCCGGGATCGGCCTTGCTGATACCGCCGAGCACCGAGAACACGTCGTTGAAACGGTAGGCGCCGATCAGCGATTCCGACCAGCCGGCACCGTTGGTGCCATAGGTGGCCGAAGCGATGCCGCCGTAGTTCTTGCCGTCCTGGATCAGGTCTTCGACGTCATAGGTCTTGAAATTGACAGTACCGGCCAGCGCACCGCCGCCGACACCGGTCACGGCGCCGCGGGTGACGTCAATCTCGGACAGGAATGCCGGATCGAAATAGGCAAAGCCCTGGGCTTCATGGCCGGTGAAGCGGAAGTTCTGGCGCACGCCGTCGATCATCATGTTGACTCGGCCGGAACCCTCAAAGCCACGGATGTTGACCGCGACGCCCGGGTTCTGCGGGTTGTTCGCGGTCGAGGTGCCGGGAACGCCACGCAGCAGGTCGTCGGTCTCCTGCCCCGATTGCAGATCGATCTGGTCTGTCGTGACGACGCTGACCGGGCCCGCCTTGGCATAGGGGTCAGCGGTGCGCGAGCCCTTGGCAACGATCGGCGACAGGTAGGTCTCGCCCTTCTTGGTCTCCTCGGCCTTTTTCTCTTCCGGCTTTGCCTGGGTTGTCGCGCTCTGGGCGAACGCGACGGTAGCGAATGAAATTGCAAGAGTTGTCGTGCAAGCCAACAGGGCCTGGCGACGATGCCGGGTGAGCATGGACCAATCCTTTGAGGTTCGAGGCCGGGCTTGCTGTTGAGCGGCAAACTCAAGGGGCTGGCTGGGCGCGTTCTGGGCGTTGCGACAATGTCGTCGCCTCATTTATGCCGCATAAAAAACATGAGTATCTTTGTCAACATACAAAGACCCTCCCCACAATTTATGGGGTCGTGCCAAACTGAGGCGTTGCCAAACTGCAACGCTTTTGCCGGAGAGCTGGTCCGGGAAGGGCATGGTGCTTGTGGGTTTCCGCCCGCCTCCCGCGCTAACCCATGAGAATCGATCACGATTATGATTTGGGTCAGGACGCTCCAATTCGCCGTGATCGCATGCAACCAGATCCGCTTCCGTGCGTTCCCTCCGCTCAGAGCCCGTCTTGCGGGCAGCGAGAAAGGAACCGGATGCGTCGCTCTTTCCCCTTGATCCTGCTGTCACTCCTGATCCTGACGGGCGCGAGCCTGCCGAAATCCGGCCCCATCCCGACAGAAAAGCCGCCAATGGATGCGGGAACGGAAGAGGCTGTTCCAACGCCCGACAAGAAGCCAGTAGCGCCGGCTCACGACGGCAAGGGCAAGGCAGCGAAAGAGCCGGCGGCGGCAGACGAGCAACCGGCGACGGACAAGAAACCCGCGGCGGACGAAAAGGAACAGCGCGCGGACGAGAAGAAGGATGTCAAGCCCGCACCAGTCGTCTATCCGCCCGTCGAGACCGAAAATGCCGCCGACTATGCCAAGTGTCTCACCGACCTGAAGACACTTGGCACGACGTTCGTCGAAGCCAAACGCGTCGACGACGGCAAGGGCTGCGGCATCGACAAGCCCTTGGAGGTCACCAGCATCCTGCCCGGCGTCACGCTCGCGCCCAAGGGGCTGATGCGATGCGAAACGGCGCTGGCGCTGGCGCGCTGGACGAAGGAAACCGCCCAGCCGGCCGCCGAAGTTGCCTTCGACGCCAACATCAAGATCAAGGCGCTCAACCAGGCATCGACCTATATCTGCCGCCTGCGCAACAACGCGACATCAGGCAAGATCTCCGAACATGCGCACGGCAATGCCGTCGACATCGCGTCCTTCGGCCTGAGCGATGGAACGACGATCGCCATCCAGCCGCGTGACGAGGATGGCACGATGGACGGCGCCTTCCAGCGCGCAGTCACCGCGTCTGCCTGCCTCTACTTCAAGACCGTGCTCGATCCCGGCAGCGACGCGGCTCACGAGACCCACCTGCATCTCGACGTCATCGATCGCCGCAACGACTATCGCTACTGCCGCTAGGGCGAGACCCTTCGCTGCAGTGCAGATCAGCCGTTGCCATGGCCGAGCGCAACAAACTCGCCCTCGAAGCGTCCGGCTAGCGTGTCGCCGTCAAGCAGGTCGGCGACGACCACGGCCCGCGCCCTGCCCCGCCGTTCGAGCATTCGCAGGAAGCCCGGCCATCGCCCGGTATCCGCCACCGACGAGCGCGCCGCGAAAGCACCGGCGACCGGCTTCAGGTAGTCCATGCGGTTGCTCTGGATCACCAGGCGCGCCGCCACGCCGCTTTTGCGCAACCGTACGTGCAGCAGCGACCAGGCCGACAGGATCGTGAGCGCCGAGGCACTGCCGCCGAACACTGTTTCGCGGTGGTTGATGTTTGGCGCCAAGGGAGCAGAGAGCAGCACATGCTCATCCGTCACCACATCGACCTGAACCTGCATCGCCGCCGACAGCGGGATATGGCCATGAAGATAGGTCTGCAGTTCCTGTGGCGTCATCGCGGGTGTCCGTGCTGTTTTCCAAGGCTCCGCGTCTGACGGGAGGCGCAGAGGTCTTCGATCAATGCACGAGACCCGAGGTCCTGACCAGAGCCAGGAACCCGCGTTCATCGCCTCTCCGAGCGCCCCATAGTCACAAAGATACCGCTTCGCACGTCTTGCAGGAACGCGCACCGGCTCCCAAATACAGGCGCGAGGAAAATCCACCCGTTTGCGCCCAGTCTCAAGGAAATTTGTCATGGCATTGACGATGTACCAACTCTCCATTCCCGCCCTCGTTCGCGGCCTTGGTGTCCTCACCAGGCTCCTCGACAAGGCCGAGGCTCACGCGCGCGACAACGGCATCTCCCCCGACGATCTCGTCAATGCCCGGCTGGCGCCGGACATGCTGACGCTTGCCGGCCAGGTGCAGCGCGTCAGCGATACGAGCAAGGGCCTGATCGGTCGCCTGACCTCGATCGAGGTGCCCCGTTTCCCAGACGAGGAAACGACCTTGGATGAATTGCGCCAGCGCATCGCCAACACCGTCGCCTTTCTTGAAACGGTGGCCCCGGTCGATATGGAGGACAGCGCCGCTCGCGAAGTCATCCTCAACTTCCCGACCTTGAAAGTGACGCTGACGGGTGAGGAGTATCTTCTKAAGTTCGTTCTTCCGAACTTCTATTTCCACCTCACCACCGCCTACGACATCCTGCGCCACAAGGGCGTCTCGATCGGCAAGGGCGATTTCCTCGGCCTCACGGCCTAGTTTCCGCCCCCAAGGCAAAGCAATGACAACGCCGCGCATCTCGCAGGATGCGCGGCGTTGTCATTATCAGGCCGGTCGAAGAGCCAAGGCGCGTGTCGCCACGCAAACGCGCAGGATCTCGTGCGTTGCGATGAACGCGCAGGCCCTAGAACAACCCCTCGATGTAGCCTTGTTCGTTCAGGAAAATCTTCTCCGACGACGGCACTTTGGGCAGGCCGGGCATGGTCATGATCTCGCCGGTGATGACCACGATGAAGCCGGCGCCGGCAGCAAGCCGCACCTCCCGGATAGGTACCGCATGGCCGCTCGGCGCGCCGCGCAGGTTCGGATCGGTCGAGAAGGAATATTGCGTCTTCGCCATGCAGATCGGCAGTCGGCCGTAGCCCTGCTCCTCCCAGGTGCGCAACTGGTCGCGCACCGTCTTGTCGGCAATCACCTCGCTCGCATGGTAGATGTCCTTGGCGATCGTCTCGATCTTGTGGAAGAGCGACATGTCGTCAGGATAAAGCGGCGAGAACTGAGAATGGCCGGCTTCCGCAAGCTCCGCAACCTTGCGCGCCAGTTCTTCGATACCAGCCGACCCTTGCGCCCAATGCCGGCAGAGCACCGCTTCGGCGCCAAGCGTCGAGACATAGTCCTTGATCGCCTGGATCTCGACGTCTGTGTCGGAGGTGAAGTGGTTGATTGCGACGACGACCGGCACGCCGAACTTCTTGACGTTCTGCACGTGGCGCCCGAGATTGGCGCAGCCCTTGCGCAGAGCCTCCAGGTTCTCCTTGCCGAGATCGTCCTTCTTGACGCCGCCGTTCATCTTGATCGCCCGGACGGTGGCGACGATCACCGCGGCATCCGGCTTCAGCCCGGCCTTGCGGCACTTGATGTCGAAGAACTTTTCCGCGCCGAGATCGGCGCCGAAGCCAGCCTCTGTCACGACATAATCGGCAAGCTTGAGCGCCGTCGTGGTCGCGATCACCGAGTTGCAGCCATGGGCAATGTTGGCGAAGGGACCGCCATGCACGAAGGCCGGATTGTTTTCGAGCGTCTGCACCAGGTTCGGCTGCATCGCGTCCTTGAGCAGCACCGCCATCGCGCCATCGGCCTTGATGTCGCGTGCGAATACCGGGGTCTTGTCGCGGCGATAGCCGATGATGATGTTGCCGAGCCTCTTCTCGAGGTCTCTAAGATCCGTCGACAGACAGAGGATCGCCATCACCTCGGAGGCGACGGTGATGTCGAAGCCGGTTTCGCGCGGATAACCGTTGGCCACACCTCCGAGCGAGCCGACGATGCTGCGCAGCGCCCGGTCGTTCATGTCCATGACCCGCCGCCAGGCAATGCGACGGATATCGATGTTCTGCTCGTTGCCCCAGTAGATGTGGTTGTCGATCAGCGCCGCCAGCAGATTGTGCGCCGAGGTGATCGCGTGGAAATCGCCGGTGAAGTGGAGGTTCATGTCCTCCATCGGCACGACCTGCGCATAGCCGCCACCGGCCGCACCGCCCTTGACGCCGAAGCAGGGTCCGAGCGAGGCCTCGCGGATGCAGACAATCGCCTTCTTGCCGATGCGGTTGAGCCCGTCGCCGAGACCGACGGTCGTCGTCGTCTTGCCTTCGCCGGCCGGCGTCGGGTTGATCGCCGTCACCAGGATCAGACGCCCGTTCTTCTTCTCGCGCTGACGCGCGATGAAGTCGGCACCGATCTTTGCCTTGTCGTGGCCATAAGGCAGCAGATCCTCGGGCGGTATTCCGAGCGCCGCCCCGATCTCAAGGATCGGTTTCTTCCTGGCCGCGCGTGCGATTTCGATATCTGACTTCACCTCCGTCATGGCATCTCCCCTCCCCGGGATCGCTTCTTGCTCGCGCCATTGGAGGCGCGTTTTGGTAATCATGCAAGGACGGCCGTCGAAACCTTGCCGCGGCCGTCCGCCTAGAGTCCCATTTATCGGGCGAGAATGTCGCGCATTTCGACGATGTTGGAGCGGACCCTCAGCGTATAGAAGCCCATCGTTGCCAGATGCGTCGGCATGATCCAGCCCGCTTCCTCACCGTTGGAGATGATCCATGGTTGGATGCGGAGCGCCGCGCGTAGCTGCTTGATCGTTTCCGTCCAGATCGGCAACAGACCACGCTGGGCGACGACATTGTCGAAGTCCGCACCCGCCGCCGAAAGGATGCCGTAGTAGCCGTAGAGCTGGCCATAGGCGAACCAGAAGCGGTCGTCGGCGCGCGTGTCGAACCAGCCGCCATTGTGATTTTCCGAACGCTCACGAAGGATCGCAGAGGTGTTGCCAAGGTCGTTGGCGACGCGATCGAGGAACTCGACGAGGTTGTCGGAGCGGCCGTCGAAGATAGCCTCACACTTGCTGAGCGAGGTGTTGAAGGACCTCAGATCCTTCATGGCTGCGCGATAGAAGCTCGGCGTCGGGGTCTTCGGGCCGAACGGGTTGAGCCCGAAGTACCAGGTTTCCTCGTCGAACTGCATGTTGCCGCGCGCCCGCTGCAGGTCGTTGTTGATGCCTGAGGTGCCGCGCACGCGACCGAGCGAATCCACGAGTTCCACCGAGGTGCGGCGGATCGCCTGGTTGATGCCGCGCTGGAACGATGCCTTGTTGTCGAGCCAGGGCGTGTCGTCCCAGTCGAGCCCGAAGAAGCCGAGCTTGTAGAGCAGCATCGACGAGATCCAGGCGTTCTCGTTGACGTTGAAGTCGATGAGATCGGCCGTGACATCGACGATTGCCGAGGTCTGGCAGACCGTGCCGGCCGGCAGTTGCACGACGGCCAGCGCTTCCGGCGTCGATTCCAGCGGCTGGGCGCCCGTGGAGGCAAGGTTGTTGGCCGTGCCGCCGGTCGTCGACTGTCCCGTCGTTGCGCCCGGCCCGCTCATCGGCGAACCGGCAGGCACCTTGCGCTCAGACAGCTTGTAGCGATCGACATAGTCTTCGCTGAAGTTTGTCCAGGCCTGGGTCTGCCAGATGAAATAGCCATAGAACAGGATCAGGCCGAGTAGGATGATGCCGATCGGTCCTTTGATGATCCAGCTGCGCTGCCGATACCAGTTGCCGATCGCGACGAAGGGCCACAGCAGCCAGGCAACGGCGAGCCCGATGCCGCGGCCGATCGCGGTAAAGACACGCTGGAAAAACGCAACGATCGGATCGAACATGTCCTATTCCTCTCTGAGGCCGTAAAGCTTGTGGCGGAAAGCCGCCTTGTCTTTGAGATATGAACCCGTCAGCGTCGCCACAACATAGGCCTTGAAGCTTTCGCTATAACGCTCGTAAGCATCATAGAAGCCCTGCTTGTCGAAGACGAAGCGGGAGACGAAATCGCGCGGGACGAGCTGGGATATCAGCCGGTTGACGAGCCATTGATCGGGATGGGCTGGGGCTGCGCGAACCAGCAGGAAGCGGTTCGCCGGCGCCACGTCCTGCATCTTGATCGTGCCGGTCGCAGCGACGGTGCGGATCATTTCCTGCAGAAACGGATAGGTTCCGTCCCCGGCGACCATGGCCGCGTTACGGTGCATCCAGGTCTGCAGCCAGATCCGGTCGGCGTTGGCAAGGTCGGCCGTCGGGTCGCTCTCGTTGATCAGCCCGCGCACGACCATGTCGGCGCGATGCTGGTAGAGCCCGGAGTCCTCGACCCAGGAGGCCTGCGGCAGCTGCAACCGCTTGGTCGAGGCGAGGAAATCGTAGATGCGGGCGTAATCGTTGAGGGCGATATAGCTTACCTGCCAGGGCCGCGACCGGCGGAAGCCAGGGACCGAAGGATCGCAGATGACGGTCGTCATCTTGCCGTCAAGAAAGATGTAGACCCCACCGAAATGGTTGGCCCAGAAGGCTTCATGGCGGAAAACGAGTTGATCCGGCACCAGCGCGTTCTGCCGGATGTCGCCGGTGAGCTTGGCAAGCTCGACCATGCGGTTCAGCATCTCGTCGTCTGCCCAGGCGGTCGGCACCTTCTTCAGCCGATCGACCAGGCCGCGCAGTTCCGCCGCCTTGCCAAGCATGTCCTCGGCCGAAAGCACCCGGAAGCGCACCTCGTTGATCGACAGCAGATCGTCGATATCGTCGACGATCGAAACCGAATCTTCAATCTCGCCGTAGAGCGCATCCTTGATCGTCACGGCATTGATCGCGCGGCTGTTGGCGTTGAAGAACTCATGCATCAGCGCGGCGGTGTTGGAAAAGCTCGTATGCACGACCGGCAGCTCCGCCTGCTCCGGCGTCATGATGATGAAGCGGCGGTTCACCCGGTTCGGATCGAGATAGTCGCGGTCGCCGAGCTCCTCGGCAATTTCAGGTGAAAACCCGGTCATGTCGATGCTGAACTGTTTCAGCGTGGTCGGTCGCAGGCCGAAACCTTCGAGCGCCTTGTTGTAGCGCGCGATCAGATGCGGCTCGGAAATGTCGAGCAGCCGTCCATAGATCAATTCGGCTTCAAGCAGGCGGTTCATCGGTCAGTTATCCCTAGCATCACCCCTGCCACCGGCCGTCGCGTTTCATCGCCTCGATCTCGCGGATCGCCTTTTCGCGCTGGCGCTCGCGGCGGATGATGTCGGTGACGGCGGCATCGTCGGATTTGTCCGTGTAGCGGAATTCGCTGTCGGCGTAGCGGTTGATCTCCTGCAGCACCATTTCGATGGTGATTGGGCCGCGCAGCGCCTCGATCATCGCCTTCTTCTCGTCGTAGCCCTTGTGCATGAAGGAGCCGGCATCCTTGAACCAGTCATCCGGCAGCTCGACGTCCATGGCTCTGAGCTTGATCGCGTCGGTGATGTTCTTGATCGCCCGGCCGGTAAAGCGCGGCTCGGCCTCCTTGATCATGTGCAGGTAAGCGCCGACATCGGCAAGCGAGGCAATGGCCCCCTTCTCTTTCTCGTATCGCTCCCAGACAGCGACGAGGCCATCCTCCTTCGGCCGCGCATGCTCGGCGTAGGACTGAGCAACCGCGCGCTTGATCTCCTGCCCCTCGAAAAGCTGATGCTCGCCGAGCGGGATCTTGTGGTTCTTGCCGACGAGCAGCGCAAAGATGTCGATATAGTCGTCCTCGGTCTGCGGCCCGTCGACCAGCCAGCGTGCACCGGCGCGTTGGCGCAGCGCATCGTCGACATTTTCCGGATAGTTCGAGAACATGCCGAAGGTGCAGTTGCCGCGCACCACAGTGGACGCACCGGCAAAGCTCTCCATCAGCACCGCCGTCACCTCGTGCTGGCCGGCAGACGCGCGATCGTCGGAACGTTTAGCCGCCACCTGGTCGACATCGTCGATCGTGCCGAAGCCGATCGCCCGCGGATTGATGACGTTGTTGACGAACTCCTTGCAGTTCTGGCCGGACTTGCCCTGATAGGAGGAGATCTGGTCGACGCCGAAGTTTTCGTAGTGGAAGGCGTAGCCGGCGATCTCGCAATAGTCGTTGAGCATGCCGGCGAGCATCTGGATCAGGATCGTCTTGCCGGTGCCCGGCATGCCGTCGCCAATAAAGGAGAAGAGGAAGCCGCCAAGCTCGACGAACGGGTTCATCTGCCGGTCGAAGTCGTAGGCCATCAGCATCTTGGCAAGCTTCAGCGCCTGGTACTTGGCGATGTGGTTGCCGATGATCTCCTCGGGCTTCTTGAAGGTCATCACCAGGGGCTTGCGCTTCTGGCCCGGCGCCACATCGAAGCCATTAAGCGTGAAATCGTCCTGATCGAGCCGGATATGCACGTTTTCGAAGTTCTGCAGGCTGGTGAAGCGGGCCTTGCGGGCAATCAACCCCTCGATCGCCACACGCGAAAAGGCGCGCGCCCGCGCCGTCAGCGCCAGATCATCGGGTGCACCCGCGATGCCGCTGTCGAGCGCCGCCACGAGGCTCTTCAGCGCATCCTGCGGCGTATCGAACAGGAAGTCGGGTTCGACCGCATCGTCGACCGGCTCGCCCTCGCCGGCAAGCGTCGCGCCGAGATAGGCGGCAAGCGTGAAAGCGGCGACGTAAGCGGACGCCGAAAGCAGCGCCTTGAACTGGGTCGCCTCGTCTCCGCCAAGCGGCGACGTCGCGTTCCTCGCCTGCAATTGTTCGAGGCTCGTCTGACGGGCAAAGACGTCGGCGACGGCCAGCGCCACCTGGATGCCGCGGCGCGTCCGATAAAGCACGGCGTGTTGGGCCGGCGACAGCATCGGGTCGCTCTGGCGAACCGTCTGGATGGTCTTCGTCAGTTCCACCTCGCGCGTGCGGCGCTGGCCGCCGGTCGAAACCGTGGACACGAAGCGACGGCCGGTGCCGGCAAGCGAGGTGCCGGCGGCGGCATCTTCCCGCTCCAGGATGATGAGCTTGGTCACCAGCCCCTGCGCCACCGCCTGATGCTTGGCGATGTCGTCCTCGTGCAGCGTCGTCAGCCCCGTATTGAGTGTCATCGTCAAACCTCGCTCACGACCTGGTTGCCGGAAATGACGTGGACCTTGTAGTCGCCGAACACCTGCTCCGCCTCACCCGCCGCATAGAGCGCCTGATAGGCGTCGTGCGGCACCAGCGCGTGTTTCTCGTAGGAGGAGACCCCCATGCGCGTCGCTTCCAGATTGGCGGTATCGATGTGAAATTCCTCCTGCGCCGGTGTCGACGACCAGAAGCCGCGCTTGGCCGGCCGCTCCGATTTCGAGAAGACCTCCTGCACCGTCCAGGTCAGAAGCCAGGCATTCTCGGTCTTGCGCACCTTGGAGAGAATGTCGTTGATGCGCGCATTGTTCTCGGTGATCCCCGCCGAATAGAAGGGGCCGAGCACGATGCGGCGCAGCTGCTTCGGGTGCAGCTCGTCAAAATCCTTGTCGAGATTGGTGGCGATCGTCACCGGTGTCAGCGAATAGCTGCTGTTCTTGGACGCAAAATCGTCGAAGCGGCTGGCGAGATCCGGATTGAGCAGGCCGCCGACCGGCAACGGTATCTCGACCTCAGGATTGAGCTTGCCGTCCGCTGTCACCAGCATGTCGACGATCTTTTCCGAGGAATCCTCGATCGTCGCCATGTAGACCATCGGCAGGGTATTGGCCCCGTCGAAGGCACCCCAGCTCACCACGTAATAGGGCCGCATCGTCTTGGAGTTGACGGCAACGCGGATGGTTTCCGGCAGGATGAAGGGCGAGAAGATCTCGCCCTTGCCGATCTGCTCAAGATAGAGCCGCTCCGCCATACGCGTCTGCAGCGCCTCGGGAAAAGCCTTCTGCCTCAGGATGAAATCGACCATCTCGTCGCGCAGCGCATCGGCCGAGGGAATGTCGGCGAGGCGCTTGGCCGCCGTCTGGCGATCGTTCTCCAGCTCCAGCACGTTCTGGAACACCGGGAAACCGCTTTCGGCGCGCGAGATCCGGAACTGGTCGACGAAGCCGATCCTGTTTTCCCAGCAGTCGATCGAAGCCTTCAACCGGCTGAGATAGGGAACGATCACTTCGCCGACGACAGTGTTGCGATAGAGCGGCGAGTTGCGGTCGCCGAGAAAGAGTTCGAGCCCGGCGAGCGCCGCGTGGATCGACGCGAAATATTGTGCGACAGCGGATGAAGCCGCGACTTTCATGCAAATCCCCGTGGCGCGTGCCAGACGGCAAACTCGGTTCGGATCATGCGCCTGCCGATCACTGCTTCACGTAGTTGGCAGTGTTGTGCTTGTCCATGACAGTCTGGAAGCGGCGGGCAAAAGCGTCGTCCGCCAGCTTTTTGCGGCGCTGGATATCCTGCGTCGAAAGCATGTTCTTTTCATGCATTTCGAGGAGATCGCCGATGTGGCGCTGCGCTGCGGCGCCGATGCCGGCCATCGTCTCTTCGGCGGCGGTGTCGACCTGGCTGCCGAGCGTGTTGATCTTGTGGGCGACGTCCTGCTGGGCGGCGGTCTTCAGCGAATCTTCCAGCGCCTTGTAGAGCACGATGCGCTGCTCGGTATCGATCGTCAGCTTGTTGATCAGCGTGTTCTGCGCGGCGATCTGATTGTTGAGTGAATCGACGAAGGTCTGGAACATTGAGGTGTAGCGCTCGAGCGTCTGGCTCTCGGCAAGCAGCTCCTGCTCCTTGGCCTGCTTCTCGTTGTATTCGGTCGCAAGCGCCGAGCGCTCGCCTTCGAGCTCGGTGCGGACCTTCTGCTCGGTCGAGGCGGCGATACGGTTTTCGATGTCGAGCAGCAGCGGGTTCAGCTCCTCGATGCGCTTCTGCACCTCTTCGAGGTTCGCCATCGTGCCCTTGCGGCGTTCGATCACCTGGATCAGGCTCTGCTCCGAGGTCTTGTAGCGCTGGTCGAGAATCGACTTCTGTTCCTTGAGGATGCCGACGATCATGTCGGACTTCGACAAGAGCTCCTGCAGGTTGCCGGCAAGCGACATGTTGCGCACGCGGTCGGTGCGCATGCGCTGCATCTTCTGCTTGGAGAAGATGCCGATGAACTTCTCGTAGCCGGTATAGTTCTTCATGCTCTCGAACTCGGAGCCGAAGACATTCGTCGCATCCTCGAGGCCGATGATCAGATCGGCGATGTTGGCTTCCATCACCTTCTGCTGGTTGATCACGTCCTGGATGCGGGCGTTCTCGATGTCGAAGTTGACGTCGCCAAGCTTGGTCTCGGCCTTGGCGAACTGCTCCAGCACGACGCTCGATTGTTCGAGCTTGCCGCGCATCTGGTCGACGACGCCCTTCGTCTTCTCGATCTCCGCGTCAAAGTTCTGAAGAGTCGCCATGTCCTGCCCCTCGATCCACCGTGGCGCGATCCGCCAGCCCAGCCAAATTATTCAGCCTTCGATTGCAGTTATATAAAGGGTGTTTATGGACAGAGAACAAGCCTGCAGCCGCGGCTTTTTTCGATCAAGCGTTGCAGCGAAGTGCTTGAGATATTGAAGGCATTGCCTATTTGCCAGCCGGCGGCGCCTTGAGGTAGGCGATCACGTCGGCAATGTCCTGAGGCTTCTTGAGACCGGGAAAAGTCATCTTGGTGGCGCCGACCATCGCCTTGGGGCTGAGCAGATATTCGCTCAGCGTCGCCTCGTCCCAGACATGACCCTCGGCGCCGAAAGCTTTCATCGCCGCCGAGTAGCTGTAGTCAGGGATCGATGCCACCGGCCGGCCGACAACCCCCATGAGGCTCGGCCCGACGCGATTGACCGGTTCGCTCGCCGTATGACAGGCCGCGCATTTGCGGAACACCGCCGCCCCGGCGGTCGCATCGCCGCCAGCGTGCGCCGCTGGAGCGCCAAGACAGAGGCAGAGTAGAAGGCGGAAAAACAGGCGCGACATCGGAAGACCTCTCGAAGGGTAGATCAGGCCAGAATGGCATCGCGAATACGGCAGTTTCAAGCGCCAGGACGCCGCACTATTCGCAGCGCATCGTGTCTTCCCAGTGGCGTCGGCAATAGGAGACATATTTCTCGTTGCCGCCGACTTCGACCTGGGCACCCTCGCGCACAACCTTGCCTTGGCCATCGAGGCGCACCACCATGGTCGCCTTGCGGCCGCAATGGCAGATGGTACGCACCTCGCGCAATTCGTCGGCGAGCGCAAGCAGCGCCATCGAGCCCGGAAACAGCTTGCCCTGGAAATCTGTGCGTAGACCATAAGCCATGACGGGAATGCCGATCCGGTCGGCGACGCGGGCGAGCTGCCAGACCTGCGTCTCGTTGAGGAACTGCGCCTCGTCGACGAAGACGCAGGCGATCTCGCCCTTGCCATCGCCATGGAGCGTCTCGATCAGCGTGAAGAGATCGTCGTCGCCGTGAAAGGGGATGGCATCCGCGCCAAGACCGATGCGCGAGGAGATGCGTCCAACCCCTCCCCGATCGTCATGCGCGGCGATCAGCATCACCACACGCATGCCGCGCTCCTGATAGTTGTAGGAGGCCTGCAACAGCATCGTGCTCTTGCCCGCATTCATCGTCGCATAGCTGAAATAGAGTTTGGCCATCTTCACCGCGTCCGGTTTCCGTCTTCCGGGTAATGACGAGGCTTGTCCCGGAAGGCCAGAGCGTGTTTGCAGCACCCACAGTTTTTCGCCGGACTAGACCATTTCGTGGACATTGCGACATTCAGCGTCGCATCGTGCACCCCGTTAGCATATTGACGCAATACACTTCCTTCGACATCAAAGCGCTTGAATTCGCTATCCAATGGTGTTTGGCTAAAACAACAATAGAGGTAGGGGAACGACAACGATGAAAAAACGACTCTCTCTCAAACTGATGCTGGCAGGCGCCGTTTCGGTCGTCGCCCTCACCGCTCAGCAGGCTGCAGCTGCCGAGCCGGAAAGCTGTGGTACCGTCCGATTCTCCGACGTCGGATGGACGGATATCACTGCAACCACCGCGACCGTCTCCACCGTTCTCAAGGGCCTCGGCTACGAGACGGACATCAAGGTTCTCTCGGTTCCGGTCACCTACACGTCGCTCAAGAACAAGGACATCGACGTCTTCCTCGGCAACTGGATGCCGACCCAGGAAAACGACGTTCGCCCCTATCTCGACGACAAGTCGGTCGAATCCTTCGGCCCGAACCTGGTCGGTGCTAAGTACACGCTGGCGACCAATGCCAAGGGCGCCGAGCTTGGCATCAAGGACTTCAAGGATATCGCCGCCAAGAAGACCGAACTCGACAGCAAGATCTATGGGATCGAGCCGGGCAATGACGGCAACCGTCTGATCATCGACATGGTCGACAAGGACACGTTCAGCCTCAAGGGCTTCGAGGTGGTCGAATCGTCCGAGCAGGGCATGCTGGCGCAGGTCGCCCGCGCCGAAAAGGATGGTTCGCCGATCGTCTTCCTCGGATGGGAACCGCATCCGATGAACGCCAACTTCAAGCTGACCTATCTTTCGGGCGGCGACGACATCTTCGGCGCCAACTTCGGCGGCGCGGAAGTCTTCACCAACGTTCGCGCCGGCTACACCACCGAGTGCCCGAACGTCGGCAAGCTGCTCACCAATCTGAAGTTCTCGCTCCAGATGGAAAACGAAATCATGGGCAAGATCCTGAACGATGGCAAGGAGCCGGACAAGGCTGCCGAAGAATGGCTGAAGGCCAATCCAACCGTCGTCGACCCGTGGCTTGCCGGTGTAACCGCCAAGGATGGTGGCGATGGCCTAGCCGCGGTCAAGGCCGCCCTCGGCCTCTGATCGGCATCAAGGCGGGGAAAAACCCCGCCTTTTTTCACCGCGTCATGCGCTCCTTTTTGACCTGACGAGACGGATTTACCTTCGTGGAATATCTGACCGATAACCGCATCCCCATCGGCGGCTGGGCCAAGGCGTTCGTCGACTGGCTGACGACGAACTTCGAGCTGTTCTTCGACCAGCTCGCTCGCTTCCTCTCCGGCGTTGTCGCCGTGCTGCTCTGGATCCTCCAGACCCCGCACCCGCTGATCGTCGTCGCCGTTATCACGGCGGCTGCCTGGTGGTTCCGCCGCTCGATCGGCGTAACGCTGTTTACCGGCCTTGGCCTGCTCCTGATCATCAACCAGGGCTACTGGAAGGAAACGACGGAAACGCTGGCCCTGGTGCTCGCCGCCAGCTTCGTCAGCATGGCCGTCGGCGTCCCGCTCGGCATCGCCGCCGCCCGTCGCGCCTGGGTCTATGCCATTATGCGGCCGATCCTCGACCTGATGCAGACGATCCCGACCTTCGTCTATCTCATCCCGGCGCTGATCCTGTTCGGCCTCGGCATGGTTCCGGGCCTGATCGCCACGGTTATCTTCGCAATCCCGGCGCCGATCCGGCTCACCCGCCTCGGCATCATCTCGACGCCGCCGTCGCTGGTGGAAGCCGCCCAGGCCTTCGGCGCCACGCCCGGCCAGGTGCTGCGCAAGGTAGAGCTGCCCTTCGCCATGCCGCAGATCATGGCCGGCCTCACCCAGACGATCATGCTGTCGCTGTCGATGGTGGTCATCGCCGCGCTCGTCGGCGCCAACGGCCTCGGCGTCCCGGTTTTGAGAGCCCTGAACTCGGTGAACGTCGCCAAGGGCTTTGAAGCCGGCCTCTGCATCGTCATCCTGGCGATCATTCTGGACCGCCTTTTCCGCTCGTCCGACGAAGGAGAAGGCGCATGACCACAGCCGTCGTTTTCAAGAATGTCGACATCATCTTCGGCAACAATCCGCAGGTCGCCCTGCAGATGGTCGACCAGGGCAAGACCCGCGACGAGATCGGCGCCGCAACCGGCCTCGTGCTCGGCGTCGCCGGTGCGTCGCTCGAAATCACCGAAGGCGAGATCCTCGTGCTGATGGGGCTTTCGGGCTCCGGCAAGTCGACCCTGCTTCGCGCCGTCAACGGCCTCGCCCCCGTGGTACGTGGCGACGTCGAGGTAAAGACGTCGAACGGACCGCTCAACCCCTATCGGACCAATGCGAAATCGCTGCGCGACTTCCGCATGCACACGGTCTCGATGGTGTTCCAGCAGTTCGCGCTGCTTCCCTGGCGGACCGTGGCCGATAATGTCGGCTTCGGCCTTGAACTTGCCGGCATGCCGGAAGCCGAGCGCAAGGCGCGCGTCGGTGAACAGCTCGACCTCGTCAACCTGACGAAATGGGCGGGCCGCAAGGTCAACGAGCTTTCGGGCGGCATGCAGCAGCGCGTCGGCCTCGCCCGTGCCTTTGCCACCGGCGCACCGATCCTTCTGATGGACGAGCCGTTCTCGGCACTCGACCCCTTGATCCGCACCCGATTGCAGGACGAACTGCTTGAGTTCCAGCGGCGGCTGAAGAAGACGATCATCTTCGTCAGCCACGATCTCGACGAGGCGTTCCGCATCGGCAACCGCATCGCCATCATGGAAGGCGGACGCATCATCCAATGCGGCACGCCGCAGGATATCGTCAAGAATCCGGCAAACCAGTATGTCGCGGATTTCGTTCAGCACATGAACCCGATCACCATGCTGACGGCCAAGGACGTGATGCAGACCGGCGTCCAACGCGGCGCGACGGTTGCTGGCGTCACGGCCACCGCCAAGCCGACGACACCGCTCGTCGACATTCTCGACGCCATGTCCCGCCAGCCGGGCAGCATCGGCGTCGTCGATAACGGTTCGGTCGTCGGCACTATCGATGCCCAGGATATCGTTCAGGGATTGACGCGGCACCGCAACAAAAGTTGACGAAATCGCTCAGCAAGCCAATAAAAGCCCGGAGGACCGCTCCGGGCTTTTTCGTTGCTGCATGGTTCCCTTGAATCCTCGCCGAGTTGAGGACCCAAGGCAGCAATCGTTCAAAGGCGCTGTCGGTCGTGATGGCATGGCAGGAAAGGTTCAAAGACATGAGCGACAAGCCGAACGTATTGCGCGACACCRACGACGAGGCTCGCACTCTCGCCCGCACGCTTCTGAGGGGCGCACGCAGCGCTTCGCTCGCCGCGATCGAGCCGGAGAGCGGCGGCTTTCCATTCGTCAGCCGCGTTCTCGTCGGCTTGGACGTCGACGGCGTTCCCGTCATCCTGATTTCCAGGCTTTCGACTCACACCCAGGCACTGCTTGCCGACAATCGCGCCTCGCTGCTCACCGGCGAGCCCGGCAAGGGCGATCCGCTCGCCCATCCCCGCCTCACGGTGCAGTGCACGGCCGAACAGGTTGCCCGCGATAGCGAAGCCCATGCGCGTATCCGCGAGCGGTTCGTCCGTCGTCACCCGAAATCGAAGCTCTATGTGGATTTTCCCGATTTCGGTTTCTTCCGGCTGACGCCTTTGCGCGCCAGTCTCAACGGCGGCTTCGGCCGTGCCTATGTGCTGACGGCCGAAGATCTGGTGATCGACTCGCCCGCCATCGAATCGCTGGCAGCCATGGAGGCGAGCGCGATCGAACACATGAACTCCGATCACTCAGACGCCGTGCAGAACTATGCCGTAAAGCTCTGCAACGCGCCGGAAGGCAACTGGAAGATCGTCGGCATCGACACAGCCGGTCTTGATCTTGCCGATGGAGATCGACTGAAACGCCTTGAATTTCCTGCGCGGATCGAAGACAGTTCCAATTTACGGGCAATTTTGCGTGAACTTAACGGTTAATCGCGGGAGAACTACCCCCATTTCTTGCAGTGGGTGGTTGCCCTTTTATGCATCACGACTAATTATCGTGCTTCGTCAACCATAACTACGTGTGATGTAATTTTCGCATGGAGCACGCAATGCAGCCACTTTCGCCTGAAAAACACGATGAAGCCGAGGTAGCAGCCGGTTTCCTCTCGGCCATGGCAAACCCTAAGCGCCTTCTCATCCTCGATTCCCTCGTCAAGGAAGAGATGGCAGTCGGCGCATTGGCCAACAAGGTTGGGCTGAGCCAGTCGGCTCTCTCCCAGCATCTTTCGAAGCTCCGTGCCCAGAATCTCGTCAGCACCCGCCGCGATGCGCAGACGATCTACTATTCGAGCTCATCCGACGCAGTCATGCGGATTCTAGGCACGCTCAACGAAATCTACGGCGACGAACAGAACGTCACCGCAGAAAAGACTCCGGTCCGCAAATCGGCCTGATATCCGGTCCGTTCTGCGGACCCGTTCGAACAGCCCCACACGAGAAATCGCGCGGGGCTTATTCTTTTCCAGGATATCGCGACAAGCCCGCGAGGCCGCCAGCCTCCCCTGCCGTTTACCGGGCCTTGAGACTTCCGCGGCACGATGCGCCGACAGATCAGCCTTAACAGCGGACACTAGGGAATGCGCGACAGGGTCCGTTGGGGCATCGCCGGAACCGGCACAATCGCAAACAGCTTCGCATCGGATTTCCGGTTCGCCGGAAATGCGATGCTTGCCGCCGTTTCCTCCCGCAGTGCCGAGAACGCCCAGGCTTTCGCCGCGCGCTACGGCGGCATCCGCAGCTATCACGATATCCGGGCCCTGGCGGCCGATCCTGATATCGATGCCATCTACGTCGCCTCGCCCAATGCGATGCATCGCGACCATGCCGCCTTGGCCCTTGCCGCCGGCAAGGCGGTGCTGGTCGAAAAGCCACTGACCGCATCGGTCGCTGACGCGCGCGCCCTTGCAGGAGCCGCTGCCGCCAGCGGCGCCTTCGCGATGGAAGCGCTTTGGACCTGCTTCCTGCCGGCGATAGCAGAGACGCGCGCGCTTCTCGGTGAAGGCAGACTCGGGGTCATCAGACATGTCCGGGCGGAACTTGCCTATGCCAAGCCGTGCGACGCAAACAGCCGCTTCTTCGATCCAACACTGGGCGGCGGTTCGCTGCTCGATCTCGGTATCTATCCGATCGCTGTATGCCTGAGCCTGTTCGGCCAACCGAATTCCTTTGGCGGCAGCTGGAAAAACGCGCCAACCGGCGTCGATGTCTCGGCAGACGTCAGCCTGGCCTATGACGACTTTGATGCTCACCTCAGCTGTGGGTTCGATCGGAACGGCCAAAATCACTTCGTCATCGAGGGCGAGCGCGGCACGCTCGTCATCGACGCGCCATTCCTGAAGGCAAGCCGTCTGTTTGTCGCCACCAGCCTGCCAGCGCGCAAGCTGATGACATCGGCGGGGCAAACGCTCTTCAAGGCGGCGCGGCGGATCCCTCTGCCCGGTCTCAAGCGCTTCGACCATGCGTTTCCCGGCAACGGGCTGCAATTCGAAATCGAGGCCGCCAGCGCAGCCATTCTCGAGGGTCGGCGCGAACATGCGCTGATGCCGCTATCGCGCAGCATCGAAGCGCTGAAGATCATCGAGGCGATCCGGGCCAAGGCACCGGCAGCCTGAACCACTTGCCCCGATACGCGCGGACGTGTCTCTAGAGATCGAGCGGGCGATAGTCCCGCCAACCGCTGTTGAGCGCAAGCACGACCTCGGTCAGATGCCGCGCCGTTGCGCCGGAGAAGAATGGTGTTTCGCCGCGCTCGATCGCATCGGCCTGGACTGCGATCCCCCGCACGAAATCGATCTGCGACGGAAAGGCCGGAAGGGTTGGCCCAGAGGATGCCTTGGGGTAGCGCATCTTGTTTCCGGGATAGACCCGGACGGGCAGCTTTCGCCCCATCTTCCACTCCAGCCAGTCAAGACCGCGATGCATCAGCGAGCGCTTCGCACCGAACGCCTCCACGTGAACGGGCGAGCGGTTGTCCCAGAGATCGCGAACGACGATCGTTCCGCTGTCGCCGATGATCGTCAGCGACCGGTCGCGCGGCGCCGCCAGGCCACAAGTGACACGCGCCGTCACGCCCGAGCGGAACGTCAGGCACCCCACCGAGAAATCAGGGCCAAGCGTGAGTGTCTCCGTTCCCGGGCCCTTGTCCGGGAAGGTCAGGGCCGAGATGGCACTGACCTCGGCGACCGGCCCGAAGAGCGAGACGAGCCAGCTTGCGGCATAGCCCGCATGTTCGAGCGTGCAGCCGACCTCGAATTCGTGCACGCCCGGCCAGCGTGCGCCCGAGCGGCTGCGCCAGGTGCGCCAGTTCGCCTTGAAGACCGGGCCATCCTCCATCTCGGCATAGACGAGCCGCGGCGTGCCGATGGTCCCTGCTGCAAGCAGGCTCGCGCAAAGCGCCTGTGCGTCGCTGAGGCCGTTGGCCGGCGCGCCTGCAAGGACCAGCGCATGTTCGCGGGCAAGCGCGACCAGTTCGCTCGCCTCCTCCACGGTCATCGCCAGCGGCTTCTCGCAATAGACGTGCTTGCCGGAAGTAAGAGCAGCGTGGTTGACCGTGTAGTGGCTTTCAGGCGTTGTCAGGTTGACGACGATCGATACAGCGGGATCGGCAAGCACTGCATCCAGCGAGGCATAGGGCAAAACCTTCCAGTAACGCGCAAAGGCGTCGAGACGCTCCGCATCGCGATCCCAGACGCCGACGAGCCGGAGCTGCGGATGATTGGCAAGCGTGGTCATGTAGTAGTCGGCGACGAAGCCGGTTCCGACGAAAGCTATTCCGGTCACGCTCTCACTCTCCTATCGGGCGTCGGCAAGGAACGAGGCGACATAGACGAGCGGCGCATTCCAGTTGATGGCAATTTCATTGGATCCATAGGCTTCGATGTCGTCGGCATAACAGGTCTGCGGCGCACATCCCTTCAGGTATTGCCGTGCGACATCATCGACGAAGGTGGAATTGGGACCGCCGGCAAGAGAGCCCGCTGGCGGACCAGGCAGCTGCGGATCGCGCTGGTGCGCATACCAGCGACTGTGCTGGTTCCTGGGCGCGCGCGCTCCATAGCCGGTGACATAGGATAGGGCCATGGCATTGCGGCCGAGAATGTAATCCATGCCCTCGCGCGCACCATCAAGAAACCCCTTCTCGCCGGAGAGATCGAAGGCGGCCGACAAAACGATGATGTTCTGCAGCATCAGCTGGTTCGATCCCCAGTCGTAGCGTCGGCCCGCAGGCCGGTAGACGACACCGAAGGGCTCTGCCTGCTGCAGCGACAGGAAGTGCCGCGCGGTCGAAACCACCGCGTCTCGCATCAGTTCACGGTCATCGTCCGGCAAGCCCGTGCCAAAAAGCGCCAATTGCAGCCGTGCGAAGCCGGCGACGTTGCGCCAATCAAAGGCGCCGCCAGAAGACAGCGTATCCGCTGTCCAAAGCGGCGAAGCCCGCAGCACCTTGAGATAGGCTTCGTCACCGGTCGTCAGATAGAGCTCGGTCGCCGCCCAGAAGAGTTCGTCCGAAGTGCTGTCGTCGTCATAGTCGCCGCCACCGGCTAGTCCGTCCGACTTTGGCGCCAGCAGCGCTGGATTGGCATTGGCCGCCACCCAGGCCTTGCGCGCGGCGGCGAGCAATCGTGCCGAGAACGTCGGATTCTGATCGGCAAAAAGCCGGGCGCCCTGGGCCGTGACGGCGGCGACGTCGAGCGTTGCCGCCGTCGACGGACGGTGGAGCGCCCGCGGTTGCGGATCATCGCTTGGCAGCATAGGCGCTTCGGTCCAGGCGGTGTCGTGAACCTTGTGGTGCACCATGCCGGCAAGCGGCTCGCCATCCGGAACCATCATGCGCAGCAGGAACTCGAGCTCCCACCGGGCCTCGTCGAGAATGTCCGGCATGCCGTTGCCGCTTTCAGGAATGCGCGAAAGACCGTCGCGCGTCACTGGCGAACCCGCCGCATAGACATGCCCACGCTCGTAGGCAGCAAGCAGTTGAGCCGCGGACAGCGCGCCGGTCACAGCATATTTGCCGTGGTCGCCTGCATCGTACCAACCGCCCGAAACGTCCAGCCGATAGGAACAGGACCAGCCGCTGTAAAGCGTTGCGGCCTGTTTGCTGTCGAGGCACGGTACCGCCTTGTCGCCCTGGTTCGGCGCAACGCCGACATGGCCCGCCGACCGGGCGTAGGCCTTACCGGCGATCGACGCCTTGATCTCGATGCCGCTTCGCTGCGGATAGAACCAGGAGAGCGCATCGACGCGCAGCCGATCGTAGAGGTCGTCGCCGATCGAGAACCGATCACTCGCCCAATCGCCGGACACGAGGCGATAGCCGTCACCGACCGTTGCGAAGGATGAAAAATCCGCGACCTGCGTTTCGACGCCCGCCGTCGGATCGAAACCGCTGGGTTGCGTCTTGCCCTTGCCGACGACCTTGTCCCTGGCGTCGAGCAATTGGAAATCGATGGGGTGCTTCGTATCGGCAATGAAGGTCGCGCGCTTCGGACCGGCGGTGAAGTAGCCAAGCTGATTGACGCGAATGGCAGGCCCTTCGCTCGCGCGCCTCGCCGCCTGCGAAACAGCACCGGTCGCGACCAGCGATACGTCGTCAAGACAGACGCGGCCGGCTTCCTCGCCCCCGAGCGGCAGCACGAATTGGACTTCATCCGGTTCTATCGCCTCGAACTCGACGGAGAACGGGCTGCCGCCCGGCGACCCCACCGTCGTGAACTCGGCAACGGAAGTCCAGGGATCAGCAGCCCGCTGCACCCTTGCCGCGATCGCGCGTGCCGGCTTGGCAGCGACCCTCAGCGACAGGCGATAGATACGCCCGGGGACCAGCTTCAAACCATTGACCCCGATGATCTGCCGCCAGACTTCTCCGCCGCTTTGGGTCTCTACGCAAAGCCGCCCATCCTCACGCTCGAGGGTCAGCCCGTCGCTCGCCCAGAACGTGTCTTGCCCCTTTTCGAAGTGGCCGTCGGCGATCAGCTCGGCAGCAGCTGCCGGGCCTGGCAGGAAGAGCGCAGCAATTACCGCGTGTACTATCCCGAACCTCGACACGTCCCAGCTCCCAATTGATCAGGCCGGGCCGCAGGCGCATAAGCCCATTCACGGGCGGCCACGGACCCGGCAAGGCATGGCAACGCAGCGTTGCCGCAAACAAGTTAAGCTAGAGAAAATTTCCGGCGCGGCGACAAAAATTCGCCACCCCGAAGGCCCTCTGTGCGAGCCTACCGAGGCTTGACGCGTCCCGGGGCGCTGATAGTTTGACCAAAGGGTAAAAAATGCGGGCGGCGAACGCTGCCTGACGAAGAACAGACCGAGGAGAACTGGAATGTCGAACCGCCTCAACACCCCGAACGATCTGCGCGCCTTCTGGATGCCGTTCACCGCGAACCGGCAGTTCAAGAAGGAACCGCGGATGTTCGTCGGCGCCAAGGACATGCACTACACAACCCATGACGGCCGCACGGTACTGGACGGCACGGCGGGTCTGTGGTGCGTGAACGCCGGCCATTGTCGCCCGAAGATCACCGAGGCGATCCGTGCCCAGGCGGGCGAGCTCGACTATGCGCCGGCCTTCCAGCTCGGCCACCCCAAGGCCTTCGAACTGGCGAACCGCCTGGTCGATATCGCGCCCGAGGGAATGAACCACGTTCTCTACACCAACTCCGGCTCGGAATCGGTGGATACGGCGCTGAAGGTGGCCCTTGCCTACCACCGCGCCAAGGGCGACGGCTCACGCTTCCGCCTGATCGGTCGCGAGCGCGGCTATCACGGCGTCAATTTCGGCGGTATCTCGGTCGGCGGCATCGTCTCCAACCGCAAGATGTTCGGCACGCTTCTGACCGGTGTCGACCACATGCCGCACACGCACCTGCCGGCCCAGAATGGCTTCACCCGCGGCGAGCCGGAACATGGCGGCGATATCGCAACCGAACTCGAGCGCATCGTCACGCTGCATGACGCGTCCACCATCGCCGCCGTGATCGTCGAGCCTGTGGCCGGCTCGACCGGCGTGCTGATCCCGCCGAAGGGCTACCTGCAGAAACTGCGCGAGATTTGCACCAAGCACGGCATCCTGTTGATCTTCGACGAAGTCATCACCGGTTTCGGCCGCCTCGGCACGCCGTTTGCCGCGCAGTATTTCGACGTCAAGCCCGACATCATCACCACCGCCAAGGGCCTGACCAACGGCGTCATCCCGATGGGCGCGGTCTTCGTCACCTCCGAGATCCATGATGCCTTCATGAATGGCCCGGAGCACATGATCGAGTTCTTCCACGGCTACACCTATTCGGGCAACCCGATCGCCTCGGCCGCCGCCCTTGGCACGCTCGACACCTACAAGGAAGAAGGCCTGCTGACGCGTGCAGCCGAGCTTGCTCCCTATTGGGAAGAAGGTCTGCACTCGCTGAGAGACTGCCCGCATGTCATCGACATCCGCAATCTCGGCCTGATCGGTGCGATCGAACTGCAGCCGATCGCCGGCGAGCCGACCAAGCGCGCCTTCTCTGCGTTCCTGAAGGCCTACGAGAGTGGGCTGTTGATCCGCACGACGGGCGACATCATCGCGCTGTCGCCGCCGCTGATCATCAGCAAGGCAGAAATCGACGAGCTCTTCGGCAAGCTGCGCGCCGTTCTCAAAAGCAACATCTGATCCGGTCGCACGCCGACCGCCAAGGGCCCTTTCCCCGGCAACGGGGGAAGGGTTACTCTTATCTGCAACACTGAAACTGCGTCCCGCCGAATTCGCATCCGGGCACGCGCATGAACCGGAGTAGCCCACATGTCCGAAGCGCTGGAACGCCATATCGATCAGGGCGTCGGACGCGAGCCCGCAGATATCGTCCTGAAGGGCGGACGCTTCTTCGACCTCGTCACCGGCGAACTCGTCGCCTCCGACATCGCAATCTCCGGTGACCGCATCGTCGGCACCTTCGGCAGCTATGAGGGCCGTGAAGAGATAGACATCACCGGCCGCATCGTCGTGCCGGGCTTCATCGACACGCACCTGCACATCGAGTCCTCGCTCGTCACGCCGCACGAGTTTGACCGCTGCGTCCTGCCGCTCGGGATCACCACCGTCGTTTGCGATCCGCACGAGATCGCCAATGTGCTTGGCACCGAGGGCATCCAGTTCTTTCTGGATTCGGCAGAGCAGACGATCATGGATATCCGCGTCCAGCTCTCCTCCTGCGTTCCGGCAACGCATCTGGAAACCTCAGGCGCTGACCTGCCGATCGAGCGGCTTCTGCCCTTCCGCGACCATCCCAAGGTCATCGGCCTTGCCGAGTTCATGAATTTCCCCGGCGTCGTGCACAAGGATCCGGTCTGCCTTGCCAAGCTCGAGGCCTTCCAGGGCGCGCATATCGACGGCCACGCGCCGCTGCTTTCGGGCAAGGACCTGAACGGCTATCTCGCAGCCGGCATCCGCACCGACCATGAATGCACCAGCGCTGAAGAGGCCATGGAGAAGATCCGCAAGGGCATGCACATCCTCGTGCGCGAGGGTTCGGTCTCCAAGGACCTGCATGCGCTGATGCCCATCATCACCGAGCGGCTGTCGCCGCACCTGGCGCTCTGCACCGATGATCGCAATCCGCTTGATATCGCCGAGCAGGGTCACCTCGACCACATGATCCGCACGGCCATATCCGCTGGCGTCGAGCCGCTGGCCATCTATCGCGCCGCATCGATCTCGGCCGCCCGCGCCTTCGGCTTGCGCGACCGCGGCCTGGTCGCGCCCGGCTGGCGCGCCGATCTCGTGGTCATCGACAGCCTGGAAAACTGCAAGGCCGAGACGGTGTTTTCAGGTGGCCGCCGCGTCACGGACGCGCTCTTTGCCACCCGCAATCCGGTCGCTCCCGTCGGGCTCGACAGCGTCAAGGCCGGCCAGATCCATGCCAGCGCCTTTGGCATCCCTGTCGCCGATGGCGACACCTCGGTCATCGGCGTGCTGCCGGGCAAGATCATCACCGAGCACCGTCACTACCGCCTGCCGGCCGTCGGCAACCAGACTGGCGTCGATCTCGGCCGCGACATCATCAAGGTCGCGGTCATCGAACGCCATGGCGTCAACGGCAACCACGCCAACGGCTTCGTGCAAGGGTTCGGGCTGAAGAAGGGTGCGATCGCCTCGACCGTCGGCCACGACAGCCACAACATCTGCGTCGTCGGGGTCAACGACGAGGACATGGCGATCGCCGCCAATCGGCTGGGCGAGATCAAGGGCGGCTTCGTCGTCGTCGAGGACGGCCAGGTGACTGGCGAAATCGCCCTTCCGGTGGCGGGCCTGATGAGCCTCGAACCCTACGAGTCCGTGCGCGATACGCTACATCACCTCCGCCACGCCGCCTTCGCGCTCGGCGCGACGCTGGAAGAACCCTTCCTGCAGCTCGCCTTCCTGCCGCTTCCGGTCATCCCGCACCTGAAGATTTCCGATCGCGGACTGGTCGATGTCGACAAGTTCATGCTGATCGGGTGACTTCAGGCAGCGCTCAGTTGTCGGCCGCAGCCAGCGCCAGCTCCTTGCGGAAATAGACGACGCGCTCCGTCTCCTCGAAGCCAAGCGCCATGTGCAGGCCCTGGCTCCTGAGATTGTCGGTCGCCGTGTCGGAGGCAAGTTCCTGGCATCCTTGCGATGTGGCCAGCGCTCGACCGCGGTGATCAAGGCGCGCGCCACACCGCGACGGCGAAAACCGGGCAACACATAGATCCCCTCAAGGAAACCGACTGGGGAGGTTTCGCAGCCATTGACATAGTCCCGGCGGATCGAAGCTTCGGCAAAACCGGCGGCGACGCCAGCCTCGTCTTCGCAAAGGAAGGATGCGTAGCGCTCGTTCTCGGCAAGGCAGGATTCCACCTCGGCGCGATGCTCGGCTTCCGGCGTGTCCGGCCACAGCGCCAGACGCATCTCGACCCAGCGGCCGATGGTTTCACCATCCATCAACAAAACGCGCATCAGAGTTTTCCCGAGAAGGCCGACAGTCCGGCGAGCCGGATGCTACCGGCTTCGAGGCGCGCCGGATATCCGGGCAATTCCAGGGGTTGCACCGCAGCCGGCGGCAGAAACGCCTGGGGCTCGCGGGTAAGGTTGAAGACGAAGAGCAGGCGTTCGCCATCCGTTTCGCGAACGAAGGCCAGGAGGTCACTGTTGCTGTCGAGGAAACGCATCGCGCCATCGCGCAGCGCCGGCTGCGAATTGCGGAAAGCGAGCGTTGCCCGGTAGTGGTTAAGGGTCGTATCCGCGCCCGTGGCCATGGTGTCCACCGCCAGGCGGCGATGTTCAGCCGGCACTGGCAGCCACGGCTTGCCGCCAGAGAAACCGGCATTGGTTGCCCCTTCTTCCCAGACCATCGGCGTGCGGCAGCCGTCGCGGCCCTTGTAGGAAGGCCAGAAGCGGATGCCATAGGGGTCGCGCAGGTCCTCGAAGGCAAGCTGGGCTTCCGGCAGCCCCAGTTCCTCGCCCTGATAGAGGCAGATCGAGCCGCGCAAGGCGGAAACCAGCGTGATCGCCAGACGCGCCACCCTCTCCCGCTCCGCTTCGGTTTGGGCAAAACGGCTGACATGGCGCGTCACGTCGTGGTTGGAAAAGGCCCAGCAGACCCAGCCGTCGGTAACGGCCTTCTGGAAATTCTCGACGCAGCGGCGGATATGGGCCGCGGTGAAGTCCGGGCCCAAGAGGTCAAAGGTGTAGCACATGTTGAGCTTGTCGCCGCCGCTGGTATAGGCAGCCACCGTCTTCAGCGAGCGGGCGCCGTCGCCGACTTCACCGACGGTCATGCGGCCCTCGTAGCGGTCGAGCAACGCCCGGAAGCGCTGGAGAAAGGCGATGTTTTCCGGCTGGCTCTTGTCATGCAGATGGTCCTGCATGCCGTAGGGATTGACGTCGGGCGCATCGTTGCTGGTGGCGTCGGGATCGGGAACAAGCGGCGGGTTGTCGCGCAGATGCTTGTCGTGGAAATAGAAGTTCACGGTGTCGAGCCGGAAGCCATCGACCCCACGGTCGAGCCAGAAGCGCGCGGCATCGAGCACCGCGTTCTGAACATCAGGATTGTGGAAGTTGAGATCCGGCTGCGAGCCGAGGAAGTTGTGCATGTAGTATTGCTTGCGCACCCCATCCCACTCCCAGGCGGGGCCGCCGAAGATCGATAGCCAGTTGTTGGGCGCCGTGCCATCCGGCTTCGGATCCGCCCAGACATACCAGTCGGCTTTTCCGTTCGTGCGGCTGGAGCGGCTCTCGACGAACCAGGGATGGCGGTCGGACGTGTGTGAGATCACCTGGTCGATGATCACCTTGAGGCCGAGACGGTGGGCTTCGCCAAGCATCTCGTCGAAATCGGCGAGCGTTCCGAACATCGGATCGACGTCGCAATAGTCGGAGACGTCGTAGCCCATGTCCGCCTGCGGCGAGGTGAAGAACGGCGACAGCCAGATCGCATCGACGCCGAGAGAGGCGATATGCGGCAGCCGACGGGTGACGCCCTTGAGATCGCCGATGCCGTCGTCGTCGGTATCCTGGAAAGAGCGCGGATAGACCTGATAGATCACCGCGCCGCGCCACCAATCGTCACCCGATACCTGCCGAGACGCCATGTAGAGCCCCCTGAAGACGGTCTGTCGCGCAAAGGTGTAGCGTTGCCCGGCGCCGGAGTAAACGCCATTCGCGGCCACGAACGGATCGTCACCAAAGCGGCCGGAAACTATCTCTTGCGGTAAGCGGCCGCGCCCCTTATCCCGTCTCAGACGAAATCTTGTGAGGAGGAAAGTCGTTGGCCGGAAAGATGCTTGCGATCGGGGAGTGCATGGTCGAGCTCATGCAGGCGGAAGGCGGGCTCTTGCGCAAAGGCTATGCCGGCGACACCTTCAACGCCGCCTACTATGCGCGGCTGTTCATGCCTGCCGACTGGACCGTCGCCTATTGCTCCGCCGTCGGCACCGACACGGTCTCCGACGAGATGCTGGCCTTCATGGCGGAAAAGCAGATCGACACGTCGAACGTCCGCCGCATCGAAAACCGCTCCGCCGGCCTCTACATGATCCATCTGAAGGACGGCGAGCGCAGCTTCTCCTACTGGCGCTCGCACTCGGCCGCCAAGCTGCTGGCCGACGATGCGGACCATCTGCGGCGCGCGATCGAAAGCTCCGACCTCATCCTCTTCTCGGGCATCACGCTGGCGATCCTTTCCCCCGATGCGGTGGAAACGCTGCTTTCGGAATTGCGCCGTGCCAAGGCGGCCGGCAAGCAAGTGGTCTTCGATCCGAACATTCGCCCGCGGCTCTGGGACGATGCCGAGCGCATGCGCAGCACGCTGACGGACGGTGCCCGCGCCGCAAGCCTGGTGATGCCGAGTTTCGACGATGAGATCACCCATTTCGGCGACGCCTCGATCGAGGTGACGATCGCGCGCTACAAGGGCCTCGGCGCCACCAATGTGGTCGTCAAGGATGGGGAAAAGGGTGTGACGCTCGCCTTTGGCGATGCCCCGGTTCAACACGTGCCGGCGACGCCGGTCGAGCGTGTGGTTGACACCACAAGCGCCGGCGACAGCTTCAACGGTGCCTTCGTCGCACGGCTGGTCACAGGCGATCAGCCGCCGGAGGCAGCCGCCTTTGCGGCGAGCGTCGCCGCCGGTGTCATTGGCCATCACGGAGCGCTGGTCGCCCGGGAAAAGCTACCTGCCGCCTGAGCGGCAGGATCGCGTTACGTGCGCTGGATATAGGATGCGAGCGGAAAACCGCACACGCTTTTCCTCATCCCGCGCTCAGCGCCGCTTCTTCGCCTTGGACTCGAAGGGATTGTCGCCCGAACGGAAATGCATGCGGATCGGCACGCCCGGCAGGTCGAAATCGTTGCGCAGTCCATTGATCAGATAGCGCACGTAGGATTCCGGCAGAGCGTCGGGGCGCGTGCAGGAGATCATGAAGCCCGGCGGGCGGGCCTTCACCTGCGTCATATACTTCAGCTTGAGGCGGCGGCCGGAAACGGCCGGTGGCGGGTGCTGAACCTGCTGCGATTCCAGCCAGCGATTGAGCCGCGCAGTGGAGATGCGGCGGTTCCAGGTCTTGTCCGTCTCGATGATCGCCTGCATCAGCCGATCGAGGCCGTAGCCGGTATGGCCGGAAATCGGCACGGCGCGGATGCCGCGGGCCTGCGGCAGCAGCCGCTCGGTCTTTTCACGGAGATCGGCCAGAACCGCCTGCCAGTCCTCGACCAGGTCCCACTTGTTGAAAGCGAGCACCGCAGCCCGGCCTTCGCGCAAGACGAGGTCGACGATCTGCAGGTCCTGCTTCTCGAAGGGAATGGTCGCGTCGAAGACGATGACAACCGTTTCGGCAAATCGGATGGCGCGCAGCGCATCGGCGACCGAGAGCTTTTCCAGCTTCTCCTGCACCTTGGCCTTGCGGCGCATGCCGGCCGTATCGAACATCTTGATGGTGCGGCCGCGCCAATCCCACTCGACAGAAATGGAATCACGGGTGATGCCGGCTTCGGGGCCGGTCAACAGCCGGTCTTCGCCGAGGAAGCGGTTGATCAGCGTCGACTTGCCGGCGTTCGGACGGCCGACGATCGCCACGCGCAGCGGCTTGGTCTCGTCATAGGCAGCCTCGGCCTCTTCCTCTTCGCCATCTTCGTCCTTGAACGTCGGGCGCAGATCGATATCGGTCTCGGCCACGTCGTCTTCCGGCGGGAAGGCGCGGTCTTCGCCGATCGCAGCGACGATCGCATCGCGCAGATCGAGCATGCCCTGGCCGTGTTCGGCCGAGATCGGGCACGGTTCGCCAAGGCCGAGCGTGAAGGCATCGTAGAAACCTCCGTCGGAGCCGCGCGCCTCGGACTTGTTGGCGACCAGCACCACCGGCTTGCCGCGGCGGCGCAGCATTTCGGCGAGCGTCTCGTCGGCCGGCGTCAGGCCGCCCTTGGCATCGACCAGAAACAGCGACAAATCCGCTTCGTCGATCGCGGCCTCGGTCTGCGCCCACATGCGGCCCTGCAACGTGTCGGGTGCCGACTGCTCGAGGCCGGCCGTGTCGATGATGCGGAAGCGCAGATCGATCAGCTTGGCGTCACCGGGCCGCCGGTCACGGGTAACACCCGGCGTATCGTCGACGAGCGCCAGCTTCTTGCCGACCAGACGGTTGAACAAGGTGGACTTGCCGACATTGGGACGCCCGACGATGGCGACGGTGAAGCTCATGGATCTATCCGTTTCCGCTTGGAGTGCCGCTGCCGAATGGCCGGCGGCACTCATAATTTCGTTCTCGGCCGCAGCGAGGCGACACGGGAGCGTTTCCCTTTGGGACTGCTCCGTCTGATGTTTCAAGCATTCCCGAACGCAAAACCGCTACGCACTTTTGCTGAAACTGCTTTAAACGCTTTAGCGCACAACCCCAAGATCGAGATCGATTTTGGGATCATGCGCTGATTCGAAAGGGTCGTGCACCCTGTGCCCATCCAAGTGGAGGATGGGCGGAAACCTTAGGCCTTGCCGCTGGCCGCAATCACGTCGAGCAGCATCTGGGCGCGACCGGTGAGGTTGCGCGGGCTCTGCGTGTCGTCAACGATCTGCTGGAACCAGGTCTTGGCCTTGGCGTAGTCGCCGGCCTTGTAGGCTGCAAGACCAAGCGCTTCACGGGCTGAGTGGCGCATGTTGTTCTGTGGCGTTGCAAGCTGCTCGACTTCGGCCGAGACCTGATCGTAGCTGCCGGCATCGACGAGCAGGTATGCCGCACGCAGCCGCGCCGCTTCCTGAATGGCCGCCGGGACGCTGCCGTCCTTGCCGATCGCCGAGAATGCCTTCACCGCCGCATCGGTTTCGCCCTTCTGGGCCTGGAGCGTTGCGGCGCGCAGACGAGCCAGAACCGGATAGGCGCCGTAGCCGTCCTTTTCCAGCGCGTTCAAGGCAGCGAGCGCCTCGTCCGTCTTGTTTTCCTTTGCAAGGTTGAGCGCCTGCAGGAACGCATCGCCCGACTTCGAGGACGCACCGTCCTGCCAATAGTCGAAGCCGACCTTGCCGATGGTGCCGAGAACGATAAGCACGGCGATCGCCACGATGACACTACCGAAACGTGCCCAGATGCTCTTCATCTGGTCGGAACGCAGTTCCTCATTGACCTCGCGGATAAAGCTGTCGTCTTGGTTCGCCATCTATTGCCCCGGCCTTGCCTGCCCACTGGTGCGCCATTCCGACCGTCTTCAACGGGAACAGCGCACGATCTCAAACTGTTCGAGCATGCGCGACGCGTTCTTGGCCACGCATCGCGCTCTCATGGATTTTGCGCCTTCTACCCGATTTTGCGGCGCTTGTAAGGGGGCCGACGTTATTTAGCCCATCACCACGGGCTGAACCCCGATCAACCACTCGTGAAGCTTCCAGACAAAGAGAACGTAGGCGACGAGACCGATGACGATCGCCAGCACGTCATTCGTCGACGACTTGAACACCGGCAGCACGCGCTCCCCTGCCCGCTCGCGGCGTTTGAGCGAGATGCGCAGGATCACCGCCCAGGCCAGAAACGAACCGAAAAGCAGGACGGAGGAGGTCTCGCCGTTCGCCAGAAGATGCGCCAGCGCCCAGATCTTGATCGACAGAACCTGCGGATGCTTGACCGCAACCGCAATGCGCCCAGCCGGGAGGAAGCCGGCTGCCGCGATAACGAAGGCAAAGAGCATCAGCAGAAGCGCGATATGGCGCAGGAACACCGGCGGATTGTACAGCATGCCCGTTTCACTGCGGGCCTGGCCGAAGCCGTAAATGATCAGACAGAGACCGATGAGGCTGAGGATTGCATAGATCCCCATCCAGGTGCCTTTGCCGCGGCTCTCGATGACGCCGGCGCGAAAGCCGGGCGCGACCACGCGGATCAGGTGCAATCCAAGAAAGATGATGATGCCGAGAACGAGTATCGCCATGGGGCCACCGCTTTGTTCGAGATACCGGACCAAATCAGCGTCGCGTGCCGGACATGGCGCGCCTGAGTCGCTGTAGCTCTTTGATTTTCTTTGCCATTCCTCCTGAACCGAATCCAGCCCAGGTTGCTATGCAGTAGCCTTGATGGTGTCTTTTTTCCAGTCCGATCAAAGGATTGCCGCAATTTCGAACCATCTGCGACCAAAATCCAACATTGCAGTTGACCATGATCCGTATTTCCGCCGCTTTATCTCTCGCCCTTTTTCCCGCTCTCGCCCAGGCCGAGCCGGCAACGCCTGCCACCGTTCCGAGCGGCGACAAGCAGCTGGTGATCGTCTCCTTCGACGGCGCGCATGACAATGCGCTCTGGGACAAGAGCCTGGCGATGGCAAAGCGCACCGGCGCACATTTCACCTATTTCCTCTCCTGCACCTTCCTGATGACACGAGCGGACGGCAAAGAGAACTACAGGCCGCCGGGCCAGAAGCCCGGACGTTCCAATGTCGGCTTCGCCCAGAGCCGCGAAGAAATTGCGACCCGCGCCGGCCACATCTGGCAGGCCCATCTCGACGGCCACGACATCGCAAGCCATGCCTGTGGCCATTTCGACGGCAAGGGCTGGAGCAAGGCCGACTGGCAGAGCGAATTCTCGACCTTCAACACCGCGCTGCGCGACGCCTGGAAGAAGGCGGACAAGCCGGACGCGGAGCCCGAGGGTTGGGCCGAGTTCGCGAAGTCGAGCGTCAAGGGCTTCCGCGCGCCCTATCTCTCTCTCAGCGATGGCCTGCTGCCGGCACTCAAGGATTCGGGTTTCACCTATGATGCGAGCCTGGTGACCAAGGGCCCGGGCTGGCCGTCGGCGAAGGACGGCCTGCCGCGTTTCGGCCTGCCGCTGATCCCCGAGGGACCGTCGCAGCGCCCGGTGATCGGCATGGACTACAATCTCTTCGTCCGTCACTCCATGGGTGTCGAGAACAAGAAGGACAGCGCCCGCTTCGAGGAGCGCACCTACGAAGCCTACAGGAAAGCTTTCGAGCGCGAGTACAGCGGCGACCGCATTCCCCTCCAGCTCGGCTTCCACTTCGTCGAGATGAACGGCGGCGCCTACTGGCGCGCACTCGATCGGTTGCTGACTGAAGTTTGCGGCAAATCGGACGTCGCCTGTGTCAGCTACGCCCAGGCGCTGCCAATGATCGAGCAGGCAAAAAAGAAGGCGGATCGCTCCGCCTTCTGATTGCTGTAGAGGGTTCCGGTCTTAGGCCGGCTGCGCATCTTCCGCCGCGCCACGCTCCAGGTACCGCTGGTCGATCTCCGGTAGCGGCTCGTCGGAAATCGCCGCCTCGAAGGCGGTCAGGCGCTTATGGATCGACAGCAACTCGATGATCGTCGACCAATAGTTGACCAGGTACTGGAAGGAGTTGCTGACTTCACCGAAGGCGGTGGAGATCTGCTGCCAGATACCCATGGTGATCTTGCCGACCACGAAAGTCGGAATCAGGATGAAGTTGAGGAAGATCGCATCGAGCTGTCCGTAGGAATAGCGCGCGATGTTGAAATACAGATAGTGCCAATACATGCGGAAGTAGTTCCGGCGCACATTGCCGAAAAGCTCCCTGACCGTCACCGGCTGAGCACGATCTCCATGATCTTCGCCGTAGACCAACTCCTTGCGATAGGCTGCTTCGACGCGTTGGTTCTTGAAGTTCAGCCCAGGCAGCTTGATACCGGCGAGCGCCAGAAGTGCCGTGCCGAACAGCGACCAGACGATCGCCAGCCAGAAAAGTGCATGGGGGACCGCGCCGATGATCGGAAGGTCCTCGACATGTTGTGACATGCTGAACAGCAGCGGCAGAAACACCACCAGCGTCATCACCGAGTTGATCAGCGTAACGCCGAGCCCTTCGAGGATGTTGGCAAAACGCATCGTGTCTTCCTGAACACGTTGCGACGCCCCTTCAATATGCCGCAGCTTTTCCCACTTCGACATGTAGAAATCGTTCATGGCCGTGCGCCAGCGGAACACGTAATGGTTCGTGAAAAACGCGGTAATGACGTTGAGGGTCACGCCGACGAAGCCGATTTCGAGGAAGCGTAGCTGCAGTGTGTAGAACTGGCCAGCTGTGATGCCCGGCTTCCTCGCCAAGGCATCTTGCAGCAGATCGAAGAACGGACCGCGCCAGTTGTTGAGCGCAACCGACGTCTGCACTGCGAAATAGGCGATGAAGATGATGAAGGCCGAGCCCCAGATCGACCAATTGACCCAGGGGTGATCCTTGGCAATGAGCTTCCAGGTACCGCCGAAGATCACCACGAAGATGGTGAAGTAGAGATAGAACCAGAGATTGTCCGGGGTGAAGAAATAGGCAAGGCCGATCGGCGGCTTTTCGCCCGGGGCCAGTGGCGGCAAGCCGACAGCGGCCCCCATCTGCGGTCCGGCCGTATACCAGACCAGAATGCAGACAAGCGACCAGAGGGCACCGGAGGTGAAGAACAGCTTCGGCTTCGGAAAGAAGGAATGGAACAAAGGGGTCTACTCACGTTTCGGTCAGGCGATGTGTTACCGCTCGAAGCGCCGAAACTAGGGCAAAGCGCCGTCGTCAACAATCGGATAATATAAACGTTACTGTTATTTCATCCGGAAAGGCCGCGGCGAACAGGGCGGATTTCGATGCCGCCGGCGGCACCCGTCAGGCCCTTAGCGCCGTGGAAATCCGCTTCAGTTCGGCAAGGATAACGCCACCGCAAAGGAAGAGCACGGCCGCCGCAATCAGGGTCGGTGCTGCGAAGCTGCCGGTGCGTTCTGCAAGCCAGCCGGCGACCAGCGGACCGATGATCTGGCCGATGCCGAAGGCAGCCGTCATCAGGGCCAGCGCACGGCGCGGGCTTTCCGGCGCAAGCTGCCGGCCGATCTGCAGGCCATAGGCCGTGATCATCATGAACGTCGCGCCCAGCATCAGGCCGCCGGCAAGCGGGGCATAGGGCAAGGGCAGACTGACCGTCAGCACCAGGCCGACGGCTTCGACCAGAAGGCCGATCGCATAGACCCCGGCAAGGCCAAAGCGCGGGACCGCAAAGCGCCAGAGATAGACCGAAAGCGCTGCGGCAAGGCCCGTCAGCAGCCAGGCGAGAAACTCGATGCTGTGGCCGCCGCTCGGGTCGCGCGCCATGGCAACGAGGAAGGTGGCGGTGATCACGTAGCCGAAGCCGAAGAGCGCGTAGGTGAAGGTCACCACCGTCAGTGGCCGCGTCCAGCGAAGCGGCTTTTCGCGCACCGGACCAGCACCGGATGACGGAACACCAGGCAGGAGTGCTGCGACGACAACGGTCCCCATCAGCCCGACCAGCGCACCGGTGAACCAGTCGCCCATGGAGGTCGTCAGGCCGGCGTGCCCCGCAAGCGGATTTGCCCAGACGCAGAGCGATGAGAATGCGATGCCGAGACCGACGCCGCCAAAGTGCACGGCGGGCACATGCTCCGACCGGGCATGCAGGCCATGGCCGAGCACGATGCCGGAGATGAAGATCATTGCAAAGGCGCTGGCAAGGCCGGCGAGGAACCGGATGAGCGCCAGTACGGCGACCGACGACGAGAGCCCCATGGCCGCCAGCAGGGCCGTCGTGGCGACGAGCGACAGAAGCCCGATCCGGCGCTCATGCCCATGCGCCCAGCCATAGGCTCCGAGATTGGCGCCGGCGAGATAGCCGACGAAGTTGGCCGAGGCGATGAGGCCGGCATCGCCCGGCGACAAGCCAAGATCCGCCATCATCGCCGGCAGGATCGGCGTGTAAGAGAACCGGCCGAAGCCCATGGCGATGGCCATGGCAATGGCGCCGGCGGTTGCCGCGGCGGAGATGTTGGTCTGGAGCGGTCTGTCGAGCGTGGTCATATCAATTTATTGCGCCGCAATATGGCGCACCACAAACGACAATAATTGAAGGACCTATTGAAGGAATCGAACGATCGCCGATTTCAATGGGTTAGAGCATTTGCCGGAAGGTGAGTTGCACCTACCGAGCCGGCAGATCATGCAAGCAGCGATGAAGCAGAAAATGGCCAGGAGGACGACGGAGGCTGTTGGGCCGCCGTCGTGTCTTTGCATTAGCCCGGCAGCGTCACCACCAGCGGCCCGCCGCGCGTGACCACGACCGTGTGCTCATACTGCACCGTCGGCGCGCGCGGATCGCTGTAGAGCGTCCAGTCGTCATTGCCGCCTTCGGCCCATTGCGCGCCAATGGACAGGAAAGGCTCGACGGTGAAGACCATACCATCGGTCATCCGTCGGCGTTCGCGCGGGTCGGGCCAGGTGGCGATCTCGGTCGGCTCTTCGTGCAGCGAGCGGCCGATGCCGTGGCTGGCGAGATTGGTGACGAGCGAATAGCGGTTCTTGCGGGCGAAATCGCCGATCGCGTTGCCGATCGCCGCCAGCGGCTGATCGGGACGCACCTGCTTGAGGCCGACCCACATCGCCCGCTTACCGTCGCGGCAGAGACGGTCAATCGCGACTGTCACCGGCGGCACCGGGAACGAGGCGCCGGTGTCGGCGAAGATGCCGTCTTTTTCAGCGGACACGTCGATGTTGACGAGATCGCCCGCCTTGATCACCCGGCTGCCGGGGATGCCGTGGGCGATTTCCTCGTTGACGCTGATGCAGGTGGCGCCGGGAAAATTGTAGCAGAGCTCCGGCGCCGAGCGGGCGCCCGCGTCTTCCAGCACCTTGCGGCCGATCGCGTCCAGTTCCGCCGTGGTGATGCCGGGCTCCAGCGCCTCGCCCATCGTCTGCAAGGCATTGGCGCAGATGCGGCCGATTTCCTTCAGCCGCAGCAGATCTTCTTCGTTGTTGAGGGTCATCCGTGTCTCGCTTTCGCGCTCACATGTAGCGTGTCGCCAGGCGTTATGCCAGCGCCGAACGGGATGGCTTTCAATCCGGCGCTGAACCCGGTGTTGCAGGTCAGACGGCGGCCGGTGCCACCGTCTTTTCTTCCGCGACTGCCTTGCGCACCAGCGGCGCCACCCTGGTGCCGTAGAGCTCGATTCCGCGCAGGATCTGGTCGTGCGGCATCGGCCCGATTGCCATCTGCAGCAGGAAGCGATCGTTGCGGAAGACCTTCCAGTTCTCGACGATCTTCTCCGCCACCGTTTCCGGATCGCCAAGGAAGAGATTGCCGCTCGGGCTGCGGGCCTGGTCGAAGTGTGCCCGGTTGGTCGGCCCCCAGCCGCGCTCGCGGCCAATGCGGTTCATCACCTCGGCCTGCGGCCCATAGAACTGGTCGGCAGCGAGATCGGTCGTGTCGGCGATGAAGCCGTGCACGTTGATGCTGGTCTTCAGCCTGGCCGGATCCTGGCCGGCGCGGCGAGCCGCCTCGCGGTAGAGATCGAAGAGCGGCGCAAACCGGCGTGGTTCGCCCCCGATGATGGCCAGCGCCACCGGCAGGCCGAGCGCGCCGGCACGCGCCACCGATTGCGGCGTGCCGCCGACGGCGATCCAGAGCGGCAGCATTTCCTGCAGCGGCCGCGGGTAGACGCCACGGTCGTGGATCGCCGGCCGCATCTCGCCCGCCCAGCTGACTTTCTCGCTCTCGCGCAGCGCCATCAGAAGATCGAGCTTCTCGGCAAAGAGCTGGTCGTAGTCGTCGAGCGACTGGCCGAAGAGCGGGAAGGATTCGATGAAGGACCCGCGACCGGCCATGATCTCGGCACGGCCGTTGGAGATCAGATCCAGCGTCGAAAACTGCTGGAAGACGCGCACGGGATCGTCGGAGCTTAAGACCGTGACGGCGCTGGTCAGCCGGATGTTCTTCGTCCTGGCGGCAGCAGCGGCCAGAATGACCGCCGGCGCGGAAGCGGCGTAGTCCGGGCGGTGATGTTCGCCGAGGCCGAAAACATCAAGGCCGACCTGATCGGCAAGTTCGATCTCTTCGAGAAGGTTATTGAGGCGGCGTTGCCCCTCCTTGCCCTTGTCGCTTGCAGTCGGATCGACATCCGCAAATGTGTAAAGCCCGAGTTCCATGATGCCCGTCCTGTTTCTGTTGACACAACAGATAGTTGGCGCGCGCGTGAGCAGCAAATGCTCATCCGGGAAACGCTGTGTTTCCCGGATGAGCATGAATGCAGCCTGTGTCGGATAATGGGCGGAACGGGAAATCCACGCCCCTCTGGCGCTTAGCTCAGCGTACGCTTGACGGCATTGCGCCATCCCTTGAGCTTCGCCTTGCGCGTCTTGTCGTCCATGGCAGGCTCGAAACGATAGTCACGCGCCCAGGACTTGGCGAACTCCTCCTGCTTCGGCCAGACGCCGGCGCGGCTGCCGGCAAGCCAGGCTACGCCGAGCGCGGTGGTTTCGAGGATGACAGGCCGGTCGACCGGCGCGTCGAGCAGGTCGGAGAGCCGCTGCATCGTCCAGTCGGAGGCAACCATGCCACCATCGACGCGCAGCACCGTTTCCTTGCCGTCGTTGCGCCAGTCCTTGTGCATCGCTTCAAGCAAGTCGCGCGTCTGGTAGCAGACGGCTTCGAGTGCGGCACGGGCGAATTCCGCCGGGCCGGTATTGCGGGTCATGCCGAAGATCGCGCCGCGCGCATCCGGGTCCCAATGCGGCGCACCGAGGCCGGTGAAGGCGGGCACCAGATAGACCTCCTGCGTCGGATCGGCGCTCGCGGCGAGCGTGCCGGTGTCGGGGGCCGCCTTGATCACCTTGAGCCCGTCGCGCAGCCATTGCACGGCAGCACCGGCAACGAAGATCGAGCCTTCGAGCGCGTAGGTCGTTTCGCCATCAAGCTTGTAGGCAATGGTGGTGAGCAACCGGTTCTTTGAGCGCACCATGTCCTTGCCGGTATTGAGCAGCGCGAAGCAGCCGGTGCCATAGGTGGATTTCAGCATGCCCGGCTTGAAACAGGCCTGGCCGATCGTCGCTGCCTGCTGGTCGCCGGCAACGCCGAGGATCGGGATGGCGGCGCCAAAGATTGCCGGGTCGGTGACCCCGAAATCGGCGGCGCAATCCTTGACCTCGGGCAGCATGGCGCGCGGCACCTTGAGGATCTTCAGGAGTTCGTCGTCCCAGACATTTTCTGAAATGTTGTAGAGCAGCGTGCGTGAAGCATTGGTCGCGTCCGTCACGAAGGACTTGCCGCCGGTCAGCCGCCAGATGAGGAAGGTATCGATCGTACCGAAGCAGAGCTCGCCCTTGGCGGCGCGCGCCTGGGCTCTGTCGACATTGGTCAAGAGCCAGTTGAGCTTGGTGCCGGAGAAATAGGGATCGAGCAGCAGACCGGTCTTCCGGGTGAAAATCTTTTCCAACCCCTGCTTCTTCAGTCTTTCGCAATAGGACGCGGTGCGGCGATCCTGCCAGACGATCGCGTTGTGGATGGGGTAACCGGTCTGCCGATCCCAGACGACGACGGTCTCGCGCTGGTTGGTGATGCCGATGGCCGAAAGGTCGGCAGCGGTGATGCCAGCCTTGGCGATCGCCTCCTCGACGGTCGAAAGCACGGTCTGCCAGATTTCCTCGGGATCGTGCTCGACCCAGCCGGATTTCGGGAAATGCTGCTTGAATTCCTTCTGGCCGGCACCGGCGATCTGCTGCTGACCGTCGAAGATGATCGCCCGGCTCGAGGTCGTTCCCTGATCGATCGCGAGAATATATCCGCCCATATGCCCCTCCCCGGCCACACGCAAGTTTCTTCACCCGACCTTGAAGGCGGGCATGTCATTTCGAAAACTTCAATACGATGGCAAAACGAATGTCAAACGAAAACAAAACGCAACTTCGCAGCTTCGCTATTCCCCGCCTCAACTCTGTCGTCGCAACCTTAAAAACACAATTGTCAGCGCCGCGGTTTTACGCGTAGGCTGGCGCTGCTGCGCCGCAACAAAGTAGTCCGCGACGCCACAAGGGAGAGAGCAGCAATGACGAAAACAGCGGTCATCACCGGTTCGACGAGCGGCATCGGGCTTGCGATCGCCAAGGCTTTCGCCAAAGGCGGCGCCAACATCGTGCTGAACGGCTTCGGCAGTGCGGACGAGATCAGACAAGCGACGGATGATGTTAGCGCGCTGACGAGCGGCACGGTCATCTATCACGGCGCCGACATGACGAAGCCGGCCGAGATCGCCGATCTGATCGCCACGGCGACGACCCGCTTCGGCGGCGTCGACATCCTCGTCAACAATGCCGGCATCCAATATGTCGAAAAAGTCGAGGATTTCCCTGTCGAGCAATGGGATCGCATCATCGCGATCAACCTGTCTTCCTCGTTCCACACCATCCGCGCCGCCATTCCCGGCATGAAGGCCAAGGGGTGGGGCCGCATCATCAACATCGCGTCGGCCCATGGCCTCGTCGCCTCGCCCTTCAAGGCGGCCTATGTCGCGGCCAAGCATGGCGTGCTCGGACTGACGAAGACGGTGGCGCTCGAAGTCGCGGAGAACGGCGTCACCGCAAACTCGATCTGCCCCGGCTACGTGCTGACGCCGCTCGTCGAAAAGCAGATCCCCGACCAGGCGCGCACCCGCGGCATCACCGAACAGCAGGTGATCAACGACGTGATGCTGAAGGGGCAGCCGACCAAGAAGTTCATCACGGTGGAACAGGTGGCCGCACTCGCAGTCTATCTTGCTGGCGACGATGCGGCGCAGATCACCGGCACCCATGTTTCCATGGATGGCGGCTGGACGGCGCAATAGGCGCACATTGGCGGGGCGTGCAAAAATCTCCGCGGCTCTTTGCTTTTCTGCATAACCACCTAAGATCAAAGTGATTTCAGGTATACGCAGCAGCCGCAGGGAATGAATGGCATGCCCCAGCCGAACGGAAGCATCAGCTTCATCCTCAATGACCGCGAGGTCACACTTTCCGACATCGCACCGACCGCGACGCTGCTTGATTATCTGCGGCTCGACCGCCGGCTGACCGGCACCAAGGAAGGCTGCGCCGAAGGTGACTGCGGCGCCTGCACCGTGCTCGTGGGGCGGCTTGTCGGCGACCGGCTCGTCTATGAGGGTGTCAACGCCTGCATTCGATTCCTCGGCTCGCTGCAGGCAAGCCATGTCGTCACCGTCGAGCATCTCGCCGGCCAGGATGGCACGCTGCATCCGGTACAGCAGGCGATGGTCGATTTTCATGGCTCGCAATGCGGCTTCTGCACGCCCGGCTTCGTCATGTCGCTCTATGGCCTGTGGCTTGCGAATGACGACCCCGACCGCGCCGACATCGAAAAGGCGCTGCAAGGCAATCTCTGTCGTTGCACCGGCTATGAGCCGATCGTGCGCGCAGCCGAAGCAGCCGCCAAGGCACGGCCTTCTGACATCTTCGATCCGATCGCAAGAGAGCGGGAAACGATTACCGCTCGACTGAAGGCACTGGCACCGGCCGAGACGATCACCGTCCGCCAGGATGAAAACTGTCTGATCGTGCCGGCCGACGGTAACGGGCTTGCGGAAGCCCTTGCGGACAATCCGGGGGCGACAGTCGTTGCCGGCTCCACCGATGTCGGTCTGTGGGTGACCAAGCAGATGCGGCCGATCAACCCGGTCATCTTCATCAACGGCATCACCGAGCTGCAGCGTATCGACGAGAACGAGGCGGGCGTGACGATCGGCGCCGGCGTCAGCTACACCATGGCCTATGCAGCGCTTGCCAAGGCCTTTCCCGGCCTCGGTCCCCTGATCAACCGCATCGGCGGCGAGCAGGTGCGCAACATGGGCACGATCGGCGGCAACATCGCCAATGGGTCGCCGATCGGCGACAGCCCGCCGCCACTGATCGTTCTCGGTGCGACCGTGACGCTGCGCTCCAAAGCGGGCCGCCGAACGCTATCGCTCGAAGACTTCTTCATCGCCTATGGGAAACAGGACCGACAGCCCGGCGAATTCGTCGAGAGCGTCTTCGTGCCGCGCCTGCCGGAGGATGAGCTCTTTGCCGCCTACAAGATCTCCAAGCGGCGCGACGAGGATATCTCCGCCCTGCTCGGCGCCTTCCGGCTGTCCGTGGAAAACGGCGTCGTCCGCTCTGCCCGCATCGCCTTCGGCGGCATGGCCGCCACGCCAAAGCGCGCCACGAACGTCGAGGCCGCGCTGATCGGCAAGCCCTGGACCGAGGAGACTGTTCGCGCAGCACAAGCTACCTTCGAGACCGACTACCAGCCGCTGACCGATTGGCGGGCGACGAGTGACTATCGCATGCTGACGGCGAAAAACCTCCTGATGCGTTTCTTCCTGGAAAGTGGCGGCGAGCCTGCGCAACTGGTTCGCTTTGCTGCGGGAGACAAATGACCATGGACAAGTCCACCTTCGAGGAACGCAAGGCGATCCGCGGCGAGATGCATGTCTCGCAGCGTCACGACAGCGCCCACAAGCACGTCTCCGGCACCGCCGACTATATCGACGACATGCCCGAAACCGCGGGCACGCTGCATGGCGCCCTTGGCATGACCGACCGGGCGCATGCGGAAATCACGGCCATGGATCTTTCGGCCGTCGCCGCCGTACCCGGTGTCATCCTGGTGCTGACCGCCAAGGACATGCCGCATTCCAACGACATCAGCCCGAGCCACCTGCATGACGAACCGGTGCTCGCGGATGGCCTCGTGCAGTTTCATGGCCAGCCGGCCTTCGCCGTCATTGCCGAAACCCGCGACATCGCCCGCCGGGCGGCACGACTGGCGAAGATCACCTATCGCGACCTGCCGCATTTCACCGACATTCTCGACGCCGTCGCTCGTGGGGGCGAGCTCGTCACCCAGCCGCTGACCCTGCAGCGCGGAGACGCTGAAGCCGAGTTGGACAAGGCGCCGCGCCGCTTGAAGGGCAGCATGCGCGTCGGCGGCCAGGAGCATTTCTACCTCGAAGGCCATATTGCGCTTGCCATTCCAGGCGAGGATGACGAGGTCACCGTCTGGTCCTCGACCCAGCACCCAAGCGAGGTCCAGCACATGGTCTCGCATGTGCTCGGCGTGCCCTCCAATGCGGTGACCGTGAACGTCCGCCGCATGGGCGGCGGCTTCGGCGGCAAGGAAACGCAAGGAAACCAGTTCGCAGCGCTTGCCGCCGTGGCGGCGAAGAAGCTCAACCGCGCAGTCAAGTTCCGCCCTGATCGGGACGAGGACATGACGGCGACCGGCAAGCGCCACGACTTCCTCGTCGACTACGATGTCGGCTTCGACGACGACGGCCGTATCCATGCGGTGCATGCGAACTACGCGGCGCGCTGCGGCTACTCGTCAGACCTTTCCGGCCCCGTCACCGACCGGGCACTGTTTCATGCCGACAGCTCCTATTTCTACCCGCATGTGAAGCTCACCTCACAGCCGCTGAAGACCAACACCGTCTCCAACACCGCCTATCGCGGTTTCGGCGGCCCGCAAGGCATGGTCGGCGGCGAACGCATCATCGAGGAGATCGCCTACCAGCTCGGCAAGGACCCGCTCGAAATCCGCAAGCTGAACTTCTACGGTGAAAAGGGTTCTGGCCGGGACATCACGCCCTACCACCAACAGGTCGAAGACAACATCATAGCGCGCATCGTCGCCGAACTCGAAGAAAGCGCAGACTATCAGGCGCGCCGCCAGGCGGTCCTCGAGTTCAACCGGAATAGCCGCGTCATCCGCAAGGGCATCGCGCTGACTCCGGTGAAGTTCGGCATCTCCTTCACACTCACCGCCTTCAACCAGGCGGGCGCGCTGGTTCACATCTACCAGGATGGCTCGATCCATCTGAACCATGGCGGCACCGAGATGGGCCAGGGCCTCTACATCAAGGTCGCTCAGGTGATCGCCGACAGTTTCCAGGTCGATCTCGATCGGGTCCGCATCACGGCGACGACGACCGGCAAGGTGCCGAACACGTCCGCGACCGCCGCCTCCTCGGGCTCCGATCTCAACGGCATGGCGGCTCATGACGCCGCGCGCCAGATCAAGGAGCGTCTCGTTGGCTTTGCGTGCGAGCGCTGGCAGACGACGCCCGAGAATGTCAGCTTCGTCGCCAATCATGTGAAGATCGGCGAAGAGCTCATCCCCTTCCCCGAGTTCATCAAGCAGGCCTATATGGGCCGCATCCAGCTATCGGCCGCCGGCTATTACAAGACGCCGAAAATCCATTGGGATCGCGCCAGCGGCCGCGGCACGCCCTTCTATTACTTCGCCTATGGCGCTTCGGTTTCAGAGGTGTCGATCGACATACTGACTGGCGAATACATGGTCGATCGCGTCGACGTGCTGCACGATGTCGGCCGTTCGCTCAATCCGGCGATCGACATCGGCCAGATCGAAGGCGGCTTCGTTCAGGGCATGGGCTGGCTGACGACGGAAGAGCTCTGGTGGGACGACAAGGGACGGCTACGCACGCACGCCCCCTCCACCTACAAGATCCCGCTCGCCTCCGACCGCCCGAAGATCTTCAACGTCAAGCTCGCCGAATGGTCGGCCAACGCCGAAAAGACCATCGGCCGCTCCAAGGCGGTGGGAGAGCCGCCTTTCATGCTGCCGATCTCGGTGCTCGAAGCGCTGTCGATGGCGGTGGCAAGCGTTGCGGATTATCGCGAGTGCCCGCGCCTTGACGCCCCGGCAACACCGGAGCGTGTGCTGATGGCCGTCGAGCGCCTTCGGCATACCTGACGGCCATCGTCGTCAACGTTAAAACCGCGGCAGTTCATCGACGCTGAAAAGGCGGCGAGAGTTGGCCATTGCCTCTTCGTCATCGCCATAGGCGCCACGGCCATCCATGAAACCCATGTCTCTCTTGATATGATCCGGGAGCGCCCCGACGTCCAATGTCGGCTTGGCGGCAACGAGGCCGCCGAACAGGGCGGCCGCGAGCCGGATGACCGGATCGAATAAAAGAAACGGTTTTCTTTCAGTATGTTCGAATGTATCGCAAGTCACGTCAGCACCTGTTTCGTCTTGGGAAGTTGACTTGAAGGATGCCGTGGAGGAGGATCGAAATCCAATCGAACATCCGTCTGCATGCATCAAGAGAACTTATCCATGAAGATGTCGAAGCAGTTTCCGCTGAATGCGCTCCGGGTCTTCGAGGCGGTTGCAAGGCTCGGCAGCTTCACCAAGGCCGGCGAAGAGCTGGGCATGACCCAGACGGCCGTGAGCTACCAGGTTAAGTTGATCGAGGAGAATGTCGGCGAGCCGCTGTTCCTGCGCCGCCCGCGCCAGATCTCGCTGACGGATGTGGGCCAGCGCATGGCGCCACGCGTGACCGAAGCCTTCGAGATGCTGCAGGAAGCCGTTTCCAATGCCCGCGGCGATATCGACAGCGCGCTTTTGATCAGCTCGACGCCGACCTTCGCCTCGCAATGGCTTGCCCGCAATATCGGCAGCTTCCAACTCGCCCATCCGAACATCGCCGTCCGGCTGACGACCAGCGACTCGCTCACCGATTTCACCCGCGAGCCAGCCGATCTCGCCATCCGCTCGGGTGGTGGCGTCTGGCCCGGCCTCGACACACACCCGCTGATGCGTGTCGAGTTCAGCCCCATGCTGAGCCCGACGCTTGCCGAAACCATCGGCGGCGTGCACGAGCCGCGCGACCTCCTGAAGCTCCGCATCATCGATGCGGGCGATCCCTGGTGGCCTATGTGGTTCAAGGCCGCCGGCGTCGAGGACCCTGATCTCGAGGGCCGGCCGCACAGCCGGCTCGGCGCCCAGACGTTCGAGGCACGCGCCGCAATTGCCGGCCAGGGTGTGGCGATCCTGACGCCGGAATTCTATCCCGATGACGTCGCACTCGGCCGCCTCTACCAGCCCTTCGATCTTCGCTGCAGCGACGGCTGCGACTATTGGCTCGCCTATCCGCACGCCCGCCGCAACACGCCGAAGATCCGGATTTTCCGCGACTGGATCCTCGGCGAGCTCTGCCCACCACAGTTCCTGCAAGCAAATAGCGCTTGAGGAGCGCCAAGGCCCCTTTTCCGCTCCGCTGTTTATGCGCAAAGTGAGGTAACGGAGACAAAGGGGATCTGAATGTACGAATTCGCCATCGCCTGGGAATGGCTGGCCTTTGCCGTGCGCTGGCTGCACGTAATTACGGCCATCGCCTGGATCGGCTCATCCTTCTATTTCATCGCGCTCGATCTTGGCCTGGTGAAGCGCGACCACCTGCCGGTCGGCGCCTATGGCGAGGAATGGCAGGTCCATGGCGGCGGCTTCTACCACATCCAGAAATATCTGGTGGCGCCGGCCTCGATGCCCGAGCACCTCACCTGGTTCAAATGGGAATCCTACGTGACGTGGCTCTCGGGCTTCGCCATGCTCTGTGTCGTCTACTATGGCGGCGCCGATCTCTTCCTGGTCGACCGCCATGTGCTCGACATCTCGGCAACGACGGCGATCCTGATCTCGCTCGCCTCGCTCGGCATCGGCTGGCTGTTTTATGACCTCTTGTGCAAGTCGCCAATCGGCAAGAACACCTGGGGACTGATGGCGCTACTCTATGTGGCGCTCGTCGCCATGGCCTGGGGCTACACCCAGGTCTTCACCGGTCGCGCGGCCTTCCTGCATCTCGGCGCCTTCACCGCGACGATCATGTCGGCCAATGTGTTCTTCATCATCATCCCCAACCAGAAGATCGTCGTCGCGGATCTGATCGCCGGCCGCACGCCGGACCCGAAGCTCGGCGCCCAGGCCAAGCAGCGCTCGCTGCACAACAACTACCTGACGCTGCCCGTCATCTTCTTCATGCTGTCGAACCACTACCCGCTGGCTTTCGCCACCGCGTTCAACTGGATCATCGCGGCGCTGGTCTTCCTGATGGGCGTCACCATCCGCCACTGGTTCAACACCACCCATGCGCGCAAGGGCAAGCCCACCTGGACCTGGCTCGTCACCGCGCTGATCTTCATCCTGATCATGTGGCTCTCGACCGTGCCGAAGGTGCTGACCGGCGGCGAGAAGGCCGAGGTTGCGCCGGCCTTCACCCGCTTCGCCGCCAATGCCCACTTCCCCGCCGTCAAGGACACGGTCTCGACACGCTGTTCGATGTGCCATGCGGCGGAGCCCGTTTACGAGGGCATCACCCAGGCGCCGAAGGGCGTGATGCTGGAAAGCGACGCGGAGATTGCCGCCCATGCCCGCGAAATCTATATCCAGGCCGGGCGCAGCCACGCGATGCCGCCCGGCAACGTGACAGATATGACGACGGACGAGCGCCAGCTGCTGACAGCCTGGTTCGAAAGCGCCGTCGAGGAAGGCAAGACACAATGACCACCACCCTCATCCGCGGCCGATTGCTGAGCTTTCACCGCGCGCCGATGTCGATCGACGATAGTGGCGCCTACAGCTACGAAAGCGACGGTGCCTTGCTGGTGGCGGGTGGAGAGATCATTGCCAGCGGCGGTTATGTCGCCGTCAAGGCCGGGGCTCCGGGAGAGGTGGTGGAAATCGATCACCGCCCGCACCTGATCGTGCCCGGATTCATCGACACACACCTGCATTTCCCGCAGATGCAGGTGATGGCCTCCTATGCCGCCAACCTGCTGGAGTGGCTGAACACCTATACCTTCCCGGAGGAATGCCGCTTCGTCGAGAGCGCCCATGCGACCCGCATTGCAACGCGCTTCTTCGATGAGATGGTGCGCCATGGCACGACGACGGCGACCGCCTATTGCTCCGTGCACAAGGCATCCGCCGATGCCTTCTTCGCCGAGGCGCTCAGGCGTGACATGCGCATGATCGCCGGCAAGGTGATGATGGACCGCAACGCACCGCAAGGCCTGCTCGACACGCCGCAGATGGGCTACGACGAAACCCGCGCGGTGATCCGCGAATGGCATGGCAAGGGCCGCAACCACGTCGCCATCACCCCGCGCTTCGCCATCACCTCGACGCCCGAACAAATGGATGTCGCCAAGTCGCTGGTGCACGAGTTCCCGGACCTGCACCTGCAAACCCATCTTTCGGAGAACCGCGACGAGATCGCCTTTACCTGCGAACTCTATCCGGAAGCCAAGGACTATACCGACGTCTACGCCCATTACGGCCTGCTCGGGCGCAAGAGCCTCTTCGGCCACTGCATCCACCTCTCGGAGCGCGAGGCAGATGCGATGAGCGAGACCGGCTCGGTCGCCGTCTTCTGCCCGACATCCAATCTCTTCCTCGGCTCCGGCCTCTTTCCGCTCCGCGCGCTCAACCGCCGCGAGAAGCCGGTGCGCACCTCGGTCGCCTCCGACATCGGCGGCGGCACCAGCTATTCCATGCTGAAGACGCTCGACGAGGCCTACAAGATCCTGCAGCTGCAAGGCGAGCGGCTGAACCCCTTCGACAGCTTCTTCATGATGACCCGCGGCAACGCCGAGGCGCTGTCGCTCGTCGACAGGATCGGCACGCTGGAATCCGGCACCGACGCCGATTTCATCGTGCTCGACATGGCGGCAACGCCGGCCATGGCGCTCAGGGCCGAAGTGGTCAATTCTCTGGCCGACGAGCTCTTCCTACTGCAGACGATGGGCGACGATCGCGCGATCGTCGAAACCTATGTCGCCGGCAGGCCTGCGAAATCGGAATTGGCTGCGGCATGATGTGCCAAACGCAAAGAGGTCAAGAAAATTGACCTCTTTGCGTAGAGGCTATTAACAAGCCTCCGGCAAACATGGTAATGGCTCGGCATCTCTGCTGAGAATGGCATGTGCGGCTTGCCCGCATCCCGCTTCAACTCGTGATCCAGACGAAGGCCGTTTCCATGACGCAAATCCTCGAAATCAGCGACCTCAAGGCTCTTGCCAAGCGCCGGGTGCCGAAGCTCTTCTTCGACTATGCCGACAGCGGCGCCTGGACCGAAGGCACCTACCGCGCCAACGAGGAGGATTTTGCCAAGGTGAAGCTGCGCCAGCGCGTGTTGGTCGACATGACCGACCGGTCGCTCGAAACGACGATGATCGGCCAGAAGGTATCGATGCCGGTGGCGCTTGCACCGACTGGCCTCACCGGCATGCAGCACGCCGACGGCGAGATGCTGGCGGCCCAGGCGGCCGAAGCCTTCGGCGTACCCTTCACGCTCTCGACCATGAGCATCTGCTCGATCGAGGACGTCGCCTCGGTCACGACCAAACCCTTCTGGTTCCAGCTCTACGTCATGCGCGAGCGCGAATTCGTGCTGAACCTGATCGACCGCGCCAAGGCGGCCAAATGCTCGGCGCTGGTGCTGACGCTCGACCTGCAGATTCTCGGCCAACGCCACAAGGACCTGAGAAACGGCCTCTCCGCGCCGCCGAAGATGACGCCGAAGCACCTCTGGCAGATGGCGACACGTCCCGGCTGGTGCATGAAGATGCTCGGCACCAAGCGCCGCACCTTCCGCAACATCGTCGGCCACGCAAAGAGCGTCACCGATCTTTCCTCGCTCGGAGCCTGGACGGCCGAACAGTTCGATCCGCAGCTGTCCTGGAAGGATGTTGCCTGGATCAAGGAACGCTGGGGCGGGCCGCTGATCCTCAAGGGTATCCTCGACCCGGAAGACGCCAAGATGGCGGCCGCCACCGGCGCCGACGCGATCATCGTTTCCAACCACGGCGGCCGGCAGCTCGACGGCGCCCATTCCTCGATCAGCATGCTGCCGCGCATCGTCGATGCCGTGGGCCACCAGATCGAAGTCCATGTCGACGGCGGCATCCGCTCCGGCCAGGACGTGCTGAAAGCCGTCGCCATGGGCGCCAAGGGCACCTATATCGGCCGCCCGTTCCTCTATGGCCTCGGCGCCATGGGCAAGGAGGGCGTGACCAAGGCGCTGGAGATCATCCGCAAGGAGATGGACATCACCATGGCGCTCTGCGGCAAGCGCAACATCAACGACGTCGACCGCAGCATTCTGGCGGAATAGGCCGCGGCATCAGCCAGTCCGGCCCTCATTCCTGTGCCTGTCACAGGAATCCCGAGCAGTTCCACCGGAACTGCGGAGCAGCCCAATTCCTTGGGCTGAAAGGTCTTTTGACCCGACGGACATCGGGTCGCTGGATCCCCGCCACAAGGGCGAGGATGAGGGAGCTTGAAGTGGTCCTTCCGGCAAAACGGCGAAGCGAGCGCACGCCCCCTAAGCTTCAACTCCCCCGATAGGTCGAGTATCCATAGGGCGAAAGCAGCAGCGGCACGTGGTAGTGGCTCGCCGGATCGGCGATGCCGAAGCGCAAGGGGATGCGGTCGAGGAAGGCCGGCTCCGGCAGCGTTGTGCCTGACCGGCGCAGGTAGTCGCCAGCGTGGAAGACGAGTTCGTAGTTGCCGGCCATGAAACCGATGCCTTCGACCATGGGTCCGTCGACGCGGCCGTCGCTGTTTGTGTGTACGGTGCGGATCAACTGCCGCTCCTCACCCTCCAGCCAGTAGAGATCGATGCGCAGCCCTTCGGCCGGCTTGCCGAGTGCGGTATCGAGAACATGGGTCGTCAGGCGGCCGGTGCTGCTCATCTCATCCTCTTTCATAAACTGGCACGGGATGCGGACGAAGACGTCCGCATTTTCCATCAGTCGCTAGATCGCACTCTCGATGACGAAGGGCTCGTCATAAAAGTACTCTTCGAGATTGTTGCCCGGCCCTTCGCGGTCGACGATCAGGAAATCGCTGACCGAACCGACCGACATCAGCGGGTGGTGCCAGACATTGCGGCCGTAATTGACGCCCTGCCGGCCGCTTGCCTGAAACACCCGCGGCTCGCCGGGGCGGCCGTCCCGGTCTTCGGCAACGACGACGAGCCAGGGGCGGTCATCGAGCGGCGAAAAGCTCTGGCTGCCGAGCGGGTGGCGCTCCATCATCGACACAGAATAGGGAAATGCGCGCGGCTGGCCGCGGAAGATGTTGATGATGACGTTGGCACCGTCGCCCACGACATCGGCGCGCGCCAGCCCATGGAAACGTTCCGTGTTGCCGCCGTTGATGTAGCGCATTGTCGCCGGGTCGGCCTCGATGACGGTTCCGAAAGGTGCAAAGGCGTCGCGCGTCAGCGGTTCGATCTTAAGTCGGCGCGACATCAGGCATGAACCTCGTGCATCAGTGCGCTTGCGAGATCCAGTTCGATGGTCCCCCTGGTGAGTGAGGGCGCGTATCGAACGGTTTTGTCAGGCATTTTCGTCTCCAGGAAGCATCGACTGCAGCCGCAGGCGGGCGATTTTCTCCACCTGCGCGCAAGCGGTTTCAAATTCCTCTTCGGGCGAATTGTCAATGCGGCTTTCGAAGGCGGCGAGAATCTGCCCCTTGGTCAGCCCCTTCACAGCGATGATGAAGGGAAAGCCGAATTTCTTCGTGTAGGCATCGTTCAGCGCCGTGAAGCGCTGATGCTCCTCGGGCGTCAGCCGGTCGAGACCGGCAGACGCTTGCTCCGCCGTCGAGTCCGCCGTCAGCTTGCCCGCGATCGCCAGCTTGCCGGCAAGATCGGGATGGGCGCGCAAGACCTGTAGCTTCTCGCGCGGCAATGCCGCACGAAAAGCCTGGCAGAGTGCCGAATGCACGTTGCCCGCCATCAGGCCCGCCGTCGTGGCGCGATCGAAGGCGCGTTCGGCCACCCAGGGTGAATGCTCGAACACGCCGCCGAAACGGGCGACGAAGGCGTCGCGGTCGGACATCAGAGCGCCCCTTCCGGCTTGTGGTGCTGGTACCAGTGGTTGGCGATATCGATGCGCCGGGGCACCCAGACCTTGTCATGCGACATGACGTAATCGATGAAGCGGGCGAGCGCGGCCGCACGACCCGGGCGCCCGACGAGCCTGCAGTGCAGGCCGATGTTCATCATCTTGGCGTCGCCCTGGCGGCCTTCCTCGTAAAGCACGTCGAATGTGTCCTTCAGGTAGCTGAAGAACTGGTCGCCGCTGTTGAAGCCCTGCGGCGTTGCGAAGCGCATGTCGTTGGCGTCAAGCGTGTAGGGGATGATCAGGTGCGGTTTGTCGGCCGGCAGGCCGGGCACCCAATAGGGCAGTTCGTCGGCATAGCTGTCGCAGGAATAGAGGAAACCGCCCTCTTCCAGCACCAGCTTCAGCGTATTGGACGAAGGCTTGCCTTGGTAGATGCCGAGCGGCCGCTCGCCGGTGAGTTCCGTGTGCAGGCGGACGACCTCGCGGATATGCTCGCGTTCGACCTCTTCGGGGAAATCCTTGTATTCGAGCCAGCGCAGGCCGTGGCTGGCAATCTCCCAGCCGGCTTCCTTCATGGCCGCAACCGCTTCCGGATTGCGCGCCATCGCCTGCGTCACGCCGTAGACAGTCAGGGGCACGTTGCGGCTCGTGAACATGCGCCACAGCCGCCAGAAACCGGAGCGCGCGCCGTACTCGTAGATCGATTCCATGTTGAGGTTACGCTGGCCATGCCAGGGCTGCGCGCCGACGATCTCGGATAGCAGACATTCGGAAGCCGGATCGCCATCGAGAATGCAGCTTTCGCCACCCTCCTCGTAATTCAGCACGAACTGCACGGCAATGCGCGCGTCGCCCGGCCAGTTTGCCTTCGGCGGATTGCGGCCATAGCCAACGAGATCGCGCGGATACTTAGTCTCAGACATCAAATCACCCTTCGATTTTTCCCGAACGGTATCACCGCCGACCGGATTGTCGATACCGAAATGACGCTAGGTGAGGCAGCGATATCGTCCGGAGCCGAGCTGAAACTATCTGAAAAGCTCGACTCGAGCCCAGGTTGAGCGTTTATCTGAAACGACGTCCAATAGAATCAAGCGGCCTTGCCGAGATGAAATCCTACATCCAAACGCTTCGCGAAAAAATCGGCACCAGCCTTCTCCTTTGTCCGTCGGTGGCCGCCGCCATTCTTGATTCCGATGGCCAGATCCTGCTGCAGGAGAAATCAGGCGGCGAAGGCTGGAGCCTGCCCGCGGGCGCGATCGAGCCGGGCGAAACGCCAGCGGAGGCAGTGATCCGGGAGGTGATGGAAGAAACGGGCTATCCGGTTTTTGTCGAAGCCATCCTGGGGGTATTCGGTGGGAAGGAGTTTCGACACACCTACCCGAACGGCGATCAGGTTGAATATGTGGTGACCCTGTTCCGCTGCCGCATTATCGGCTCCCAAACCGCGATAATCGACGAAGAAACAAATTCATTGCGCTATTTCTCGCAAGCGAACATGCCCCCGCTGGGTTTGCCTTATCCAAAAGCGCTTTTGTTTTAAGCGAACTCCACCGCCGACAAATCTAACGCTGCGCCATCAATGCCGCGACAATGAGCGGTAAGGGTCGCATCGATCCCGAACCGAGCGAGGGATCGGCGACCATGCGTTTGGCGCGCTCGGCGCGGGCGTTCGTGGAGATCTTGCCGAGCGGATGCTGCGAGTGCACACGCAAGGGCGCGCCGGTCTCCTGCTCGACGAAGAGGGCAAGGCTGCCGACGGAAAGCGGCGTCGCGAGGCACGGCTCCAACAGCTCGCGCAGGGGTGGCTCGACCTGGCGCATCGCGTCGGACGCCAACGGGCCGGTCAGCATCATGTGGAAGCGATATTCGTCCATCACATGAGGATCGCCCCAGCGATGGAGATTGGAAAACTGCGGTGCGGTCAGCCGATCCGGGTCGGAACGCTCGATCTCGTCCTCGCTGAGCGGCGCGCGAAAGGCATCGAATTCCTGAACGACGTTGGCCGCCAACAGATGCATCGCGGTGCTCGGCACCTGCGGCATCAGGCCGAAGCACCGGCCGATGCGTGCGACCTCCAGGCGATCGATTTCAAACGGCGTCTGCGCGCCGGCAAAATGCATCAGCGCCTTCAGCAGCTGTGATTCCGTCATCTCCGGGTGCAGACGAAACGGCGACATCATCACCGCGTGGAAACCGAAGCGGCGCGGCACCGCCGTGTGGTAGGCGATGTCGGCGGAGCTCAGGCCTGTGACCGAAGGCAATTCCGTCGGCTCGCCGGAATAGACGTTGCGCCCAAGCCAGCTTGCGGCGACCACGGAAAGCGGGTCGGCCATCGGCGGCGTAAAACAAATGGCGTAGCGCATGGCTGGCTCCAGCTATCCCTTACGGCATGAGGAAAAGTATCTGCGGATTCCTCATCCCGCCCAATGAGTTCGATCACCCTCATGATCTTCGATGCCCCGACGCGGGATCATCGTGATCTGTTGGCCGCGTCTTAGGTGATTTGCGTGACAGATTGACGAAGTGGACGGGGCAAAACCGCGCGAGTGCGCCGGTTTGCGCCAGATTTTCGGAACCATCCAGCCAACCAGCCGTTCCCTCTTCGGTAACAATCAAGGATGGAGAAGAAGCGTGAGCTATCACAACGCAAACCTGCAGGACGCCCGTATCAAGGAAACCCATGACCTGATTGCGAGCGACAAGGTTGAAGGCACGAAGGTTTATGGCTCCGACAAAAAGCACATCGGCTCGATCGAGCGCGTGATCATCGAAAAGCGCAGCGGTCGGGTGGCCTATGCCGTGCTCGGTTTCGGCGGCTTTCTCGGCCTTGGCGAAGACCACTATCCGCTGCCCTGGGCAAAGCTGACCTATGACGAGAACCTTGGCGGCTACCGCACCGACGTGACGCGCGATCAGGTCGATCGTGCACCGAAATATCGCGGCAACGAGGAATACGACTGGAACGAAGAAAACGGCCGCCGCGTCTACGACTATTACGGCGTGCCGCCCTACTGGATGTAAGGTCGGACTTGCGATTGTCCGAGCATTCAAGGCTCCGCCAGCGGCGGGGCCTTTCCTGTGTCCAGTCCTAGAGGTGTTTCTCTCGAAGCGCCGCGATGTGATTCCGGCAAAGGAAAGAATCGGGGATATCGATCGTCGGAACGCCGGTGATCCCGTCGATGACGAAACGCGCCAAACGATGCGCGATGCCGAAGCTCACCTTGAAGCCGCCGGTCAGCACGGAGATGTTCGAATGATCAGGATGCCGCCCGACCGTGGGCTCACGCCCGGCCGATTTCGGCCTGAGCCCGGCCCAACGCTCCACCACCTGGGCGTCTGCCAGACGCGGCGCCAATAGGGTTGCGCGCCGCAGCAGATCGTCGAGCTGTTCGTCCGTGGATAGCGGATGGGCAAAGCTGTTCTCACTGGTGCTGCCGATCGCCACATGGCCGTCGTCATGGGCGATGACATAGACGCCATCGGTGAAGATAACCGGCAGGTCCGGATCAACGGCCGCCTTCAGGAGCGCTGCCTGGCCCTYGACCGCCGTGCCGCTCGTCGCTTTCAGCGGACCCGACACGGCATCAATCAGCGGGAAGCTGCCGATGCCGGCAGCGATGATGCAATGGTCGAAGCTGAGCCGGCTGCCATCGTCGCGCTCGACCTGGCCATGCGCCGGCAGGATGCTGCGAACGCCTGCACTTTCGTCGATCTGAACGTTCTTCAACTGCGACAGCGCGGCGCGCAGGGCCGTCAAAGTGCGGCGCGGCGACACTCGCGCGGCGAGCGTATCGAAAACGACGCCATGCGCCGTTGCCTCTTCGGCGGGCCAGCCCTCCGGTCCGGTTTCCTGGACATGCCAGAAGAATTGCCGCTCGCCGGCGCGCCATTGCTGTTGCGCATCCTGCTCGTGCCGTAGAGCAATGTCACGCAGATGTGGCTTGGCAAGCGGCATCAGTCGCCCGGTGCGCCGATAACCGGTCGACAATCCCGTCTGGGCTTCGAGCTGTGCAACCTCTTCTTCGAGCGACACCAGTGCATCGAACTGGAACTGTTTCTTTTCATTCCAGCGATCGGGCATATGCGGCATGAGCGCGCCCAGCAGGCCGCCGCTGGCGCCGGCGCCGATTGACCGCGGCTCGACGAGCCGCACCTTCATGCCCTTGCGCGCGGCGCAAAGGGCGGCCCACAGCCCCATGACGCCGCCGCCGATGACCAAAAGTTCGCTCATCGATTGACCTTCTCCGGCCGGCGGACTATCGCCTTTGCCATGACAGGACCAGCAGACCCGATCGACCCGCCAGCGCACCAAAACCTTGATTGGCACGAGGGCGATATGCCCTATTCCCGGGAGTTTGGCGATCACTTTTATTGCCGCACCGACGGGCGGCTGGAATGCGGCCACGTGTTCCTTTCAGGCAATGGCCTGCCGGAACGCTGGGTCGGCGCAGGCACCTTCCGCATCGGCGAACTGGGCTTCGGCACCGGCCTTAATTTCTGCGAAACCTGGCGCCAATGGAAAATCACCGCAGGGGCAGGCGACCGTCTGCACTTCGTCTCGTTCGAGCGTTTCCCGATGGCCGCTGACGAAATTTCGCGCGCGCTCAGCCACTGGCCGGAGATCGACACGGAACGCCGGGCCCTGGTCGCGCGCTGGCCGGCAGAGCCCAACGGTGACGTCCATATCGATTTCGGCGACGGCGTCAGCCTCACGGTCGTCTGCGGCCCCGCCCTGGATGGGGTTGTCCGCGCTCAGTCGTTCGATGCCTGGTATCTCGACGGCTTCGCGCCCTCGCGCAATCCCGACATGTGGTCGGAAGAACTGATGCGGCTCGTGTTCGAAAAGACCCTCCCCGGCGGAGGCTTTGCGACCTACGCCGCCGCCGGTTTCGTCCGGCGCAATCTCCAGGCGGCCGGCTTCGTCGTCGAGAAACGCAAGGGTTTTGCCGGCAAGCGCGAGATGCTGCGGGGTGAGCGCTCCTAGCGACGCCTTCCCGATGGCGGCATGTCTTGAACGGTTGCGCCATCGGTCCGCAAAATTGCGTCAGTGGAAGCTGATTTACTCCACCAGAGAACTGAACTGTCGCAAATGGCGGGCCATCGCCATCGGGAATCTGCGACACACAACCATCGGCAACGCGGTGGGTCCTTCATGAACGACGATCAGTTTCCCGATGCAGCAACCGGCGATGCAGCTTCGTCGCCGCTGGAGCGGCGGCGCAGGCCAGGCGGCCGCGGCGCCGAGCGGGCGCGCAAATCCCCCGGCGTAAAATACCTCAATCTTGTCAATACGCTGACAAAGTCCACCGTGCTGTCCGAGGATGCGCTCGAAGCGATCCACGACGCATCATTGACGATCCTCGAAGAGATCGGCATGGACATCATCCTGCCGGAGGCTCGCGACCGGATGAAGGCCGCCGGCGCCGACGTACTGGCCGGTACCGACCGCGTGCGCTTCGACCGCGGGCTGATCATGGAGATGATCGCCTCCGCCCCCTCCTCCTTCACCATGCATGCCCGCAACCCGGCGCGCAACGTTGCGATCGGCGGCAACAATCTCGTCTTTGCCCAGATCGCCAGCGCCCCCTTCGTCGCCGATCGGGACGGCGGTCGCCGCACGGGCAACCACGAAGACTTCCGCAAGCTGGTGAAGCTCGCCCAATCCTACGACATCGTCCACACAACCGGGGGCTATCCGGTCGAGCCGGTCGACCTGCACGCCTCGGTGCGTCACCTCGATTGCCTCTCGGACATGGTGAAGCTCACCGACAAGGTCTTTCACGCCTATTCCCTGGGCAAGCAGCGCAACACCGACGGCATCGAGATCGCCCGGATCGGCCGCGGCATTACGATGGAACAGATGGAGCGCGAGCCTTCGCTCTTCACCATCATCAACACCTCCTCGCCGCTCCGCCTCGACGGGCCGATGCTCCAAGGCATTATCGAGATGTCCTCGCGCAACCAGGTCGTGGTGGTCACGCCCTTCACATTGGCCGGCGCCATGGCCCCGGTGACGATTGCCGGCGCGCTCGTCCAGCAGAATGCCGAGGCGCTCTGCGGCATCGCCTTCACCCAGATGATCAGGCGCGGCGCGCCTGTGATGTATGGCGGCTTCACCTCCAACGTCGACATGAAGACCGGTGCCCCCGCCTTCGGTACGCCGGAATACATGAAGGCGGTGGTTGCCGGCGGCCAGCTCGCCCGCAAATATGGCATCCCCTATCGGACTTCGAACACCAATGCCGCCAATACGCTCGACGCCCAGGCCGCCTACGAGTCGGCCATGTCGCTCTGGGCGCTAACCCAGGGTGGCGGCAACTTCGTCATGCATGCAGCCGGATGGACCGAGGGTGGACTGACGGCTTCGTTCGAGAAGTTCATCCTCGACGTCGACATGCTGCAGATGGTGGCGGAATATCTGACACCGCTCGATGTCAGCGAAGACGCACTGGGTCTCGATGCGGTGCGCGACGTCGGCCCCGGCGGCCACTATTTTGGCACGTTGCACACGCTGCAGCGCTACGAGACCGCGTTCTATTCGCCGATCCTTTCCGACTGGCGCAACTTCGAGACCTGGACCGAAGCCGGACGGCCGACGACCTACGACCACGCCAACCGGGTCTTCAAGCAGAAGCTGAACGACTACGAGCGTCCCCACCTCGATCCCGCAATCGAAGAAGAGCTAGATGCCTTTGTGGCCAGACGCAAAGAGGAAGGTGGCGTCCCGACGGACTTCTGACGGGACGCGCGGCGAAGCGGAACTTCAGCCGTTGGCTTAGGGGAACACCGCGGCTCGCGCCGTTGCGATCAATTGCTCCGTGGAGGCGGCGACGCAGTTGCGGTCGATCTCGGCGACGGTCCGCTCCCGAACATGCGCGGAGAGCTGCTTCCTGAGATCCCCAAGGGTCCTCGGCGCAGCGCAGATCACCAGGCTGTCGAACGCCTGGTTGGCCGCGTAGCCTTCCAGCTTTTCGGCCACGTCGGCGACGAAGCGCTGCTGTTCCTCGCGAACAGGATCGCTCTTGTATTCCATGGCCGAGCGGCCGTGCCCGACGGACGAATGTGACCGACCCGGCTTGTCGGCCATGATGTCCTGAACGCGCTTCGGTTCGGTGTGAAAGGTCTCCTCCTCCGGCCGCTGGCGGTCCTCCTTCAACAGATTCACGCCCTTGACGATGCGCGCGGTGTTACCATCCGCGGCCAGTATCCAAGTCCGGTTTTGCACGATTGTCTCCCAGTGAAAGGTGTGGATCGCGAGGGGTCATAGAAACCCTGTAAAGGAAACGGATGAACAGCGATCCGGTTCCATAGAAAGCAAGCCGCGGTGATGATTGTTTGACCGCGACGCCCCGATCACATCCGCGCGATATAGGCCTCGAAGCTACGCTCCGGAGTCACCTCGTAGCGTTCGCGCTCGACGTGAAGCGCGCTGATCCTGTCAACCCGGAAATCCCGGAAGTCCGACCTCAGCTCGCACCAGCCCGTCAGCAACCAGAAGTGTCCGAAGACACTGAGGCCAAGCGGCCAGATGGTGCGCTCGGAAAGCTCGCTCTTGAGGCTCTCATACTCCAGGCGAAGCTTGCGACGCCCCGCGATCGCCAGCCGTATCTCGCCGAGCAGGACAGGCGGTTCCGGCTGAAGCGCTGAACGGAAGGCGCGAAGCGGCGCTGCCGTCAGCCGTTGCCGATGTTCGGGCGGCAAGCCATGGGCGATCTTCTCCATCGCCTCGCGCGCCGCCTGGGCAAGCCGTCCATCGCCCAGCATCTGGACGGCCCGGGCACCGAAGGCCAGAGCCTCGAGTTGCTCGAACGTGAAGGCGAGCGGCGGCGCATCGAATGCCTCGCGCAGCAGATAACCGACCCCGCGTTCGCCATCGATCGGCGCACCCGACGCGATCAGGTGCTCCATGTCCCGATAAATGGTGCGCTGGGCGACCTCCATCTTCTCGGCGATCTCGCGCGCCGTCATCACCCGGCCGGTGGCGCGCATGAGCTGGATGATGCGGAACAGCCGGTCGGCGGGCCTCATGGCAGGAACTCCAAAGATAATGGCCATAAGGCTGTCAGTTGCCCTGTGGTTAAGTCAAGCGGCATTCAACATGGAGCATGACATGACCACCAACAGCATCCTCGAACTTGCCGTCTGCATCGTCGCGGACAAGCCGGCAGCGGCCGAAGCGCGCAACCGGGCCATGCAGGCCGTTTCCCGCTATCCCGGCTTCGTTTCGTGGCGCGCGGCCGGCTCCTGCGAAACGCAGGGAATGGTTGCGGATCTCGTCGAGTGGGAAACGCTCGACGCCGCCAAATCGGCCGGCGAACGCGTCCGCGTCGATCCGGAGTTCGCCCCTTACATGGCGGCGATCAGCACGGTAATGCTGATGCAGCATTTCACCGTCGACCAACAGATCTGAGCAGACGGCGCGCGCACGGTTTTCCAGCCGCGTGCGGCGCTCACCGATAGAACTGATCGCGCTCACGCCTCGGGTCGGATCGATCCGCGACCACCGTGATCCCGGAGTACCCACGAGATGGCCGAGCCACTGAAGAACCTGCTGCATCCCGGCGTCGTCACCGCCATCGCCGATGAGCTCGGCCGCAATGCCGGCGGTTTCGACCGCAAGACGTTCCTGGCACTGGCGGGCGATGGCCTCGAGGCGCTGGAACTGATGCAGCGTTCGCTGCAAATCCGCGACGCGCTGGTCGAGAGCCTGCCGCAGCCTTTCGCGGAAGCTGCCGCCATCCTCGCGGCCAGCCTTCCCCAGAACGCGACCGCCGGTATCAGCGGCTGGGCGCTGCTGCCCGTCAGTCAGTACATCGCCCTGCGCGGCCTTGACGATTTCGACATTTCGCTGTCGCTGCTGCGGGCGCTGACGCCGCATTTCACCGCCGAGTTCGGCATTCGTGTCTTCATCGATCGCGACCAGGAGCGCGCCCTTGCCACGATCCGAAGCTGGACTGGTGATGCCAACCATCACGTCCGGCGGCTGGCGAGCGAAGGCACCCGCCCGCGCCTGCCCTGGGCGATGCGGCTGCCAAAACTCGTCCGCGACCCGCAACCGATCCTGCCGATCCTGACGGCCCTCCTCGACGACCCGGAGGACTACGTGCGCCGTTCGGTTGCCAACAGCCTCAACGACATCGCCAAGGATCATCCCGACCAGGTGGCGGCCTTCGTCGCTAAACATATCGACGATGCCTCGCCGGAGCGCCGCCAGCTGTTGCGCCACGCCTCGCGCACACTTCTGAAGCAGGGGCATGCGGCAGCACTCTCGAATTTCGGCTTTGCCGCCCCCTCGGGTATCGATGCGCATCTTTCCCTGGACCGTTCCGAAATCGTGCTCGGCGAAAGCCTCGGTCTGCGCCTTACGATCAGCCATCGGGCCAAAACCAGCCAGAAGATGATGATCGATTACGCCGTCCACCACCGCAAAGCCAATGGTACGACCGCTCCCAAGGTTTTCAAGTGGACGTCGGCAACGCTGGAGCCGGGCGCCACGATCAGCATTGAAAAGCGCCACGCGATCCGCCCGATCACAACCCGCCGCTACTATCCCGGCGCCCATCGCGTGGTGATCCTCGTCAACGGGAAGGAGGCGGCGGGCGTCGATTTCGAGTTGTCGGTGGCCGACTAGCCTCCCCTCATTTCGCACCTGCGAAAAGATGGACCTTGACTTTTGGGGCCAAAACGACGACATGGTGCCCAGCGTCACCTTCCGGCCGCCGCGTGAGCGCGCCCTCGGCAACACAGAAAGCCGTGAAGAAGGAAAAGCGCACCCATACGCCCAATGCGGCGACAGCACAGGCGCTTGACGACTTTTTTCTTAACCCACAAGTTCCCAATTCACGCGGGGTTCTTGACGCCGAACGACACCGGAACAGCAGACTGCGGTTCCGGCGAATGCGTTTGGCGCCCCCAAAAGGTATATGCATTTGTCCACCTTTAAAGATCTTGGTCTTTCTGAACACATTCTGGAGACCCTGTCTGCCAACGGCTTCGAAAAGCCGACGCCGATCCAGGCGCAGGCTATTCCGCTGGTGTTGAAGGGCAACGACCTGATCGGTCTCGCGCAGACCGGCACCGGCAAGACCGCCGCCTTCGGCCTGCCGATGATCGAAAAACTCGTTGCTGAAGGCCGACGTCCGGACCCGCGCAACATTCGTGCCCTGGTGCTCGCGCCGACCCGCGAACTGGTCAACCAGATCGCAGCCAACCTCAAGCTGTTCGTCAAGAAGTCCCCGCTGAAGATCGGCGTTGTCGTCGGCGGCGTCTCGATCAACAAGCAGACGGAACAGCTCGCCCGCGGCGTCGACATCCTGGTCGCAACCCCGGGCCGCCTGCTCGATCTCGTCAACCGCAAGGCCGTGACGCTGACGCAAGGGCGCTACCTCGTGCTCGACGAGGCCGACCAGATGCTCGACCTCGGCTTCATCCATGACCTGCGCAAGATTTCCAAGCTGGTGCCGAAGAACCGCCAGACGCTGCTCTTCTCGGCCACCATGCCGAAGCAGATCGCCGAACTTGCCGGCGAGTACCTCACCAACCCGGTCAAGGTCGAAGTCACGCCTCCGGGCAAGGCGGCCGACAAGGTCGAACAGTATGTTCACTTCGTTCCCGGCAAGGACCTGAAGACGACCATCCTCAAGAAGACCCTCACCGAGAACCCGGACGGCCTGTCTTTGATCTTCAGCCGCACCAAGCATGGCGCCGAAAAGCTGATGAAGCACCTCGACCACGTCGGCTTCAAGGCTGCCTCGATCCACGGCAACAAGAGCCAGGGCCAGCGCGAGCGCGCGCTCAAGGCCTTCCGTGACGGCGAAATCCGCGTGCTCGTGGCAACCGACGTCGCCGCCCGCGGCATCGACATCCCCGGCGTCACCCACGTCTACAACTACGACCTGCCGGAAGTGCCCGACGCCTATGTTCACCGCATCGGCCGTACCGCGCGCGCCGGCCGCGACGGCATCGCGATCGCCTTCTGCGCACCGGACGAAATCCGCCTGCTGCGCGACATCGAGAAGCTGATGGGCATCAACATCGCTGTTGCCAGCGGCGAGGCACCGGCCGACCAGGCGCGTCCGTCCAAGGGCCGCAGCGGCCGCGGCAACAACGGCGCCGGCCATCGCAAGGGCAATGGCGGCGGCCAGCACCAGAACGGCGGCCGTCCTGCGCGCCGTGAGCGCCCCGCCGGCGAACCGGTTGCCGCCACCAGCGGCTTCACCGGCGACGACCTGCTGCGCGACGAACGCCGCCCGCAGAAGCAGGAGCGCCGCGACCACCGTGCCGCAGGCCATCCGCACCAGGACGGGCGCGGCGAAGGCAACCGCAACCACGAAGGCAAGAAGCACCATGGTCGCCCCGGCCAGAAGCAGGGCGAACGGCGTGACCGCAACCAGGGTGCCCGCAACGAGAACCGTGGCGGCGAGCGCCGCGACGGCGGCCAGGGCATGCGCCGCGGTGCTGGCGGCAATCGCGGCCACCAGGGCTAAGCCTCTTCAAACAAAAAAGAACGGCGGGTCGTTTTTTCGGCCCGCCGTTTTCGTTTTTGGTTTCTCGCATGTCGTGATCGCAAACCGCCGCACGCTTTTGCGCGGCACGGTTTACGCCTGCGGCTTGCGGTTGGTGAGATAGACGCCGGCAACGGCGATCACGGTTCCGATGATCATCGGCAGGGTCAGCGCCTCGCCGAAGAAGATTGCCGCCTGCACCGCGGCAAGCGGCGGCACGAGATAGATCAGCGACGCCGCGCGCGACACCTGCCCGCGCCGGATCAAATAAAGCAGCAGCGCGATCGCCCCCATCGAGAGCCCCAGCACCGACCAGGCAAGAGACAACGCGATCTGGAGGTTCCAGGTCACGTGCAGGTCTTCCAGCATCAACGCCAGCGGAATGGTGACGATCAGCGCGCCGAGATATTGCAGCGCTGCGATGGTGCGAATGTCGCCACTCTGCAGATGGCGCTTCTGGTAGAGCGTGCCATAGGTGACGGCACCCATGCCGAGCACGTTGATGATGACCGGCAAGAAGTGCACCGGTGTCGCCCCCGTGTCGATCGCCAGCACCTTCGGCAACACGGCAAGGGCTATGCCGAAGAAGCCGAGCACCAGCCCGAGCTTCTGCTGCATGCTCAGGCGCTCGTCGATGACGAAGGCTGCGGCGACTGCGGTCATCAGCGGCTGCAGGCCGGCAATGATACCGGAGATCCCGGCCGGGACCCCCTCGCCGATCGCCCACCAGACGGACGCGAGATAGAGCCCGTGCAGGAACATGCCCGACACCACGGCGTGGCCCGCCATCGACCAGGACTTTGGCCAGCGGGCGCCGGTGGCGATGCAAAACAGAATGAAGAGCACGATCGCCAGCGTGTAGCGCAGCACCAGAAAGGTGAGCGGATCGGCGTAGGCCGCGGCATATTTTGCGACGACCCAGCCGGTCGACCAGAGCAGAACGAAGATGGCGGGAGCCAGGCGGGCGAGCATGATGGGCCTATCGGGATGACGGTGGCGATGGACAAAGCAGCGCAGCGCGCCTTCCGGAATGGCTCCAGCCGCTGTAACACTTTGATCTGCCGCAGATTTCGGCCCAAATCCTCGGATTTAAGCACACATGCAAGTATCCGCGGCCGCATTGATGGTCAAAGCAATTTTTCTGATGGCAAGCATCAGCCGATCGGCACCATCAGCCTGAGCGAGGAAAGCGACAGCGAGACGAACCCGGCCTCGTACTCCTCGCGATAGTGCAGCAAGGCGGTGTCGACCGCATGGCCCTCAGCCGCGATCCAGTCGAACATTCTCTGGTAATGCGCGAAGACGTCGCCGCTATCAGGGTGATGCAGGGCGGTGACGAAACGCATGGCCGGCAAGTCGACATGTCCCGGATGGACCGTCGTCTCGGCCTTGTCCGACACATAGCCGACGAGATAGCGGAAGCCATCCGGGCGGTCGTTCCAGGAAAGGCCGACCAGGGCTCCATGGTCCCTGGGGTGGAGGCGCCTGTGATGCTCCTGCATCTCGGCGATCAGCCGACGCACCGCGCCATCGGCTGCCTCGCCAAAGGTTCCTTCCCAGAAGGCGCCCGCAATACGCTCAGCGGGTCTTTCCACGATTTCGAACGCCATGATTACCTCATCAACCGGAGGATCCTGAAGCGATTGCCTGGTTCTCCTGCTCCGCGATCGCAGCAGCAGAACGGAATTGGGCTCAAAGCAGTTCCACGAAGGCGCGCGCCGCGTGGCTGAACTGCCTCTCGCGATGGGTCAGCAGCTCGAAGCTGCGCTCCGCCAGCTCGAAAGGCAACTCGATCAACCGGCCGCTATCAACGAAGGGTTGGGCAGCGAGCCGGGACACCGCCGTCACGAAGGGTCCACTCCCCACCGCCGTCAGTACCGCTTCATTCGAGGGCAGTTCGAGCTCGACCCTGAGCCGGTCGAGGTCTGCTCCGTGATCCTCCATCGACTGCAGGAACATCGCCCGCGTACCGGAGCCTTCTTCGCGCAGCACCCAGCGCGCCGCAAGCAGCATCTCCAGATCGACCGGCGCGCCGACGAGCGGATGGGAGGGCGAAGCATAGACGGCGATACGATCGACCGCGACGCGGCGGTGGTCGAGCTTGGCGCCATCGACCCGGCCCTCCACGAAGCCGAGCTGTGCTGTCCCCTCCTCCACTGCCTCGGCAACCACGGCCGTATTGCGCACGGTGAGTTTCACGTCCACCTGGGGATAGTCATGGGTGAAGCGGGCGAGGCGCGCCGGCAACCAGTAGCTTGCGACCGTCTGGCTGGCGGCAATCGAGAGTTCGCCGCGGCGAAGCTGCGAGAGATCGCGCAGGCAGGCGGTGGCGGCCGCTGCCCGAGCGAGCACCGCCTTTGCCTCCGGCAGGAAGACCTTGCCGGCATCGGTGAGCGTGAGCCCGCGGCCAACGCGATCGAACAACCGCACGTCGTGCTGGGTCTCGAGCGCGGCGATAGCAGCACTTGCCGCCGACTGGGTGACGTTCATCGCCTCGGCGGCTTTGGTCATGTGCAGGCGCTCGGCGACCGCGACGAAGATTCTAAGCTGATCGAGTGTCATGGCAGATCAATCTCAAAAATCGATCAGAATGACAAGAATAATCCGTTAGACTGATTCATGGATCGGCGTAGGTTGCACGCCATGTCCAGATTGCATTCCACACTCCACTCCTCATTTTCCTCCTTCTTTTCCCGCATGACGTGCATTCTTCCGGGACTTTTCCTCTGCTGTCTCGTCGCGCTCGCAGCCATCGGCCTTGAGTGGATCGAGTGGCACTGGACGGGACGGGCCTGGCTGGAAGCCCTCGTTCTTGCCATTCTGCTGGGCGCCATCGTCCGCACACTCTGGACACCCGGCAACTGCTTCCTCTCCGGCATCCACTTCTCTGCGAAGATCCTGCTGGAAACCGCAATCGTCCTGATCGGCGCAATGCTGAGCTTCGATGCGATCGCCGCGAGCGGACCGACCCTGCTCGTCACCATCGTCATCATGGTAATGCTGTCGATCTCCACCGGTTATCTGATCGCACGCATGCTCGGCCTGCCGAAACGCCTGGCGACGCTGATCGCCTGCGGCAACGCCATTTGCGGCAACTCCGCCATAGCCGCCGTTGCGCCGGCGATCGGCGCACGCGGCGAAGAGGTCGCAGCCGCCATCTCCTTCACCGCCATTCTCGGCATCGCCGTCGTCCTGTCTCTGCCGTTCGTTGGCGGCTGGCTCGGCATGACGCCGCAGGGCTACGGCGTCTTTGCCGGCATGACCGTCTACGCCGTGCCGCAGGTGCTGGCAGCGGCCAGCCCCTTCAGTTCGCTCTCGGTCCAGGTGGGCACGCTCGTCAAGCTCGTGCGCGTGCTGATGCTCGGCCCCGTCGTCTTCTGTTTCTCGTTGATCGGCGGCCGCAATGCCGACATCGAACCGCTGCCGGGCAAATGCCGGAAAGCCGGACGGTTTGCTGCCATCGCCCACTTCGTTCCCTGGTTCATCCTCGGCTTCCTGGCGGTGGCCGTTGCCCGCAACAGCGGCGCAATCCCCGATGTCGTTGCAACCGGCGCCGTGAAGGTCTCCACCTGGCTGACCGTCATCGCCATGGCCGCCCTTGGCCTGGAGGTGGACATCCGCACGCTCGCCAATGCCGGCCCGCGCGCCAGTGCCGCCGCCCTGCTCTCGCTTCTCGTGCTCTGCATCCTTTCGGCACTCGCGATCGCCTGCCTCGGCCTCGGATAGCACCGGGAACCCACGCTCAATTTTAGAGCACGTGCATATTTTGTAGCCGCTCGTCCGCCGCGGCCTTCGCCGGCCAGACGCCGGTGCCGCGTTGTTGGGCAGTTTTTGCCGCGAATAGGCGCCTGGATCGGTGCCAACTTTCTTTTCGGGCGACTGAGCACGCTTCTTGCATTGCAACCAGCGTTGTACTCAAATGGTCAAAAATAAGGGGACCACGCCTTTGGCATTTGACGAAATGATGAATGCGGACAGCAGTCCGCGCCAACCATATTCGACCTATCATGATTGGTATGCCAGCCAGGACAGAAATCGGCTCATAGCGAAATCCAAAGAAGCCGAGAACATATTCCGGAAAACCGGCATCACCTTCGCGGTCTACGGACACGCAGACAGCTCCGAAAAACTCATCCCCTTCGACCTCATCCCCCGCATTATTTCCGGCCGCGAATGGCGCAAGCTCGCCCAGGGCATCGAACAGCGGGTCATCGCGCTCAACGCCTTTCTCGACGACATCTACCACAAGCAGGAAATCATTCGCGCCGGCCGCATCCCGCGTGAACTGATCGAGAAGAACGTGGCCTTTCTGCCGCAGATGATCGGCTTTAGGCCGCCGGGCGGCGTCTACACCCACATCGTCGGCACCGATATCGTGCGCACCGGCGAAGACCAGTTCTACGTTCTCGAAGACAATGCGCGCACCCCGTCCGGTGTCAGCTACATGCTGGAAAACCGGGAAACGATGATGCAGATGTTCCCGGAGCTCTTCCATCAGAACCGCGTGCGCCCGGTCGAGAACTATCCTTATCTCCTGCGCCAGAGCCTCGCTTCGCTCGCCCCTCCCGGCTGTAGCGGCAAGCCCCGCGTCGCCGTGCTGACCCCCGGCATCTACAATTCCGCCTACTACGAACACGCCTTCCTTGCCGACCAGATGGGCGTCGAGCTCGTCGAGGGCTCGGACCTGCGCGTCATCGACGGCAAGGTGAAGATGCGCACCACCCGCGGCTACGAGGCGATCGACGTGCTCTACCGCCGCGTCGACGACGACTTCCTCGATCCGCTCACCTTCCGCCCGGATTCGGCACTCGGCATTCCCGGCATCATGGATGTCTACCGCGCCGGCAACATCACCATCGCCAATGCGCCCGGCACCGGGATCTCGGACGACAAGGCGATCTATTCCTACATGCCCGAGATCGTCGAGTTCTATACCGGCCGCAAGCCGCTGCTCGAAAACGTGCCCACCTGGCGCTGCTCCGAGCCACAGAGCCTGAAATACGTGCTCGAACATCTGGAAGAACTGGTGGTCAAGGAAGTCCACGGCTCCGGCGGCTACGGCATGCTCGTCGGACCGACGGCGACGAAGAGGGAGCGCGCGGTCTTCGCTGAAAAACTGAAGGCCCGCCCCACCAACTACATCGCCCAGCCGACGCTCTCCCTCTCCACCGTACCGATCTTGGTCAACAAGGGTATCGCGCCACGGCACGTCGACCTTCGCCCCTATGTCCTCGTCTCCGACAAGGTCCAGATCATCCCCGGCGGCCTGACGCGCGTGGCGCTGAAAGCCGGTTCGCTCGTCGTGAACTCCAGCCAGGGCGGCGGGACCAAGGATACCTGGGTGCTGGAGGACTGAGAGATGCTGGGAAGAACTGCAAACGGTCTCTACTGGATGTTCCGCTATATCGAGCGGGCGGAAAACAGCGCCCGGCTGATCGATGCCGGCCTGCGCATGGCTTTGACCCGCAGCGAGGCAACCGAGGGCGATTGGGACGGCGTGCTGCAAAGTGCCGGTGTGCGCGAACTCTACGACGAGGTACACGATACGCTGACCAGCAGCGACGCGATCGACTTCCTGCTGCGCGACCGGGCCAACCCGTCAAGCGTCATGTCCTGCATCGAGGCGGGACGTCACAATGCCCGAATGGTGCGCACGGCACTTACCCGCGAAACCTGGGAAGCCACCAACGAGTGCTATCTCGAGATGAAGGCGATGCTCTCGAAGAAGGCGCGTCCGACCGACATGCCGGAGATCATCGACACGATCAAGCGCCGCGCCGGTCTGATCCGCGGCGCCTTCCATGGCACGATGCTTCGAAACGAGATCTTCAACTTCTCGCGCATCGGCACCTTCATCGAAAGGGCCGACAACACCGCCCGCATCCTCGACGTAAAGTACTACGTGCTGCTGCCGGCAGTCGCTGCCGTCGGCTCGTCGATGGACAATGTGCAGTGGGAATCGATCCTGCGCTCGGTCTCGGCGCACCGCGCCTATGGCTGGGTCTATGACGCCGAGCTTCGTCCCGCCAACATCGCCGACTTCCTGATTTCCAACGGCCGCATGCCGCGCTCGCTGGCCTATTGCTACGAAAAGATCGCCAGCAACCTCGGCTATCTCGAACGGGAATACGGCGAACGCCACGCCGCCCATGACACCGCCGACCGCACGCTCGCATCGCTGCGCAGCCAGTCGATCAAGGACATCATGGACCAGGGGCTGCACGAGTATCTGGAAGACTTCATCAGCCACAACAACCGTCTGGGACAGGAAATCTCCGACGGCTATCGTTTCAACTGAGTTTCGGGAGGACAGCATGCACCTGAAAATCAGCCACACGACCGAATACCATTACGACGAAGCCGTGCAGTATGCGTTGCAGCGCCTGCGGCTGACGCCCCTGACTCAGGTGGGCCAGACCGTGCTCGGCTGGGAGACCCTCGTCGATGGCGCCGCGATCGAAGTGAGCTACGACGACCACTTCGGCAACCGGGTTCACCTCGTCAGCGTCGACGGCGACCGCGAGGCGATCCGCATCACCGCGTCCGGCGAGGTTCACACCGAGGACCGCGCCGGCGTTTTCGGACCGCACCAGTCCTATGTGCCGCTCTGGCTCTATGCCCGCGAGACGCCTTTGACCAAGGCGGGCAAGCTCATCCGCGAACTGGCGAAATCCGCCGAGGGCGATACCGACCTCGCCCGTATGCACGCGCTCATGGGAACGATCCACGAAGCGGTGGAATACAAACCCGGCGAGACCCACGCGGAAACGACGGCCGAGGATGCGCTGGAAAGCGGCAGCGGCGTCTGCCAGGACCACGCCCATATCCTGATCGCGGCAGCGCGCTCGCTCGATCTGCCGGCGCGCTACATTTCGGGCTATCTGATGATGGAAGGCCAGCCGGACCAGACGGCGAGCCATGCCTGGGCCGAAATTCATTTGAACGGCCTCGGCTGGGTCGGCTTCGACGCCGCCAACAAGATCTGCCCCGACGACCGCTATGTGCGCGTTGCCTCGGGCCTCTGCTATCGCGATGCGGCCCCGATCTCCGGGCTCATCCATGGCGAAGCCAAGGAGACGCTGAGGGTCTCGGTGACGGTCGAGCAGCAGCACGGCCAGAGTCAGAGCCAGTCGCAAAGCCAGTAGTCTCTGCGTCAGGGACCTTGGCGATGGGGCGCAATCGACGCCCCATCGCAAGTTGGCAACCCGCCACAACGCCAAGCCGCCAACGCTTGTCCCTAGCGCGAGGCGCTCGCCTGCAGGATGCGGCAGAGCGAAACCAGTCCGCTGTCATAGCCGCCGCTGACGACATCGCGGCATCGCTTGATCAGCTTGACCCGTTCTGCACTCGACAGGCCGTTGAAGGCCGAAAGCGAGGCGCCGGGCGAAACCGCCCCGCCGGAACTGCCACCGGCGCCGCCACCGGTGCTGCCGCTGCCGGCGTTGACGTTGAGGCCGGCCGTCAGGCCACGTCGGCCACCGACACTGGCGTCAACCGAAGCGTCGAGCCCGTTGTCACCGCCAAGGGCGACATCGGCATCGGCGTTGATGCCGTTGCTGCCCCCGACGCTCGCCTGCGCATCAGCCTTCACGCCGCGCGGACCGCCGACCGACGCATTGGCGTCCGTGTTGACGCCGCTGGCACCGCCAAGCGACGCATCGACGTCGGCATTCAGCCCATTCGAGCCTCCGAGGCCCGCATTGGCGTTGAGCCCGTTCGCTCCGCCGACGGACAGGCCGATACCGAGACCCCCGCGCTCCGCGCTTTGGGCATATACTGGCGCAGACAAAGCCACCGTCGCAAGAAGACCCAGCGACAACGCAAGAACATTCTTCCGCATGATCGTCCTCCTCTCAAGCTTAGGGCCAAAATGACCCTGACTAGGAGGAGACGTCGGAAGATCACGTCTGGTTGCGCGCGCTCTACCGCAAGTCGAAGGTTTTGCAGGTTGTAGATAATGCAATCCGAAGACGCGCAACGATTGCGCGTCTTTTTGAAACGACTGTCGTTCGTCCAGGTAAAAATGGAAATGCCGCACCGATAAAGCGGTGCGGCATCACACTTCGGCGAAGACTATTTAGTGACTGTCGCGGTTCATCGGAATTTCCGCGCCACGCGGGCCGACGAGGAAGTCCAGATCAGCACCCGTGTCAGCCTGCATAACCGTCTTGACGTAGAGGCCTCCATAGCCGCCACCAAGCGGCTTCACCGGCGACACCCAGGCCGCGCGGCGGCGGGCGAGTTCCTCGTCCGAAATGTCGAGGTGAATGCTGCGGGCCGGTACGTCGACGGCGATCATGTCGCCGTTTTGCACAAGCGCCAGCGGGCCGCCGTCGGCCGCTTCCGGTGCCGTGTGCAGGATGACCGTGCCATAGGCCGTACCGGACATGCGCGCATCGGAGATGCGGATCATGTCGGTGATACCCTTCTTCAGCACTTTCGGCGGCAAGCCCATGTTGCCGACCTCAGCCATGCCCGGATAACCCTTCGGGCCGCAATATTTCAGCACCATGACGCAGGTCTCGTCGATGTCGAGATCTTCGCTGTTGATGCGGGCGTGATAGTCCTCGATGCTCTCGAACACCACGGCGCGGCCCTTGTGCTGCATCAGATGCGGCGAAGCGGCGGAAGGCTTCAGCACGCAGCCCTTGGGCGCCAGATTGCCGCGCAGCACCGCGATGCCGCCGGACTTGGTCAGTGCCTTTTCGCGTGGCACGATCACGTCGTCATTATAGTTGACGACATCCTTGACGCCGTTCCAGATCGTGTCGCCGGTGACGGTCACAGCATCCTTGTGCAGGAGGCCCATTTCGCCGACGGCCTTGATCACGACCGGCAGACCGCCCGCATAGTAGAACTCCTCCATCAGGTACTTGCCCGATGGCTGCAGGTTGACGATCGTCGGCACGTCGCGGCCAAGACGATCCCAGTCATCGAGCGTCAGATCGACACTGATGCGGCCGGCAAGCGCCAGGAGATGCAGAACCGCGTTGGTCGAACCGCCGACGGCACCGTTGACGCGGATGGCGTTTTCGAAGGCCTCCTTGGTCAGGATATCCGAGGGTTTCAGATCCTCTTTCACCATGTCGACGATACGGCGGCCGGAGAGCTGGGAGATCACCCGGCGGCGCGCGTCGACGGCGGGGATCGCCGCATTGCCGGGAAGCGTCATGCCGAGCGCTTCGGCCATCGACGCCATGGTGGACGCCGTGCCCATGGTCATGCAGCTGCCAGCCGAACGGGCCATGCCCTGTTCTGCATCCATGAACTCTTCCAGCGACATCTCGCCGGACTTCACCATTTCCGAGAACTGCCAGATCGCCGTGCCGGAGCCGACATCCTTGCCGCGCCACTTGCCGTTCAGCATCGGGCCACCGGAAACGAGGATAACCGGGATATCGACGCTGGCAGCGCCCATCAGCAGGCTCGGCGTGGTCTTGTCGCAACCGCCGAGCAGCACGACGCCATCGACCGGATTGCCACGGATCGCCTCTTCGACGTCCATCGCCGCAAGATTGCGGAACATCATCGCCGTCGGACGCAGCGTGCTCTCGCCGACGGAGAACACCGGAAACTCGACCGGGAAGCCGCCAGCCTCGTAGACGCCGCGCTTCACCCGTTCCGCAAGGTCACGCAGATGCGCGTTGCACGGCGTCAGCTCCGACCAGGTGTTACAGATGCCGATGATCGGACGGCCGTCGAACGTGTCTGCCGGCAAGCCCTGGTTCTTCATCCAGGAGCGATGCATGATGGCATTCTTGCCCGTACCGCCGAACCAATCGTGCGAGCGCAACTTGCGCGGCCACTCAGCTTTCTTCTTCATCTTTTCCTTCCTTGAGCGGCCCGCATCGATCCCGCGGGCCCATGGACGGCGCCCTTAAGCCAGGGTGTAGGCCGTCTTGACGGTTGTGTAGAATTCGGCGGCGTAGCGGCCCTGCTCGCGCGAGCCGTGGGACGAGCCTTTGCGGCCGCCGAAGGGCACGTGGAAATCGACGCCCGCGGTCGGCAGGTTGACCATCACCATGCCGGCTTCCGC
>NZ_JBFRGB010000013.1:0-172698 GCF_052115125.1 Ensifer sp. 2TAB8 | reverse complement strand
CGATGGTGCCGTACTTTCGGCGCGCGGCATCCCGACGCCGAACTTCTTTACCGGCGCCTGCAATTTCCATTCGCGCTACGAGTTCCTGCCGATCCCGGCGTTCGAAAAGTCGCTGGAAGTGGCCATGGGGATTTGTCGGTTGGCGGCGAGGAGGTGAGGAGGTGAGGAGGTGAGGAGGTGACAAGGCTGCGAGTTGACAACCGATCTTTCAAGCTTTCCGCTTATCGATCGCAAGATAGCAGCCCGCCGATCGAGGTCAAGGAGGCTTGCGATTCCAATAGTGGAATTGGAACTCTATGGTCATCCGAGCTCGTTGCGGATCTCCCGCATGAAGACCGTAGCGCCAATGCCGATCAGGTCATCGGGAAAGTCATAGTCCGTATTGTGCAGCCGCGCGCGTTTTTCGCCGGCACCGAGGAAGAACATTGCCGATGGCGCCACCCGGCCATAAAGGCCAAAATCCACCGACCCCTTCATCGGCAGCACGCCCTCGCCGCGGTCATGGCTGACTCCTTCTTCGTCCGTGGCCCGCTCCAGCGCGCTTACCACCGCTTCCGCATTGCTGCACTGGAGGAACACGTCCTCATAGCCGATGGCAACCTTCAGCCCTGCCGCTCCGCTTCCCTCGCGACCAGCGCCTCGGCGCGGGCGACGAGATCGGCCATGCGCTCATCGGTGAGTGTGCGCAGCGTCGCCCAAATCTCGGCGTGGCCGGGGCTGATGCCGTGGCCGCCACGCCATGCCCGCCGAGACCGGTAGCGACCGCATCTGGCTTCGTTTCGCCGAGCGCAGCAATGATCGTTTCTGCAGTCTCCCGTCGGAGGACGGCATTGTGCCGACCTTTGCCGTTGCTTCGCTGCTTACCGGCCTGACGGCGATCTATGAGGGACGCGAGCCGGGCCGGACGCTCATGGTGCGCGCCGAACTCGACGGGCTCCCGATCGAGGAGATTTCCGAGATTTCCCATCGCTCTGAAATCCAGGGCAAGGGGCATCTATGCGGCCATGACGGGCACATGACGATCCTGATGGCGCTGGCCAAGGGACTGGGACAGATGCGGCCCGCCAAGGGCAGGGCGATTCTGATGTTCCAGCCGGCGGAGGAAAACGGCGCTGGCGCGGCGGAAGTGCTCTCCGACCCGCAATTCACAGAGATCAAGCCGGATCTCGTGTTCTCGCTGCGCAATTTTCCAGATTAAGTTTCGCTCACGCGGCTCTTCGCGCTGGCCGGTCAACTGCGCCTCCCGCGGCATGCGGATTTCGCTTTCTGGCAAGACGGCACATGCCTCGAATCTATGGAAAGCCCGAAGCGGCGACCATACCAGTTATAGGCGAGAGCAAACATCAGCACTCTACCGGCACGACCAGGGACGGAGAGATCGAGCGATTGCAGATTGAAGGCGCTAGCTTGTTGCCCCTACGCGACCCCGCTTCGTCATCTGAGCGACAGTCCTTGGCTCCTGGTTTGCCGCAACGACTCTGCTTGCTTCAACGCGAGGAACACTCGCTCATGCGCGGCAATTTGTTGCATTGTGCGCAAGAGATTCYAGGCCGCCCGCAAATCTTCCCTTTGGACTGCAGTCATCCCGGTTGACACCCGGTTGAAAACCTCTCCATTGGCATCTCTCGCCGCGATTACGAGGAACGTGCGCTCACCAAACCTCTCGGTCACGGCCTTGGAGAACCGCTCAAGCTCGGCCCTCATTTTGCTGTCGGCATGCACGACTTGGAGAGCACTTTGCGCATCATTGCGGCCAATCGCGTCTCGTGCCTCCGTAAGCACCTGCCTCGCCTGTAGTGAAAGTGCCGGGATGTCGATGGCGAGCTTCGTTCGCAGTTTCCGCTCTTCGGCTCTGTATTTCTCTTCTGCTTGGCGACGAAGTCGTATGTAGCTCTCAAGGCCCCCTGAAAGAGCGGGCACGTTGGCCAGGGCGCGAGCGCGGTCTTGTTTGTCGGTCCGCCACGCGAGCATGGCGCTACTTCCGTTGATGGCACCAAACGTCTCTGGGCTACGTGCAATCCTGGCGAGAATTACCCTGGCAACGTCACCGTTCTTGAGCATGGCATCGACATCAATCGCATTGAAGGCCGTCTGTGGATCAGCATAGACGAGCCGAAAACGCAAACTCACGTCCTCCCAATGTCGTTTCAAACTCACATCGGCCGCAAGCCTCTCCTCGATTGCCTCGGCTATTGTTTTCGGGAAGGTTTTGATTCCGGCCAGCATCGGAGTTTTATCGTCCGCCGCACCGGATTGCTTCATTTGGGCGGCCGGTGCGGCTAGCCGAATGCCGTCGCCGATGGCGGTCAACCTCTGAACAAGGTCGCTGAGCCGCTGCTTCTGTCGGACAGTCCATTCGATACGATCACGAACAAGCGTTCGCGCCACTGCCATCAAATGCAAGCCTCGAAGCTCGGCGAAGCGGAGGCCATCCCGGTAGAGAGAACGCTCTGTGTAGTCGAGCGTCGATTCCTTTGCATTTGCGCGAGACAATACTGAAACCAGCCCACCAGCATTTTCGAACGAGCGTCGCCCGTAGTAGATCTTTAGCTCTTCGCGGTGTCGCGTCATACCGACATATGCCAGATGTCGATCGAGTGAGAGGGAAGCCAGCAACTTCACATTATCGACCGTTGTGCCCTGGCTTTTGTGTATCGTAGTAGCGTAACCGAGATCTATATTCGGGTATCTTCGGCTCTCCACGGTTACAGCGCGGCGATGGTCGTGATCACCAACATCCACTACGATCCGATTAAGGCAAGCGTCGAGCACACGACCGATCATGCCGTTCTTGACATTTAACGTTGCATCATTTTTCAAAAACACAACCTGATCGCCCGATGCAAAGTGGCGCACCCCGTCTTGCGTAGCAAATGGAAGCCCTTTTCCAACCAAACCGCGCTCGACAAGTTTGGCACGCGCCTTCTCGTTCAATATCCGAACGTCGCGACGCAAATGCGCGAGTATCAATGAGGTATTTGTTGGGTTGTAGTCTCTGTCCCAATCGGCGATTAGCGCTTCTACTGCTTCTGCTTTCAACTCAGCGCTGACGGTCCTGTCGTGGGCTCCGTAGGCACGGACCGCATCCCCGACTTCTCCGCGAGCAAGGGCCAGCGACGCCATTCGCATCCAGTCCTGGCGTTGGCGGTATATAGTATCTAGTTCAGAGTAACCGATGCGCGCCACAATCGCGCGGAATGGCGCACCCGCCTCGATTGGCTGGAGCTGATCCGGGTCACCAACCAAAACGAGCTTCGCGCCCTCCTTCACAACGGTCTCAATCAGAGACACCATCTGCCGCGACGAGACCATGCCCGCCTCATCAAGAATGAAAATTGACCTGCTGTTGAGGGTAGCGTTTCCGTCCGCCCAAAGCCGCTCCCAAGAAGCAAGGGTTGCCGAGTAGATACCCGCTTCCTTCTCCAATCCCTCTGCAGCCTTGCCCGCAAGTGCACCACCGACCACTTGAAACCCGGCTGCCGTCCAAGTTTCGCGTGCAACCTTCATCATTGTGGTCTTGCCGGCACCGGCACGACCAACAACCGCAGCAAGTCGCCCCGCACCTGTAACGTTGGCTACGGCCGCCTGCTGCTCTGTTGACAGTCGCTGCACGGACATAGCGTTGGTCGGCTCCTTCCGGATGCCGTGGGTGGATTGACGCGCCAACCAAGCAGCTCGCTCGGCCATTTCGGCTTCGAGACGGATTAGTTTCCGGGTCGTGTACTTGGCTGGGGCACGAGCACCGGTCCTAAAATCTAATCGCTCGCGGTCGATACGCAAAATCTCGGGTGATTGGAGGATACGTGCCATGAGTTGGGCGAACACCCTCTCATCGTCGGTGTATCGATGAAGCACCTTGGCAATGTCGCGTTCGTCGAAGACGCTTTTTTGGCCTGCAATCAGATCAATCACTATTTCCGGCCGGCCTTGAATGCGGCGGGTATTTTGCGCGCGCCGTCCCGCTTGCAACTCAATCGACTTCGGTTTTCGCAGAACCGGTGTCTCTTGGCGCCCTATTCTACGCTCAATTGCCTTCGTTTCAGCGCTAAATCGGATGATCGGCTCAAGATCGATGCCTTGCCGCTTGAATGATCTGCCATCAATCCGAAGATCGAGACCAGCAAGCGCCAAATGACGGTTTTGGCAAGCGAACCAACCGTCGCGAAAGGCATTGAATTCCGCAAGTCCGCCAACCCAATTTCGGTAGACAATTCTGCCGTTGGCGCTGCGCTGTGGTGTTCCATCGCCAGAAACAACCTTAATTTTCTTCGATCCAAAGCCTTTGGTGGTGAGCGGCCGGAGCGTCATCATAAGATGTGTATGAGGATTTCCGGGAGTGTTGTGGTAGACCCAATCAGCCACCATGCCTTTCGCTAGGACATGTTGCTCGACGAACTCACGCACCAACGCAATGTTCTGATCGCTGGTAAGCTCAATTGGAAGTGCAAGTGTCACATCCTTGGCAAGCTGCGCGTCTGGCTTCTCCTCGAAGTTCTCCACTTGGTTCCAGAATGCTTCGGATGCACTTTTGGCCGAGGGACCAACCGCAATCGACCGCAACCACTCCGGCGCATCGACGGGAATGGCAAATTCCTCGTACAAAAGATCACGCTTCTCAGAATAGTTCGCCGTAGTGCCTTCGCGCTCAAAGTACATCGTCGCTCGATGCTTGTATGCCGCAGAAAGTACGGCGCTTCGTCCTTTTCCACGGCTAATCACATTGACGTCAAAATGAGGGCTGACCATTGCACTTTCTCCCGACTCGCGTGAGTTTTCGTTGCATCCGGTTGGCGCTTATTTCAGCGACTCAAAACACGTTTTGACCTGTCCAGGCATCTGGCTGCTAGGGCACCTCTCGGAGTTTGCCCCAATGGTCTGACATTTTGCCTTTCGAGACCATTTGACAGATTCTCTAACTATTTTTTCGCGACTTGACATTATAGATATCGCCGCGTCCGCGGCGACTGCCGCAGTAGGTGTTTGCGCTCGCCACAAGCAATGCGTTTCGAGGTGTTCGGCTAGCGTCCTGAGAATGGCGCACCTTCATGGAGGTTTTGGCCTTGGCCGCTGACGGCCGCATCGCTCCCGCCTCGTTCGACGACGACGCTCTCGGCCCTTAGACCAAGGCAACTCGTGTACCAAAACGCCAAGATCATTGGCGCGCAATACTGACTCGGCCCTTATGACGGACACATCGAACAAAGCACAGTTCACGGCACAACAGTGGAATGAGACGTATCCGAACTGATGATGAACAATATTCCCTATTTTTTGCGTGGGCCGCTTTTTTACTGAAGATGTAGGCGCGCGCCGACTTGACAGTCAGAGGTTGAGCAAGGTTACTTTACGATCATGTTGGCAGAGGAACGGTTCAATGACGCTTGACGAGATCGGACTGAAGAACGGAACGGACAAGGCGTCCGATCGTAACGATTTCCTGCGCCGCTACGAACCTTTCTTGGAAAAACAGCGCGATAGGAAGATCAAACTTCTGGAAATCGGCGTTCTCGAAGGGACTTCCATACGCACGTGGCGGGACTATTTCAGCGAAGGCGAAATCATCGGCGCTGACATCAATCCTGAGGTCACACGGTACACCGGCGAGCGCATCAGCATCGAGATCATCGACCAGGGCAAACCGGCTGACCTTGATAGGCTGGTCTTCAAAGGCCCGTATGACGTCATCATCGACGACGGTTCCCACCTTTGGGAGCACCAGATCCTTACGCTCCGCAAGCTCCTCCCGGCTTTGAAGCCAGGCGGAATTTTCATCATCGAGGATTTGGATACCAGTCATGGCAAGTACCGTATAAAATATGGCACGCCCGGAACGTTAACCGCGACCGAATACCTGCAGCGCATCTCCGATTGGGTCATTGGTATTTGGGTTTCCAGTCGTGAAGAAGTCGAGGATAACTTCATAATCGAAGCTGGCCGAGACCTTGAGTTCGTAGCATTTCTCCGCGGTGCGGCAGTCCTACGCAAAAAGCTGCCCGAGCTTAAATAAACCAGCCCGCAATCTGCCATAAACACTAAGAAACGCGCTCCTGATCGCTCACGGGAGGAACTCACTTGGGCACGGCCCTACCGCAGGTGCCCGTTGCATATTCTATGAAGCAAGACTCATTGATGAGCACTAAAAGCTGGAGCTTCTCGCAGGCGAAATTGCCATTGATCGCACGTGCTCGCTGGCGTCAGCCGTTCACGGTTTTCCCAAAAGTTATGAGTTCTTGCCGCCTCAGTGCCGTTCTGCTGGACAATCGCCCGACAAAGGGCGTAACCAAAGATCGCCTTTAGCCATTGAATACAAGGAATACCAATGTTTTCGCGACCAATCGTAATCGGATGCCCGTCCATCGCTCAAAAAGGTGAATTAAGCAATGCGGAGCTCGTACAACGATTGGGCGGCAACTCGGGGAACATGCTATTCACTGAGGCAATCTTACGAAACATCGACAGAAGCTTGTTCTACCATGGAGGTCGCCTCCCGGATGATGTAGATGGTATCATTATCGCAGCAGCAAACTGGATGAACCCGGGCGATGATTTTAGTGAACTAGCGTCGCTAATAGAAGCTACGGACCTCCCCGCTGCCATTGTAGGGATCGGCGCACAGTCGAGCGTGAGAAAAGAAATACCCAGGGTTGAACCAGGGACTATTAGACTCATGAAGATTGTATCTGAACGTTCTAATGTGATTAGTACTCGGGGACCATTTTCGTGTGAAGTCCTTGAATTTTATGGCATCAAGAACTCTATCCCGACGGGCTGTCCATCCTTGCTGATGTGCGGCCCTTCCGGCCCAACCGTCAGAAAGCACGCATTGGGAAGCGGAATTGTAATGCATGGCACTCGCCATGCAGACAATATTCCAATCGATTTTCAATCCTATATTTATAATCAAGCATATAAGCTTAAGGCTGACATTCTATTACAATCAGAGACTACAGACCTCGAAATAGCTTACGGCAGTGCTCCTTATGACGTTGCGGGGCAATCCGCTCACATTGCTGGCGTCACTTACAGAACAGAAAATTATCCCAATCTTGTAAACTACCTCAGGAAAAAGGCCGCATTCTTTTACAACTTAGACACGTGGATCGAGTACGCTAAAAACAAAGAGTTCTTTGTCGGCACTAGAATTCACGGAACAGTTGCGGCTTTAATCGCAGGAACCCCCGCCCTGTTAATTGCTCACGACTCCCGCACTATTGAACTCGCTCAAACGATGGGCATCCCTTACATTTCTTCAGAAAAGATAGACGTGTCGAAAGATTTGGATGTCTCCGCGCTATTCGAACTTTGTTGCGGGTATAATTTCCCGCGCTACAAGTTCTACCGCGATGGCTTTAGATCTTTTTTTGAGGCAAACTCCATACCGTTTAACTGGAACTAAGCAGTAAGCAGCAACGATTGTCGGTGAGTAGCCTGCTTTAGATGAGTGAGATGCAATCGCGCTGAAACTATCGGAAGGTCAATGATTCTCTCTGTATCATTGGCCATCCCGCTAGATTTTGGCCTTCAGTCTTTCGCCATCGGCTTTGAAGCTATATCGCCGATAGATATAGAGAACGGGAAGTAACTCCATCGGTTCGGCTGTTGGCCGTTTCATTTCGCAACCCATCCCGTGTTGCGAGAGCCCCGTTCCTTCACATACAATGTAGTATTCGCGCCGCCATCTAATCGAGTATAGAGAGATCCGACTGGCGCCGACAGCAGACCTTCCGGGCTTCCAACTCCGGAGGTCCAGATTGGGCTAGATGCACTCGGTCCTGGTCGGAAGTTCCGAGAGAAAACATTCAGGAACTTCTCCGTACCCGTGCCTAGACTCATAAACATATCGGTGATGAGTTGGAAGAAGTCACCATCAGGAGTAAAGCGAGCGATCGTCACCCCACCAACCTTGAAGGCTAAGGCCTGCTTCGCTTTCCCTTTGGTACAGGTCGCAGCAACAAAGGCATCCGCGCCGTCATGGCCGAGCGCAACCCCCGCTGCTCCAGAATTACGATTACCGAAGAAGCCGGAAACCTTTTCCTGACCGTAGACCGTTCTTTCGCCTCGCGCGGCCACCATGCCCCGCGGAACTTTAATTCCGGTTGGCTCTACATAAAGTGCATCGTCTTCGATGCCAAAGTTCTGTTCGTTGAAGTCGCGGCTACTGTTGCCAAGGAATTTACCACCCGACCAGCTTCCAGCGCCGAAGTATTCAAAACGAGCAACCGCCCCGCCCTGATGCGTGTTCCCCGAAATTACAGGCATTTGATAAACGGTTCCGGCACGTTCATTGACAAACTCGATGTCACACTTTCCGGGAGTGCCGCTGTTTGGATCGAGTGTCCGAAATGTACAGCCGACGACCGAACTTTCCACGTGATATGTTGTAGATTCGTCCATGAATGTATCAAAACGCAACCCTACATACGAATTTCCGTCAAAAGTACATCCAATGAAGCAAGACCGCTTCGTGATCGCCGACTTAACGACTGTCATACCCAGAGTTTGAGACCGTTCAAATTGGCAACCGATGTAACGAACCTCTACACCTCTATCTATCGCACCGTATCCCCCTGTGAACTGGCAGTCTAATACGGTACTGTCCGACCAATTCACGTCCAAGGTATGCTCTGTGTTTTCATCGGGCAACCGCACCTTGACGTTCGACATCCTGTTAGACCAACTCACGTCTGAAAGATTGTCTTTGTAGCCGTGAAAGCCCGCTGTTCCGGTATGCGTGGTCTCCAGCTTTATATCTTCAAACGTCATTTCGATGCATTGTCTAAAATTCATTAGATAGCGGTAACCACCGCCAGACGTGTCTCGCAATACGAATCCGCCGATTTTAGAGTGCGTCGAAAGCCCGTCTGAATTATTAGTTCCGATGCAATGCGTGCCAGTCCCACTAAAGATAAGCTTGGGCGCACCCGTCGTAACGTTGCTATCGCTATTCGCCATTCCAAAACCAATAATACTTTGGAAACGGGGAAGATCCAGTTGTCCGTGTAATCGGTAGTTCACGCCACCACGGACCAGATAAAGACGTCTAGAAAAAGCTACAGCACTCTGGAAGGCTGCTAGATCATCCGTAATCCCGTCACCCTTTGCGCCGAACATCTCCGGCGTCACGCCGAGCTCGGACAATTGGTAATAGGCCGTTGTAACACCATCTGCGAGACTGATCTGAAAGAAGCCGTTGTGCGATGGCACCACATCTACTTGCGTGTAAAGTGCGCCACCAAAATCACCGGGCATTGTGTAGCCGGCCGTACGGATGAAGGGTGGGGCTAAGACGGGGTGATAATTGGCGACCGCCCACCCCCGACTGGGCACCTCGTCCACCACATCCAGGCTTCGACCAGTACTCTCATACCAGCGCTCTTTCTCTTCCGGACATTGTCCATGATCGATAGCAGCCCCCCTATCCGTTGCGGCAAGTATCCCGACTTGGAGAAAAGATCGTCGCCTCATGAGCTTCCCCTAACGCGCTCGTTGACGGAGCACCGCCTGCGGAGCGTTCGCCACGAGCCTATTGCAAACATCGCTGCATGGCTTCGCCCCACGCACGAATGAACCGATCCAGCTAGCTCGTGCGATGTGGTAACGTTTCACACCTCTAGACTAGGCTATCTCGCAATGTTGCAACGATCAGGCTAACGATGGCCCAAACGACAAAGCAGCCAAGACCGACTAAGCCACTGTCTGTGAAGATTTGGGGGTAGAGCGGCGAGTCTGGCAAAACACCAGGAACAACAAGCGCGACGTAAAGCTGTTGCTTTTCGACCTCCTTTCGAGCGTCTTCATATCCTGTTCGGGCGAGTGTGTAGATTTTCTCCGCAAACTCTTCTTTGAGCCGTATGATCTCGTATTCTTTCAGTTGAAATGAGACCGAACTGCTACTATTCCCGGTCAGACTAGCATTCAGAGACCCTAATTGCTCGTTAACAGCTGCAAGGCGTGCCTGGTCGTATCGTTCACCTGGACGCCCACCTACACCTGTCGTCGTAGCAGTCGCGAGCCGCGTCTCAATCTCTATCTTCTTTGCAGTTAAGGTCGCTATATTCCCTATAATAACCTTAGCCGTCTCAAGCGGATCCAGATTGCCGCTCCGTTTCTGGAATTCAAGCATGGCTGTCCGAACATTCGCTAATTCGGTGCCAGCCTTTTCGACTTCTGCTATCGCTCTTGAAAGCGCGTCGGTACGACGCCTTCCAGAGATTTCATTCACAAGATGCTCACTCTTCTCTACTAATCTCTGTGACACATCCAGAGAATCTTGCGGACTATAGGCCCTGATCCGCATAGTGAGAATATTAGAAATTGTATCGACAGACGCTGTGATATGCGTTTTCCAATAGTCCCAGCTTTGCTCAAGATTTGCAGCTGAAGCCAATCTAGAGAACCTGTCTATATCTGGCCTGCCGTACCAGCCCTTGAGTGTCTCAACACCACCGAGATCCTGAATTACCGCACGGCYTTTAAGGTAATCCAGCACCATCAAAGTGTCCTGCCCGGTGCCCTGCGAGGACGGTCCAAGTCGGATACTACCGAGGATTGATTGCGCGAGAGATCGTCCGTCGCCCCTGGCTGCCTCCCGAACGGTTAACTTCACTTCAGTAACATAAACGGGCGATGCAATTGTCGCATAGTAAATGAACGCAATCAGCGTCGGAAAGAGAACAAACAGACTGAAAGTGGTACCCAAGGATCTACCCGACCCGCTACTCGAGGCCACCAAATGGTTTTGGCCGGAACGGACTGGCGCGGACGGCCGAAACAATAGCTTCGATGCGCGCTGCACACGAGACAATGTGCGACGAGCGCTCGAACCTATGACGGCAAGTTTCCGGTCATGCGGATTGATCCCTACCTGGTCGGCTCTTAAGCCGGGGTCGACGAGACCTGTTTCAGTGGGACGCGAATTGATTGTCATATGTGTTCTTGGATTCGATTAGTGCTTCATTGACAAAATTGTGAAGGGCAATGTCCTCGTCTAATAAGTCTCCTATCAATCCGATATCCGTCAACATCCGCGCCAATTCTGCGGTCCCCGGCAGCACATCAAGTTTGATGTCTTCAAAGCCGGTTGTTTGGAGATAGCCTGAAACGACGCTCGAAAAGTCATCGAATAGATCACGCGAGCCAACCATGTTCATATCAGCCAAATGATCGAGAGCCACGCTCACGTGCTTTCGATTGACGTCTTCTTCCGGAGCACACGCAAGCGCAGCAGTCATCGGAGACCTTAGCAATTTACGTTGTCCAGCGTTGAGCTTTCTAAAACCGGCCAACACGGCTCTCGGGCTTTGGAGATCGAGGCTTGACAAAGCGGGAGCGAGATCGCCAAACCTGTCTAGTTGTTCGCGCATCCTAGGGTTACTCGCCCGTTGGCGATCCAGGGTTTGTATGAGCAACAATCGCTCCGCAAGCTCTTCATATGGGTCACGAGTTAGTACGACTGTAAGGAAATCGCGCTCCTTCGCATATCCACCGTGACGCAACCAATTAAGTTGACCGTATATAAAAATAGAATCCGAGAAATTATGAGTTATCGTAGCATTGATCGTATCCAGCGTTTGCCTTTCAAGGAAAGGGTACCTGAGCGCGAAGTTTGACATTAGCACTCTAAGCATATTTATTTGAGGTAACGCCGCAACCTCAATAAACATTACTTTCTTTGGAAAGTGTTTTCTGAGATCACGGCGTCGATAAATCGGATGCCCGGTAGTTGCTTCACAAATCGTGAAATCTGATGTCTCAATATTCGCAACAAGACCAGCGTCCACTTGAAATCCAGCCATGCCAGTGGCGTGAATTCCATGGTGCACCAGATCTGAACGGAAGACATTCGCCTTAAACAAGATTGGTGCTCGATCCGGAAACTTTATCGAAAACTCCGGTGTTACAGTTATGTTTTCCATAACCAACCATCCGGTAACGGCTTGTCCTGTGTCTGCATCGACGTTGAAGTACATGAAAACACTGCTTTCCTCAGGAGGCCGCCATGTGGTCTCGAACCATCCAGCCTATCCCACCCAATATGCCCCAAATCAGCGCCCCGAGCAAAAACACGGCCAAGCTAAAGAGAATGCGGCGCGGGTAGAGAGCCTCCTCAGGAAGCCGCGGCGTGACGTAGGTCAAAAGATATGAGCGCTTCTTTTCGAGGGTGATTCTAGCTCGTTCATACTCCAAAACTGCATCAGCATAGATCGATCGTGCTATTTCTGCCTGCACCTCCMGATCCTGTATATTAGTCGCACGTGTCGCCAGAGAAACTTCCCCCTCAGACGTCGAACGCGCTGCCATCGACGCCTCATAGCCAGCGATCTGATCTTTTATTGAATCCGCCTGATGCTGAAGCGGTGTCATTTGGGGGGCACCTGCCGCGTCGCTCGCCTTGAGGGTCGCGATCTGCACTTCAATGTTCGCGAGAGCCGACCTCAACTGTGAGATCAAAGTTGAAGTGACTTCGGCCGATAACTTTACATCCAGGACCCCTGCCGTGTTGCGCGCATCCCTGAGACGGGAAGTTGCTGTCTCCAATTCTGACTTAGCTCTGTTTACTTCTAATTTACTCATCTCGAATGCATCAATGTCGCTTTTTTGCGTGAGATTATTCACGACGGATTCGGACAGCCCGATGATTTCGGTGGCGATCTTCAAACTGTCACCTGGTGAGAATGTGCTTACATACAACGTTGCCAGACCCGACGTGCGGTTCACATCCACAGAAACATGCCTCTTCCAATACTTTAGCAATTCCTCGGCCGTCGCATCTTCACTGACTTGCGCAACAAAGTCGCCGTTCCCGGGTCGAAAAACCCGCCGCAAACCTATGCTTTTCTCCAACGCATCTACCATTGGCCTGCTGGATATGTACTCGGAAATAATGATCGTGTTCTTGGCCTGTCCGGTCTGAATTAGCGATGAAACTCCGGCCAGCGCATCAAGTGCTGAAGTGTCGCCGGACGCTACCGAGAATCTTGCCTCTGCTGTAAACTGATCCGCTGCCACAAACGAGAAGTATCCCACCGCAGCGATCGTGGGCACAACAACAGCCATAACAAAGATCGCGCCAAGATAGTACCTGAAAAGCTTATCTGAACGCCGGACCCGGAACCCTCCGCTTACGACGGGCCTTGAAAAGCGCGCTTTCCTCGCAACGCGACGCAGTTCTTTAGAGGCAAACTCTGCCTTAGCAATCGCGGATTCCGAGACTCCGCTGGGTAGGCTACGCTTTGTTGCAATCTGCTCCATCGTCGTTATCGATTCAGTTTCTTATACAACTCAATTGCATCGTCGACATCTGTAAACTCATAGGCAAGGCCGTGAGCCAGAACAATTGCCCGCTTGCAGTACTCGCGAACCGTTTCCATTGAATGTGAGATCATGATCACGTCCGCCCGGTCTCGGCGCTTTGCAAACTCCTCATGACATCTGGCGGCAAAACGGGCATCCCCTACGGCGGTAACTTCATCGATAAGATAACACTCAAAGTCGATCGCCATCGACAATCCGAAAGCCAAACGGGCCGCCATACCGGACGAGTACGTGCGATAAGGCTCATCAATGTATGCCCCCACCTCCGCGAAGTCCTCGACAAATTCAACGGCACGTCTTGGATCTTGCCCATAAAGGCGGGCAACAAACTGGATATTCTCGCGCCCAGTCATCGCGCCGTGCAATCCCGCACCAAAGCCAAGCGGCCAAGACACTCTCGTAGAGCGTTTGATCCGCCCGGAGTTTGGAAGCTCGGTACCGGCGATCAAGCGCATTGTTGTGCTTTTGCCTGCTCCGTTGATCCCGAGAATAGCATACGACGTACCCGCGCTAAATTTGAGGGAAACATGATTCAGAATTATCTTCTTCTGCCCCTTAGTTCGATAGAACTTGAGCACGTTGTCTAACTCGATCATGATGACAAAAGTTTGCCTCGCATAAACCGCTCGCCTAGGAGACCGAGCAATAGACATGAGTTCGAGAACCAAACTAGATATCCACGGGACAACATGTCATCGCCATAACCCTCATAGTAAGCAGATCGCATCCACTCCACACAATGAACCAAGGGATTGAACCACATCATGTCCCTTACGTGTTGAGGCAACGTCGAAGGAACTATAAACACACCTGCAGTTGCATAAAGCAATACCATTAATACAACGAAGCCAATGTGCCAGAACGGGAAAATTGAAATGATGACAGTACTCAGATAACCCAAAGATATAGATAAATATATCGTGCAAATTATGGCCCCGGCCACCGTGGAATAATCCAGCGGTATCAGATCAACTCCCGCCGCCAGCAAACTTCCCGAGAATATAATAACAACTATAAATGCAGTAACAAACTCAATTATAATTCTCGAAACAATCACATCAAATACCCTTACCACCGGGAAAAGAAATAAAGGCTTACTCAGAGTAACAGAAATCGCAATGAGACGAGCAGGATAGAGGCAGAGGATGTATGGAAGAGCACCAGTTGCGACGAAAACTGCAGGATCCGTCCCCATAGGAAGCACGCGATTTATGAAGGCCGCAAGCACGACGATAGACGTTAAATGCGCAAGGGGCCACAGGACCGCAACGAGGTAGCCGAGGTGCGATCGCCCAAACCGCGTCCGCATGTCCCGAAGAACCAAGGCCGAGATAACATCAAGGCGGCTTTGCAACTTGGATTTTAGCATCTCCCCGCTCCCTAATTCCGTCGGGTGTCGGACTTGCGCATCAAACTTGGCTAAAATACGATCTTGAAGGACTAAAACTCCCAGGTCACGCCTTCGCGAATTACGCGAGCAGGGTTTCCTGCAATTAGAGAATTCGCCGGGAATTGTTTTGAAACGTACGTCCCTTTTCCCACGATCGAATCGGCGCCAATATTAGCGCCGCACCAGACGCTCGCTCCCGCCGAAATCCATACGTGGCGCCCAATTACAATATCACCCGGCGGGTTGAGCCTTTTTCCTGTTTTGACGTCGACAATTTTGTGAACATGACTGCTGGAGACCATCGTGTCGCCCCCAAAAAGCGAATGCGCTCCGATGTCAATTGAAGATGGCTCATGCATCTGGATGATTGAATGCCCATTAAAACCGCATCCGGCGCCGATATGTAAATGTCCCGGCGCGAGCAGATGGATATTCTGTCCGTGAAATACGCAACTCGCCTCGATATCAACGCTGGCACCACCGGTAACTTCTAGAAAAAGATTGGCGCAATACCGCGGCGCCTCGATGCGCACCTTGTTCCCAACCCCCCTTATCACGACGCGACCAATACCGTTTTCTCGATACACTGGCGCGATGTGAATCTCGTTACAACCTTGGTTTTGTTCAATTATCTCAAGCATGCGCATTCTCTTTCAGATAGGTATCGCTAGTGATCTGTCGGCAATACAATGGATTTTGTCGAACCCACGAATCTTATGGGCCGGCGCTCGAAGAAGCCATCCCGGAGGTAATGCACTAACGGATTAATCCCTCTTTGCCGGATATCGGAATTTTGTTCGACATACCATTCGAGATCGAACAGCGGCCCCGGGTTTCTCCCCTCTCTCCATCCGTATCGACAAAAATGCTTCGCGTGTCCCCGCTCCATGGCACGCATATCCCTGTAAGTCTCTCTATAGTATTGTTCATCAAAGAACGGAGACACACGAACCGCATGAAAGTCAGTGAAGATCGATGAAAACAATTTGCCACCGCGACGGCGAAGTTTTTTTCCGAGCTCCAGCGTCATTTTTCCAAGTGACCTGAGCAGACCACGGTCAGCACCATCATCAATGTCCCCGGCCTCAAATGGCAACAACTTTTCGTGAAGGTCGGATCTCGTTTGGTTGGCGCAAAGTGCAGCTAAGGTTTTGCGTAGAAGGTCCGAGGAATCTTTCCACGTTATTTCATTAACATCGCAGTCTTCTGCGGCCCAATTAGGCAAATGATCGTTCAGCCTGTCCGCTAGTTCGCTGGTTGTATCGTATAAGTGAATGTTATTTCTAAAACCATTATGAACTCGAATTTCTTCGTACACCGGCATACGCCTAGCAAGAATAGGCTTTGCGCTCGCCATTGCGTTCAATATAGGAAATCCGAACCCCTCATAGTGCGATGGAAAGACAACCACCTTCGCACCTTGGTACAAGTTTCGAACTTGTTCCTCCGCGATTTTTCCTGACCTGAAATACCGAACCCTTTCAGTATTGATACCTTCAATTCCCAGCACGACAAACTTCTGTTTAGTTTTGGAAAGAAGCGCCTCCACTGTTTCCTTGACGAATTTGTGCCTAAAATCATTCCCGACAATCAGAATGTAATTCTCATCTGTTTGTGTGGACTTGCGCACAACGGGCGTTCCGCCATATTCCGCAACACTCGTCGAGTGCAGGGCCACAACCTGTTGAGTAGATTGCGGAATATTGAACCTCAGATTGAACTGGCGGGCAGTATAGGCACTATTAAAAAAAATGGCGTCAGACGTACGCAGCGTGAGATCCCAGATACGCCGCAGACCGTTCTCGTCTAAAGACATCGCGTCCATTGCAATGGTATCCAACATAAAAATCACTACGACCGGTGCGCGGTGCCGAAGCCATTTGACATCCTTCTCCCTAAAAGGTTGACCGATGCGGACGATTGCCGCCAATGGAGACTGATCATCAATTGCCTGCCATCGGACTCCTTGTAGACGGTCAAAGCCATGAAAGTCATACGCGTCCTTTTGGCTGATGATGCTGATAGAAAACTCGCTCTCGGCCTTAGAAAAGGCCTCCACGATTTTGAACGCAGCTTCAAAAGTGCCGTTGTGGTAGCTTCCAAGGGAACGCATATCAAAACCGACATGCAACTTTTGCCGTCCATCGAGCACGAATCCGTCAAGCAAAGCTAATGCCTTATAGGCTGGAGAGGACACATATCGCGCAATACTCCGAGAATATTCCGGATACCTGGCGTTAAAGATTTCTGCGTTTTTCAACTCGCGCGACGACCTTCCAGCCTCCAGCAGTGAGAACGAGCTTTCTCCAACGTGATACACGAACGCGTGGTTTGCGATCACCGCGCGGTACCCAACGCGGTTGGCCCGCATGATGAGGTCGTTTTCCTCATTGTATCCCATTCCATAAATTTCATCGAAAACACCGAATTCAGCAATTACAGCGTGTTTAATGTATAAGCAAAACCCCACCGCAATTGGTACATATTCAACACGGGACAAGCGATGCTTTAACTGTTCAAAATTGGAATAACAGTCTCTGGGAGACAAGCCACGGAAAGCTGTTCCCACCGGAGTGGTACATATCGTTGCGTTATTGGAGCGCGGACTCACAAAGCCAATCATGTGATCGTTATACGCGACCGCCTTCATTTCCCTCAAAGCTCCAGGAAACAATTCTACGTCGGAATTAAGGAGGACGACGTCCTGGCGGTATTGTCGTCCCATACCGAGCGCAATATTCGCGGATTTTAAGAAGCCAACGTTCTCGCTGTTCACTATGACATTTACCTTGAGGTCGCGTTGCAACACGTTAAGGTAGCCATTGAGGACCGTCAGAAGTTCATCATCATTCGGCGAATCAACAATAAACAGTATCTGAACATCTAGTTCCTTCAACTCATGTATAACATTCTTTATGGAGCCAATCAGCGGAGGCAAAAGGTCTGCGCGGCGATAAAGCGGGCAGGCCAAAATAATACCCTGGCTCTGAAATTCAGACATGTTCTGGTCGCTCTATTTTTCGTAGGTGAAGCGTATGCTTTTGCCGATCCTTGTTGGATCGTGCTCGATCCCGTGTCAGGGTCGCCAGCGTTTATAGCACTTACCAATCGGTCTCCTGATCCATCCGATGCGCTTAGCCCGGCTGCCATAGCAATGCAAGCGAGTGAGTTAAGCATGTAGATCATTTCATAGCTCCGCCGCAGGTATGTTCGTCCGTTGCCTGCTTTCCCTCATAGCGATACCCCAAAGTGCAATTCCTTATCGGACCGACCCCGGTCATTCCGCCCCGCCCATGGAAAGGCGCGGCCATCGGCCGCTGGGATGGAAGGAGTGCCGTCCGGCCTGTCGAACGCGCCAAGCCGCGGAGCGTTCCGCAGGTCCATTTTGTCGCTCCGCGTCATTCAGTTATTTAGTTAACGAGTGCAACATCAAAAAATATTGATAGAGGGGTTCGAAGCCACGCGCCGGAACAAATTACTCGTCACTCCAGGTGAAGCCGTTTTCACGAAAGAACTCTAAGAATTTTGTTCTATATGCCCGATACTTGCCGAAGTCGGAGTCTTTGAAAACTTCAAAAAGACCTTCGAAATCCAATGGAACGCGCGTATCGATTTGCTCAGGTTTTACGTAAGGAAGCCCCATCACTTCGGCAAGTTCTTCCGTTCGCGAATCATGAGCGACTAGTACAGCTGGCGTTCCAGCAACCAACGAAAGCACAGTTGCATGAATTCGCGTGCCGACAAAAAAATCCTTCTTTCTCGCGTAAGAAATCCACTTTTCTAAATTGTAAAAGAATGCAGCCTTTGTCCTCAAAAATCGAACGAGATTTGGATACGGACCGGCCGCATAAGTTCGATTGACCATATGCGCGTCAGCCGGCTCAATGTCGTATGGAGCAATTCCAGTTGCAATCTCGAGATCTACCAGTTCTGACTGCAGCAATATGTCCATCTTTAAAGCGAATGCTTGCCGATAAAAATAAGACTGAATTTCGCTGCCAGCCAAATTACCATGTCTCGTCCCGTGGAGAACAATTTGTGGCCCCAGCACGCCTTTATCGATCTCGGGCCCCCGAGGGCCACAGAGCAACAAAGACGGACACCCAGTCGGCACTGAGTTCTTGATGCCGTAGTGTTCGAGCACTTCAGAGGAAAACGGTCCTCTGGTCGAAATAGCGCCGGAGCGCTCAGCCACAACTTTGAGAAGCCGAACAGTTCCCGGCTCGATTCGAGGAATCTCCTTCCTTAGGCTGGACTGCGCTCCAATCCCTACGATGAACGCTGGCAATTTCGACTTCTCAATTTCGTCTGCCAGCCACCTAAAGTCGTCCCCAGGGTTAAGCCAATTCGCCGCCGCGACAACGACACAATCGCCATCGGTGTCATTTAAGCTGTTTGGCTGCCATTTACCGCCAATTAGCAGTCTGACAAGCGCTTCCGTGAAGAGCATATTTCCCGAATTTCCACCCAGACGCTTCAGTAACGCCGTGTTGTCGCTTATTTCGTTGCCTAGAAGCGACGGCACTCCTACGACACGAGGACGAACAAACATACTTATTTCTCGCTGCTGTGACCCGCTAAAAACCGGAGGCTTATTAGCTCTCTTAGCGAGTACAGGCGAAGCAAGCTAGAGGGCCCGAGTGCCCCATTTTGCCGAACAAGTCATCTAATGAGACAATGCTTTTGATAAGTTCCCTGCGATATACCATTTTCCGCGCTGAATGCGGATGAATTTCCTTGTAATCCTCGATCCATCCATCGATGTTCCGGAGCGTGTTGTCGCCGTCGGGAATAGGCGAGATGCGTGTATAGAAGCGTTTCAGGGTTTGGATGATAGCCTCCGACATCTGTTTGCCTGAGGCCTCGCGATTGGGGTGGAGCACGGGACCAGATTTGCAGCTTCAGCAAACGGCCTGGTTTCCCTTGCTCAGTAGGCACTACCATTACCGGACAGACGTTCGAAGGAAAGGGGGGATGCTTACCGTCGACGCTGACGACCCGATAGCCATAAGTTGGCCGAGCATCCACAATCTTGCCAATGGCAAGTATAGTTCGCGAGGCCTGACCTACCCTTCAGACGTTCGGATCTCAACCGTAATGCACGGCAAACCGTAGTGGTTTCAATAGCATATGGCGCCACTCCAAATGTATCTGACCAAAGTTCCTGCTTCCCAAGTCAAACGAGAATTGCCATAAGACAAACCGGCTTCGGCCCGGACTCACATTGAATTGTTCGGCGCGAATTTCGCCACTGCCTTACAAAAAGAATAGGAGAGAGACCAATGCACGATACGGCGTTAAGTACTGGAGCACTCTTCTTCGCGTCGTACGCGAACGTCAACTGGACGACCGTGGTCGAAACCGGATCCCTAGATGTAAACGGCAGCCTCAGGAACGTTGCGCCCGCTGATCTCTTTTACGTTGGCGTTGACACCGAGTTCGGCAAGTCGGTTGACGTCAAGGTTTGTATTGGCGACCCATTGCCATTCCGCGACGAATTTGCAGATTGTATTGTTTCCTCATCGCAAATGGAGCATGACGATTTTTTCTGGATGACGTTTCTTGACATGCTTCGGGTCGTCAAAACCGGAGGCTATATCTACATCAACGCCCCATCAAACGGAGCATACCACAGGTACCCAAACGATAATTGGCGCTTCTATCCGGACTGCGGCAACGTTCTCGTTAAATGGGCGCGGCGAAACGGGTTTTCTGTGGAACTAGTTGAATCGTTCGTTTCGGACAGAGCCGGCGACATATGGAACGATTTTGTTGCGGTTTTCGTTAAGGGCTCTCTACATAACCCGCCTACTACCTATATCTCTGATCAAATCAAGAGCAGGAACGTCTGGAAGTGGCACGCCGAGGCTCCCGACCAATTTACTCCAGTGGTAGAAGACCTTAGCATTCAACGGCATCAAGCTGAGCACATAAAACAGCTACGTGTACAGATCGAAGATATGGCGCAAAAATGTCCCATTCTGACCACTTAGCGGTGATTGAAAAAGCGAGCTGACGTGCCTTGGACTTGGATCCATCTGTGACTCGAGTCTCAGGTATCCTGAGCCGCCCTAGAGCATTGAACCATCGGTGGCCGGATGTGCCACGCGAGCAGATCGTTATCGCAGCTTCAACGCCCCTGCTGTCAATGCCGTTCGAATTTTCCAAAGTTGGAGTGCGCCCCTTGGGGTGGACAAGGATCAGGCCGCTGATTTGCCAGTCTGCCGGATGTGTTGGTCCTCGAACTGTTGGGGGCTCAAATAGCCGAGCGCTGAATGGAGCCGGCGCTTGTTGTAGACCTCCTCGATGAAGTGGGGAAGGTGTTTGGTGACATCCTCGAAGGTTTCGAACGCCATCGGATAAACAGCCTCGACTTTCAGCGCTTTCATGAAGCTCTCGGCCTTGGCGTTGTCGTAGGGGTTGCCCCGGCGGCCCATCGAACCGATCAGGTCATTGGCGGCGAGTGTTTTGCGGTAGAGCTCGGCAGCATACTGCGAGCCGCGGTCAGAGCCCCCTTTAGGAACTCCAACTCGAGCGCCTGCTTGCCGACCAGCCGCTCCAGCGCCGCGATCCGGGCCTCGTACTCCTGGATGAGGTCGACGGCCTGCGCATCGTCGTCAAATGCGCCTTCCTCGTACTTCGTAACCATCCGGTCAGGACCGCAGCAGCCTAGGCTTCTTGTGGTTTCTTTCTGCCACGGGTTTCGAAGGCGCGTCGCCAATTCCACGAAGATCGCGGACCATCTGTTGAAGGTTGTCGATCCCGAGTTGGGTGAACAGGATGATGTGCTCGCCGAGCTCGGAGCCCGGATAGTCGTCATATGCAGACAAGCAGCCATCTTCGGAGAACATCTCAATCGAGCATTCCCGTAAGAAGTCTTCGTCCTCATTGAGCATCGCTGCGACGTATTTCAGGGTGTAGAGGGCGGAGTTGCGATAGCCCATACTGCCTCGTTCTGTGTTTTCAGATTTGGTCAGTGCTGCTGGTTTTGGCTCTTTGCAAAGCCAGCTTTTCCGAGTGTCCGACGGCGGGCAAGTTTAGCGACACGATCTTGAATGATATCAACGCTTATATCGACGGGGTCAAAGCGGCCACCATACCAACGCACGAACTCGCGATGCTGCGGATGCCGTGGCTTCGCCATGACTCGCAGGAATTCCTCGAACCCCGAGGTGCTGCCAACATCTTCCGGCGGCGCCCTGCGCTCACCATCAATGAATCGCGGATATTCGATCCTAGGGTTGCCATCCTCCACAGCCTGGACCGTGACAGTGTGCTGCCAGTTATCACCAAAGTCATAGGTGTAGCTGTCAGTACCGGAACAATACTCCCCACTAGTGCCGTTTGAATCTTCCCCAGTTTGCGCGCTGTAGCCGGTCTTTCGGGGCGCGCCCCGGAAGACCGGCGGCACGTCGTCACCGATACTCCTTCCGATGGTCGGAAGGGGGATTTCGGTGATCAAGCTGAGGGAGACGATCATGATCCTGGATTTGCATCGACAAGGTTTGTCGGTGTCGGCGATCGCCAGGCAGACTGGCATCGACCGCAAGACGGTACGCAAATATATTGAGCGCGGTCTGGAGGCTCCGTCCTACGGCCCGCGAAAGCCACGAGCGGCGGTGATCGACCGACGTGATCACCTCAACCTGATGCTTCGTCATAGGCATACTCCTAGGATTACTCCTAGGATTTGCGATCTTCGCCCTCAGCTCGCAAGACGGCCTTCACCGTGGGGATACCGTACTTCTGAACCCAGATGCGGATCAGGTTGCGCGACACGTCGCGGCGTTTTGCCAAACCATGCAGCGTCTCGCCGGCGAGAAATTCCTGCACGACCTGACGTTTGAATTCGACGCTGTGACTGCGGTGTTTTGCCATGGGTCTTCTTTCCGAAAACCCGGAAGGCCGGTCAATTCCTCATCCCGATCTGTCCACCCCAAGGGGCGCATGTATGGACGACCTCCGCTTGGCAAGGACTTTTGGTGTGGCTGCGACTTGGTCGGGTGCAGGCATGTATACGGCCTTTCGATTGCGGCCGTTCAATGCCGCTGGCCCTGATGAATTCCGCAGATCCAGTCCCATTCACTCCAACGCGCTTCGGAGCGCATTGCCCCTTGTGGCGGGCTTCCAGATCCCGGTTCGACCGTTCGCATCACACCATTTGCACCTCACCAATCTCCAAGAGTTCAGGCTTCCTGTATCAGACAGGGATTGATCGATAGCGTTCGCCGGACATCATCATTGCCCAGGCGACCCGTGCCATTTTGTTAGCTAGAGCGACTGCCACGACGTTGTGCGGATTGCGAGCCAGCAACTCGGCGGCCCACTTCTTCGGCCCTGTTCCTCCCGTGCGACTGAAGCGCAACACGGCATGAGCTCCGACAACGAGTAGTTTGCGGACGTAGGGATCACCTAAGGGTTCACGCCCTGAATGCAAAGCCGGCCAACAATCCCCACTCTCACTGACGCGTTGTCAATTTCGTCCCGCGCGCTCTTCGAACTCCAACAGCCAACGATGAGCACGTCCAAAAAGGAATGGTTTCCGTCTCGGGACGCTGAACTGAACACCCCTGATCGCAACATACTCAGCGTGCATCTCCTCCCAAACGTCAGAAACCGCGTTTGTCGCTACGCCGCCGTGAAACTGGTGGAATGTACCTTCACCCAAAAGGGTGACGACCAAATTTCTCTCGTCGTCACACAATCTCCGCCACATATCCAGATTCACGAGCCCCCCACCTCTGCCTTTAAAGGCAGGATCAAACCCTCCGTACTCGTTCCACAGCTCTTTTCTCAGGAACAGTGCGTTTGTTTCAGCCGGGCACTCATATAATCCAAACCGGGACGACGGATCGAAACTGCTGATACGAAATAACTCATAACTATTTAGACGCCAGTTGACGGTAGCGAGCAGTTCGTCCTCAACGGTCTGATTATACCCTTTGAAAACACTTGCATTTTGAGCCTCATGGCCGAGATGGAAAGATAGGCTTCCGACGACTGCTCGATCATGCATTTCGCAGGCAGCCAAGCCCGCTTTCAGCAAATTTGGAGAGCCCATTCTCGCCGCGTCTATAAAGGCACAGACGATAGCTCCTTCCGCCATCTCAATGCCGCTATTCAAAGCGGCAACCGGGGATGGCATAGGGTGCTCCATGCGCACTAACCGAATGTTAGGGCAAATATCTTTTAGTGATTGAACATCATATTCCTGGCTTGAACCATTGTCGACTATAATGACTTCATAGTCATCRCTCGACAACTCTTGATTTGTGGGGCTCAGAGTTAAAAGAGTCCGAGGTAATTCCCGTGCCATATTGTAGGCAACAAGCACTACCGATAGTCTAGTCTGCCGCGATTTTCGCCTACCGCTCTGGAATACACTATCATAGACACCTATATATTGATTGACCACCAAATCTTGATCAAACTTACGGGCAGCGGCCGACACATTCTGCGTAACTTCCTCATACAACTGAGCATCGTTCGCCAAAGTGTGAATTTTGTCCGACAGTGAAGTTACATTGATTGACCAATTATCAAGCTCTTCAATTATCCCAGCGAGCCCGCCTTCTGTCGACAGCATCTCCCGTACCTCTCCGATCTCGGTCGAGATTACCGGGCGTCCCACACTCAAGCACTCTATGAGTACAAGAGGACAACTCTCACCTCGGAACCGAGAAGCAATGAGGCCTGCATTGCATAAAGCAAAGTAATCTCGCACGTTATCGCGAAAGCCAAGCAATCTCACGTTAGTTGGAAGCGCTTCTTGGTTAAGCCGCTCAAACTCAGGGCCATCACCTATCAGAATGAGTCCAATCCTACGCTTTGATCGCTCGTTTGCAATTTTCGTTGCCTCAATGGCTTCGGACCACCCCTTCTCTGCAACGGCTCTGGAGGCGAGGCATAACAGAAAGTCGCCTTCATCAAATCCAAGCTCTTCACGGCTCAGTTTAGATAGAGGTCTCATTGCTATTGTATTCGTGATCTTTCGGAATACGTTATTCTTCCGAAACTCCTCCGAAAATGGCGGCAAGTTCTTATCTGCGATGTAAACGAAGGCGTCAATACGCTTCAAATCACTCTCATAGCGCCTCACGGTCTCAGGCGCCATAATTTCATAAAAGCCGTGGGTAGTCACGACTTGTCGAATACTAGGAAAGTTCTCAAGCGCAATCGCAAGTGTAATATCAACCCACCCATGATGAGAATGAACTAACTCTACTCCGAGAGATTTCAGTATAGCGCCGCATTCCGCGCTGTTTTGTGGTTCCACTATAGGTATCGACGGACTGAGAGTTTTGCGGACGCCCACGTTGGTTACTTCGGACTGGAAGTTTAGCAAAGTTACTGCGAACCCTCGCTCTTGTAGCAGGTTTGCGAGCAAGATCGGGAACGCCTCGCCACCACCAGTCACAAGTGCATAAGTCGCAACTGCAATGTTTCTTCGCCTAAACTTCCCCTCCTGGATTACTTTTTTCAGGCTAAACAGTCTCTCAAACTCGGCCCGCGAATTATGTCCCCGCTTCATGCACCAGTGTCTATACAGGACCTCTTCGTGCGCCCGAAGAACCTTCTCCCCGACAGCGTACGTTCTACTAAGATACCGAGCGACGACTTCATGTTCCTCATAATAAATATCTTTATCATGGGTGGAGATCGATGTATTTTGCGGATGTTGGCGGTAGTAATTTGTGACAACGGGACTATACCCGACCAATCCACCTCGTATAAGCGAGAGATAGAAGATCCAATCGCCGCACATTCTGAGACCGCGCCACTCGGGGTCGTCTAGAATACTGAGATCGCCTGGGTTACGAAACAGAACTGCGCTCACATTTGGAGCAATATTCCTTGCTCCCCACGCCGTTTCCACCAATTTGTGAGATGGCATAACAAACGGCGCCGCCCCACTATTGAAACCTATCTCGGCCCAATACTCTTCTGATGTCCAGGTTCTACTTCCAGAATTCCCCGCAACAAAATCTGTACGGCAAAACGCGACCATTACAGCGTTGTTCCGAAAAAACCGAACGAGTTCACGCAACAGGTTTTTATCGCAGTAGTCGTCGCTCTCCGCGATCCAAATTATTTCGCCACTAGCAAGTTCCAAGCCTCGCTTCCACTGATTAAAGACTCCACCTGAATTCGCGACATTGCAGACTAGTCGCGTTTTTTCGGAGTACTTTTCAGCGTATTCCGCCAGCACCGCGACACTACCATCCGTCGATGCGTCGTCCAAAAGTATGACCTCGAAATTCTCATATGTTTGCGAGTAGATCGACTCAAGCCTCTCGCGCAGGAACGGGGCATGATTGAAATTTGGGACAATCACCGACACCATAGGCGAAAAATCCGGGTGCGGTTCTGGGACTTTCCATTCTACACTGGTTGTTGCGGCCGCGCCAAAGTGGGTGTTCGGGAATCCCCACTTCGTGATATTCATTCTGTCCGAGAAGGAGAGCGGTCGCCCTTCCCAGCGCCCTCGGCTTGTGTAGTGGGCATGCGGATCAAGTTGACGGTCAGCCACGTCCTTATAGAAACAGGTATACCAATGTCTATTGAATGCTGGGACACGACCTTCATGCCGCCCGTGGCCGGTGTAATGCTCGTAAGCATCGAGCCCGGACGCGGAAATATCGCGATAAAGTAGTAAATAGAAATTGCGGTCAAAACCAGCGTGGAATCCAAGTGTTTTCCCAACCGTTCGATAGTGCTCCATCGGGTCGGAACAAGCCGACCGCACCTGCGGATACTCGTCTAAATACCAAGCGCTATCGAATGCAGGAATACGCCCTTCAAATTGACCGTGAGACAAATAATGTTGCTTGAGCGAACCGTTGAAGGAAGCAAGCTCAGGGTATTCCTCCAAGTACCAACCTTCGTCGAACGACGTATAGTAACCGCGTTTCTTTCCTATCTTGCGATAATGGTCCCAAGGGTTCAATCCACTCCGAGAAACCTCAGGGTACAACGCACAATAGAAATCAGGATCAAGACGGAATCCAAGCGTCTGCCTACCTTCGCGCGAGCCGAACAATGTATAGTGAACAAGCGGATTCATACCCGAAGCAGCAACATCTGGATTGTTCTGCAGATAGTAGGATGTATCAAATTGCGGCCCTGGATTTCTGCCCTCCGCGGAACCATGTCTCAAATAGTGTTCACCACTATCCATCGATGCGTTCGCGACATCCGGGTACTCATGCTTATACCAACTATCATCCAAAAGGGGGGACGACCTAACAACGGAGAGTTGCCTGCGAAAATTCACCAAGTGCAGCTTCATAATGTAGTGATCACCTCAATTACTTCGCTCGCAAAGCTAGACCCGTCGTCATTTTGGGCGGCGCTACCGAAGCTCGGCGGAGAAACCTTCGGCTTTACCATTGCGAGCGTCGAAATCGACTACCGATTTTCCGTAGCCTTGCTCAACCGACGCGATGTGCCAACCAATGCGCGATCCGTTCAGTCGTTGACGAGTTTTAGTAGATATTTCCCATAGGCAGTCTTCCCGTACCGGTTACCATACGCAATAAGTTGGTCGCGTGAAATATAGCCGTTCATATATGCGATTTCCTCGATGCACGCGATATTTGTCCCTTGCCGATGCTGGATAACACGAACGAACTCAGATGCCTCTAACAAGCTGTCGTGGGTACCGGTGTCTAACCAAGCGTAGCCTCGCGACATCCGCTCAACAAAGAGCGCACCATGCTCCATATATACCCGGTTTAGGTCGGTAATTTCGTATTCCCCGCGCTTCGATGGCCTCAATGTCTTGGCATACTCAACGACCCTGTTGTCATAAAAATATAGCCCGGTCACTGCAAATCGGGACTTCGGTCTTTCTGGCTTCTCTTCAATACTGATAGCATGCCCATCCGCAGCGAGTTCGACAACACCGTAACGCTCGGGATCGTCGACCTCATAGGCAAATACTGTCGCACCCTTTCTGCGATGCGCTGCTTTTTCCAAAAGCTCGCTTAGGCCCGCTCCAAAAAATATGTTGTCACCTAGTACAAGAGCAACGTTGTCCTGTCCGATGAACGCCTCCCCAATAGTGAACGCTTGAGCGAGGCCCTCAGGCTTAGGCTGGACAGCATAACGTATTTGCAGTCCCAGCTCTTCACCCCCTCCAAACAGCCTCTCGTAACTACCCAAGTGCTCCGGCGATGAAATGATCAATATCTCTCGAATGCCTGCCTGCATCAAGACAGAAAGAGGATAGTATATCATCGGCTTATCGTAGACAGGGATCAGTTGTTTGTTGATCGCTAGCGTTGCCGGGTGAAGGCGCGTACCGGAGCCGCCGGCGAGAATGATGCCTTTCATTGAAGATCTACTCCCTGGATTGTCGTTTGATACGGCGCCCCAACCCGCATCACCGAAAGTTTATTTGTACCCGAAACAATGAGGTAGGTTCGGACTTTCCGGGGGCGGTGGCGCGGCCTATTTGGCACTGAGGAGATCCGTTAGCACGGGGCGCAGCGCAGATGCCCATTCGCGAGGCTCGATGCCAAAATCACGTTTCAATTTCTCGGTCGAGAGACGGGAGTTCGGCGGGCGCCTGGCTGGAGTTGGATATTCGTTTGTAGCAATTGGTTCCAGCGTCGGCACTTGATATCCTGCGTTTTTGAGCTCCTTAAAAACTTCACATGCCAGATCGTACCAAGTTGCGTCACCGCCATTGACGAAATGATAGGTCCCGGTCGGGAAACCGTCGCTTTCCTTTAGACAACGAAGAGTAATTGCGGCCAGTGTCCCGGCGATATCCGACGCCGAAGTAGGACAACCTCGTTGATCGTTAACAACCCGTATCACAGGTTTTTCACGCCCGAGCCTCAGCATCGTCTTCACGAAGTTATTGCCATGAGCACTAATGACCCAAGCCGTCCGGAGGATAATATGGCGAGGGTTTCCGCTCCGCACCGCCTGTTCGGCCGCCTCTTTAGAGGCTCCATATACACCGACCGGCGCGATGGGGTCATCTTCCAGGTAAAGTCCCTCCTTCAATCCATCAAAGACGTAATCGGTGGAGAGCTGAAGCAAAGGAATTCCGCAATCTCTGGTTGCAGATGCCAGCGCTGCAGGTCCTAACGCGTTTACTTTCCACGCCGCGAGTATTTCCGATTCGGCCCGGTCGACCGCCGTATAGGCGCCGGAATTTACAACCGCGGCAAAATCCCCCGACGAAACATATCGTTCAACGTTTTCGCAATCGCGGAGATCCAGTTCGCTCCGCGTCGGTGCAACCAATTCGACATCTTCGGGCCAGCTACAACGAAGCAATTCAGTCCCAACCTGCCCAGTGCCTCCGGTGATGAGTATCCGTCGCTTGGTCATGCGCCCAACCCTCGACGCGTGGCAGCTTGGCTGCGATGAATAATTTCCTCCCACCAATTGCGGTTACCCAGGTACCAGGCCACGGTCTTCTCGATCCCGCTTTCAAAGCTCTCGATCGGCCGCCAACCAAGATCGGCACCGATCTTGCTCGCGTCAATCGCATAGCGTTGGTCGTGTCCGGGCCTATCAGCGACGTAGGTGATTTGCTCACCGTAAGTGCGCCCATCTGCGCGCGGCTGCAAACGATTCAAAATTTCGCAGACGGTCGTCACCACATCGATGTTTCGCCGTTCCGAATTGCCGCCGATATTGTACGTCTGGCCTGGGACCCCCTTCTCGAACACGTATTGCAGCGCGCGAACATGATCCTCTACATATAGCCAGTCACGCACATTAGAGCCATTTCCGTAAACGGGAAGCGGTTCGCCGGCGAGAGCCTTTACGATCATCAGCGGGATGAGTTTTTCCGGGAAGTGATAAGGGCCGTAGTTGTTCGAGCAGTTGGTAATGAGTACCGGCAGGCCGAAGGTATGCCCCCAAGCGGAAACGAGATGGTCCGAACCAGCCTTGGAGGCAGAATAGGGCGAACGGGGATCATAGTGCGTCGTTTCGGTGAAGTAGCCGGTCTCACCGAGCGACCCGAATACCTCATCAGTCGAGATATGGTGGAAGCGGAACTGCGGCGTGCGTTCCTGCCCGAGCTTTCGCCAATAGTCGAGGGCCGCGGCAAGCATCGTGTACGTGCCGACAATGTTCGTTTGAATAAACGCGCCAGGACCATCGATCGATCGGTCGACGTGCGATTCGGCTGCCAAGTGCGTAATTACATCGGGTTGAAAGTCGCTGATGGCGTCCGCCACAGCTCGCTCGTCGCAGATGTCGCCCTGCTTGAAGCTATATCTCGGCGAAGCGGCAACGGATGACAGAGAAGTCAGGGTACCGGCATAAGTCAGCTTGTCGAAGTTCAGAACTTCATGTTCCGTGTTGTCGATGAGGTGCCGAACTAAGGCCGATCCAATGAAGCCAGCGCCGCCGGTGACGAATATACGCATGATCGATTCCTCTAAAATTACACGTGGACCAATTCGAGCGGAGTTCCGTCATAGACGAACGGGCTATCGAAGTCCCTGAGCAACGGCTGCTGCCCATCTTTCTGACTCAGAATTGGATTAACCCCGTGCGGCAGGGGCCACTCGACACGGATCGCCGGGTCGTTCCATAGAATGCCCCCGTCGTTCTGCGCCGAGTACAGATTGGAGACTTTGTATGTAACTTCCGTAGAAGGCTCCAATGTGACAAATCCATGAGCAAAGCCCACTGGAACATAAAGCTGATGACCATTCTCTGCGGATAGTTCGGCGCCGACCCACCGCCCGAAGGTCGGCGAATTCCGGCGGATATCCACGGCAACATCGAATATCCGCCCACGGATGCAGCGCACAAGCTTGGCCTGCCCAAAGGGTGGCATCTGAAAGTGCAGGCCCCTCAAAGTCCCGGCCGGAACCGAAAGCGAATGGTTGTCCTGAACGAACCTATCGTCGATACCGTAGCCGGCAAAAGCCTTCTCATTGTAAACTTCAGTGAACCATCCGCGATCATCGCCATATCGTTTGGGACGAAGTAACACAACCTTGGAAGCCATTACAAATACCTTAGGTAAAAGGGCCCGGGCTTCTAAACCCAGCCAAACGGGCGACAACGAACCTACACTTGCCGCCCTTCAAGAACATCAAGACCCGTATCCGCTGCCGTGGTCATTTGCAATACTGTATGGCGCAACGCGCCTGCAACCCTGCGACGTATTTCGTCGTCATCAACAAGTTGTAGGATGACCTCGCGCCAGGCATCGGCAGCGTAGGGAATTCGCAATTCCTCAGAATCTCGCGACGAGCCATATGCAACTCCCTCCGAAAACACTCCCGCCGCTCTGTATCGCGCCACGTCAATGCGCTTCGTCGGCGCGCGGCTGTCGTTCACATGCGACGGAGCGAGCGGGACGAGCATGATATCGATGCGCCGGGCCTTCGCGTCGGCTAGGTACTCCGTCCAGGGCATGGGTTCGCAGATCGTCACCCGCTCCAGGCCCTGCCAAATTGCCTTGGCACGCCGGTCGGCAAAGACTTCGAACCGAGCCTGCGGCCGTTCGCGCAGCACATCCACTACGATTGACCGAAGGAATCGATGCTCTTCGAGATGAACCCCCGTCGCGTGGTAGCCGATCAAGACATCCCGCGTTGGCCGAGGAACCCGATTATCATCATATTCGCCCGCTTGCCAAAACGCCTTCGGAGGTGCTGGCGGCAACACCATGGCCTTCGCCCCCGCCAGTCGGGATGCCAGGTGCGGTGTCGAGGCCCAGACGAAATCCAGATGCCGGTTGAGGCGGCGAAGCGGCCAAAGGGCGCGATACCAAAGGAACAGCCGGTAGAAAAAATCCGCGTCCTTGCCTGTCACAACCGCGGGGATGTCGTCATCGAGGAACAGTCCCACGCCGGAGAGGTGCATTGCATTGCTCTCGATCCAGCGCAACACCGAGGGAGACGCATAGCGGCAAAGGATTACGAAGGCCCCGTAGGCGTTCAGTGCCGACATATCTCGACCGCGAATATCTGCGACCTCATACGGTGGCATGTCCGGCGCCTCTAGGCGAGCCGCGAGATAATAGTCGAAGGTCGGGTTTGGTATCCGTCCGAATACAATGATCCGCTTCACCGGCCGCCTCGGACGACCGGTTGCCTCCTCCCGCAGCCGTGGCTGAGGCAGCCGCCGCTCCATCCAGCGGGCCAACCGTTCACGCAAGCGGTTCAAGCGCTCGACCTCACAGTAATATCTCGCGGATGTGCTTCGAGAATAAATTCTTCGGCAATCAACGAGAGGTTCGGATTGTAATATGGATCGGCTTTCAACGTGTCGCTCCAGCGCTGATGCATAGCTCGCTCCTCGCGCGCGAAGCGCTGAAGTTTTTCAGGCGTATTGTCAGCACCACGCGAGACGCTCTCTCTATGCAACATCGCCGCCTCCGGCGTCCAAACAATACGCAAGCCCGCTTCCCGAACCTTGAGGCAATAGTCCACATCGTTGAACGCAACTGTCAGATTCTGATCGTCCATGCCACCAAGACGCTGCCACAGGTCCTTGCGTGTCAGCAGGCAGGCTGCTGTCACCGCCGAGATGTCGCGACGGTGACGGAGAAGACCTTTGTCGCCCTGCCCCTTCGGGTCAAGAAAGTGGAAGCTGTGTCGCGCGACTGTCCCCGCACCGAGCGTCACGCCGCCATGCTGAACGAAGCCGTCGGGAAACAGCAGCAAATTTCCTGCGGCGCCGACCGTCGGATCATCGAACTCGCCTGCCAGGCACTCGAGCCAATGGCAATCAATCGGTTCAACATCATTGTTTAACAAGAGAATGAGGTCATGTCGGGCGGCATCGACGCCGACATTGCAGGCGCGGGAAAAATTGAACGCTCCGGCAAGAGGTATCCGACGGATGCGTCCCGACTGCTCATACAGAGAGAACAAGGCCAGCGTGGCTTGTTCGGCGCTATCATTGTCGATGACGATGACGTCAAGATCCGCCGGTGCCGTGTTCTCGAAGAGACCTTTCAGACAGGCCTCCAGCAAATCGGCCCTGTCGCGCGTCGGAATGATGACGCTGACCGCCGGGCGCTCGCGTTTGGGCTGAATGATGGTGTCGTGACGGCCGGTCCGACGGCAAGATGGTCCCCGATGCAGCAGCACTCTCGGCAGGTGCATGATCGTTCCGGACGACACCTGCTCCATCGCGAGGACAATTTCGGCTGCGGATGCGCGTTGCAGCGAAACGCCATCTGGGATGCAGGCCAGGCGAAGAAGGGCGCCTTCCAGCGGAAGCCATCCCGAGCGGGCGAGTGGTTCATTCCAGGCTGGCTTGAAGAAGGGGTCACTACGCGCGCCGCGGGCGTCGATCTGATCTTCGTCGCAGTAGACGACCGCGACATCCCTAGAGAATGCAAATGGACGCGCCAATCGCTCCAGGGCTTTTGGGGCGACGCGCATTCCTGCCGGAAGCCGTAGCCATAAGAGGTCGGCGCTCGCCTCACCTCGCTCCAGCAACTGTTCGATCTCTGCCGGAGACGTTTCCTGGAAGTCGCGCCACGTCTGGCTTTCGAGTGACTGCCTGGTCTGCGCAACCGCGGGCGCATCGGTGCCTTCGATCGAGACGAGGATCCGCGGCCTTCGCGGCCACGTGTACGCATCATCTCCTGCCTCGCTTACTTCCGCTAACGCTTGGGCTTCGACCCAATCACTATAGTCGGGGGCGGAAAGGGCGTCGCATTGCCGAACGAACCGAAATTCGGCTCCCTTTCGGTTGCCTGCGAGGAACAGTCTGACGATCTGCAGGAATGCCATGGCCCGCCGCAATGCGATCAAGAGTGCCGCCTCGGCGACGGACAGACGGCGGATCGTGATCTGCGGTTCAGTATTTGCTGAATCGCTTGCAGTCGCGACGTCGGGCACCAAGGCCACTGCCTCAAGCTGCACCGGCGTCCAACCGTAGAAACGTCCTCGCCCTCGCCGATCGAGCAGGAAGGAACGGAAGACCGTGTCAGGGGTTCTTTCACGACGCTTGAAGGCAAGCTGTGGCCGGCGACCAAGGCGGTTGTCGGGATCGCAGACTGAAAGCATAATCGGTCGATCCGCGTAATGGGCGGGGCCACGCTGCAATGCGACCTCTATTTCATTCTGCGATGGCTCGACCATCTGCTCCAATCCATCACCGCCTGGCGGGAAACCAATTCTCAATCGAGCCATTGCCATCGCAGAAAAATGGATTGGAACGCAAGCCTCGCCTCAGTCGGCAGCAGAGGTCTCAGCCGCTCCCGTAACGTTGGACGCCTTACGTAAATTGAGCGCCGGCGCCTCACCTTCAAGCGCCTCCACACGCCGGTCATAGTTCGGCGCGACCGTCCCCATCACACGATCCCAGAACGAAAAATAGTTCGCATAGTTGTATTTGAACTCGGCGTGGTGCTGGTCGTGATAGGTCGTGCAAAGCATCGGCCAGGGATAGCGAGCGGTGCGCGAGGCGAAATATTCAAAGCCCGCGTGCCCAAAGGTGCCGTTGATCTGATCGAACAGACGGTGCGCCAGAAGAATGATCGGCGGGAACGGCACGAGGAAGGTGATGACGGCATAATAGCCCTGCGACAAGGCCGTATCCACAAGCCCGATCGAATCATTGCTCCACACGGTCGGCGCAACGCTGCGGTGATGCAGCAGATGAAACTTGTAGAAAGCCTTGGTGTGCAGAAGCCGGTGAGCGAAATAGAACCAGGCGTCGAAGAGCACCATGCAGAGCAGGAAGAGCGGCACTGCCGTCCACCAGCTAAAATCCCAGGGCGAAAATAAGGTCCAACCCTGATGCTGGGCGAATAGGCCGATCGCGACGGACGTGCAGGTTACAAGGATCGAGGCCATGCTCTGGCGGATCTCGACGGCCTTGCGCTTCTCGCCGCGACGCCCCTTCTGGATGCGGCGCTCGGGGTTGCGTTCGTTGAGCCATGTGATGCCATAGCCAAGAATGAAATAGACCAGCACGGTTGCCGCGTAGATTACGGCCAGGAAGGCAACAAAGGTGAGGCTGTCCTCGAGAAAGGCGCTCAAATCGAAATCCGCTTGGAGAGGGAAGTTAAATTTTCAGCGGACTATACCAACCACCCTCCCCGACGCAAGCGCGTCCGGCGCTAATTGCGCTCCAGCTCGGTCAGAAACGCTTTGAGCTCCGCCCGATCGATGCCCACGAGACGCCGCTGCTCCGGATACGCGCCGGACCGAACATCCTCGGCGAACTCGGCAAACGCCCCGATCCGCTCACGCTGGAGGCGATCATATTCGGTGGCGAAGTTGCGATAGGTCTTGGCGTGGCGCGGCACATGGCCACGGTTGCTGCCGAGCACGTCACTGGCGAAGAGATATTGAGCGTCGCAGCCTGAACCCRCTCCCATCGACAACATCAGCATCGAAGTTCGCGCGCTGATTGCCGATGCGACGTCGCCAGGCACGACCTCGATTTCGACAGCAAAGGCGCCAGCTTCTTCAAGCGCTTTGACCTGCCGCCAGATCTCGAGCGCACTTGCCGCCGTCTTGCCGACTGCACGGAACCCACCGGTCCAGGTGGCCTTGGAGGGGATGAGCCCGACATGGCCGCAAACCGGAATGCCCTCTTCCCGCATACGCCGAACGGTCGAAAGACCCGCGGCACAGTAGACTGCATCGCCCCCGGCCTTCAGCGCCTTGAACGCCGCCCGGATATATTCTTCCGCCGAAACGTAGTCGCCGTATTCCAGACCCGGAAACGCAAAACAGGTCGGCGCCGCTTCGCGAAACTGCGGCCCCAGAAGTGCCGGCGGCACGGAGACGAGGTCGATGCCGGCGGCTTCAGCCGCTTGCGCCTCGTCAAGCGTTTCCACACGCAACATGGTGAGCTGGCGCTTGCCCTTCATCGAAAGGAGGTCGGCAACAGTCGGACGGCGGCTTTTCATGAGAAGTCTCCGATATCAATGAAAATTAGGGGGTCGCGAAAGCCCCCCCTCTAGGCGGCAAGCAGGGCCTTGAGTTTGGTTTCCGGCGAAACGAGCGCCCGAGGATCGGGCCGCTTTCCGGCCGCGATCAGCATTTCCGCCAGCCGAATATCGCGCGCGACCACATTGCCTTTGCCGATGCCCGAAGCAGCAAGCAGGCGGCCGGTGTCGTCGAGATGGAAGAGAATGAAAGCGCCGTCTGCAAGATCGCGGCGCACGGCTACGGTCGCGCCGTCTGCAAGTCCGGCAATCTGCAATGTCAGGTCATATTGGTCGGACCAGAACCAGGGCACGCTGGTTATCGTTTCGTTCGCACCCAGAAGATTGCTGGCGACAAGCGCTCCCTGGTCCTGTGCATTTCGCCAGGCCTCGAGACGCACCCGGCGGTCGCCATAGTGACAGAGCGGATAGGAGCAGCAATCGCCGGCCGCGAAGATGTCGGGATCTGAAGTCCTGAGGGTCGCGTCAACGGCAATGCCATTATTCACCCGAAGGCCCGCGGCTTCTGCCAGCTCCGTGTTCGGCGCTGCACCGATGCCAACGACCAGGAAATCAGCATCGACCGATTGTCCATTCGCAAGCAGGATCTGCACGCCGTTCTCGTCGGCATCAATGCGATCGATTTTCGTGTCGCACCTTACATCGACGCCTTCCGTTCGGTGCCGCTCTGCCACGACAGTCGCGATCTCGGCCGGAACGCCGCGTGAAAGGATGCGTGGCAGCCCTTCGATCAGGACGACGTCGGTACCAAGGCCGCGCGCCGTTGCCGCGAGCTCCAGCCCAATAAATCCGCCGCCGATGATGGCAAGCCTCCGCCCGGGCACAAGTTCGCGGCGAATCTCGGCGGCATCAACATGCGTTCTGAGGGTGCGAATGCGCCGAGATCCATCAACGGTTCCAGGTATCGTTCGTGCGCGGGCGCCGGTCGTCAGCAAGAGCCGATCATAGGAAATGCTGCCGCCGTCGATGAGTTCGACGCGCTTGGCGACGCGGTCAATGGCCTTGACCGGGCTGTCGGTCAGCACCTCAATACCAGAGGCCCCATAGCGCTCGGCACAGGCGACGTATTTAGGCTCAACCTGTTCCTTGAGACCGTCCTTCGAAAGCGGTGGCCGCTCATAGGGAAGATGTGGCTCGGCGCCGATCAACGTGATCGAGCCGTCGTAGCCCTTCTCCCTCAGGGCAAAGGCGGCTCTTGCGCCGCATTCGCCGGCACCAATGATGACTACTCCACCCATTTCAACCTCCCTGCCCGCTCCCGCCGAACTATTCCCGTTGAAGTCGCCATCAAGCGATCGCGATGAACACGCTTCCTGCCTCGACCTTCACCGGATAGGTCTTCAGGTTGACGCAGACCGGGGCACCCTTGGCCTGGCCGGTCTTGTAGTTGAAGCGACCGTTGTGCTTCGGACATTCGATGATGTCGTCCATCACGAGACCGTCCGCCAGATGAATGTGCTCGTGCGTGCAAAGCCCGTCGGTTGCGAAGTACTCGTCATCCGGGCTGCGGTAGACCGCGAAGGTGCGCCCTTCGTGATCGAAGCGGATGACGTCTTCCTCGTCGATTTCGTCGGCCGCGCAGACTTCAACCCAGTTTCCGCTCATGACTTCCTCCCATTTGCTAAGTTCGTTGGTTATTCCGCTGCGTGCACGATCGCGTCGCTGTGAAACTCTTCCCGATAGGGCTTCGCAGTCGCCGGCAGCTCACGCTTCAAGAAGTAGTCCTCGTTGCGCAATTGCCGCAGGAAGGCTGGGATCATCTCGCGGTAGCCATGCAGCATCGACGGGTTCGGCTCCGGCAGATCGTGCTTGATCATGGCGTGAAGCTTCGGAAGCGCGTGATAGGGCACCATCGGGAACATGTGGTGCTCCACATGGTAGTTCATGTTCCAATAGACGAAGCGGCTCACCGGGTTCATGTAGACCGTGCGACTGTTCAGCCGATGATCGGTCACATTGTCGGCAAGACCGCCATGCTGCAGCAGCCCGGTCAGCACATGGTGCCAGGCACCGTAGAGACGCGGCAGGCCGATCAGCATCAGCGGCAGGATCGAACCGAGGTAGAGCGAGAGCGCGATGGTTGCGGCATAGATGGCAAACCAGATGCGACCAACGAGGATCGCCTTCGGCTGTTCCATTTCCGGGATGAATGTCGCCTCCTCGGCACTGATGATGCCAAGCGTGTTGCGAACCATGTCGACCACCGCGTGCCAGATATCTAGAATGCCAAAGAAGTTCAGGACGAGGCGCAGGAGATCCGGCGGCCGCATGACGGCGATTTCAGGATCGCGGCCGACGATGACCGTGTCCGTGTGGTGGCGCGTGTGGCTCCAGCGCCAGGTTACGGGATTGCGCATGATCATGAAGCAGGCGATCTGGTAGACGGCGTTGTTCATCCACATCGTCTTGAACGCGGTGCCATGCCCGCATTCGTGCCAGCGGCTGTCGGAGGCCGAACCGTAGAGAACGCCGTAGGCGAGAAAGAACGGAACGGCCCACCAGGTGCCCCAGAAAGTGACGCCGAGCCCGCCGAAAAGAAAGAGGCAACCGAGCCAGACCGCGGTATCGCGAATGGCGGGCCCGTCTTCGCGCTTCATCAGCTCCTTCATCTGCTTGCGCGGGATTTCCGTGTGATACCACTCGGCAGCCGAGAGGCCATTGGCGACAGCCGCCTGGGCATCGCGCCCAAGGAGACTGTAATCTCGCTTCGTTGGAACCATCGCCATTTGCTCTCCTCCCTGCGATCCGGCCAGTTTGGCCAGGTGCAATGACGATAGGTTGACTTTTGCCAGGTCTCAATGCAGCAATGATATATTCTCTCAAATGATGTCATTCGCAGCATATCATTCGTGATGCAAACCTATCAGGAGAACCGATGAGCAACCGTCCGACCATTGCCGACCTCGCACGGACCGCCGGCGTCAGCGTCGCGACCGTCGATCGAGTCCTCAACGGACGGCATCCGGTGCGAGAAGAGACTGCGCGCCGTGTCTACGAGGCAGCCAAATCCATCGGCTACCATGCCGTTGGCCTCATCCGGCAGCGCGTCTTCGAAGATCTGCCGCAGTATAGGCTTGGCTTCGTGCTTCAGAAGCCGGAGCAGTCCTTCTACAAAGCCGTTGCCAAGGAGATCGAAAACGCGGCGCTTTCGCTTTCAAACGCGCGCGTTTTCGCCCAGGTCGACTTCGTGGCAAATTCGACGCCGACGGCGATTACGGAAAAACTTCGCGCGGTTGCGGCGCGAAACCAAGCGGTTGCGCTTGTTGCTCCCGATTATCCGGCAGTAACGACCGCAATCGAGGAACTGAAGGAGCGCGGTATACCCGTCTTCTCGCTGCTTTCGGACTTCGCAGCCGGCGTGCGGGAAGGTTATGTCGGGCTCAACAATCACAAGGTCGGACGTACCGCGGCATGGATGATCGCCAAGGCGGCCAAACGCCCCGGCAAAGTCGCGGCCTTCGTCGGCAGCCACCGCTTCCTCGGCCACGAACTTCGAGAAATCGGGTTCCGCTCCTATTTCCGTGAACATGCGCCCGATTTCGAAGTGCTCGACACCATGGTCAATCTCGATACGGCCGAGATCACGCACGAGGCAACACTGAACCTTTTGCAACGCCATCCGGACCTGATCGGCTTCTACGTCTGCGGAGGGGGCATGGAAGGTGCAATCTCGGCCATACGCGAGGAAAGGCTCGAGGGTAAGCTCATCGCCGTTGTCAACGAATTGACACCGGAGTCCCGGGCGGCCCTTGGGGACGACGTCGTCACGCTCGCGATCTCAACTCCAACCGCAACGCTTGCGCGCGACACTATCAATCTGATGATCCAGGCGATCGACAAGGGTCCGACAGGCGCCCCGGGGCAGACCTTCCTACCCTTTGATCTCTTCACACCTGAGAATATCTAGCGAAGGATGATGGAATTCAGTCATTGACGAAAGGCAATGTTGCAGCAATGCAAGTCCTTTGAGCCACTCGCTCTTTGACGGCCCTCCAGGAGTTGGTGAAATGTCGACGAGGCTGTAAATGGAACGAACGTTCTATTTGCAAAGCGTGACCCATCCCACTGGAGGAGACATTCCCGTGACAACCCTGCCCTTCGCCCTCAATCACATGACGACGCCCGGTCTTCCGCTCAGCGCCTTCTTCGAACTTGCCAAATCGCTCGGAATCTCCTCTGTCGAAATCCGCAACGACCTCTCCGGCAACGCCATCATCGACGGCACGTCCGCAAAGGACGTAGCGGCGCTTGCCAGTCGCAATGGCATTACGATCATCTCCATCAACGCTTTGCAGCGTTTCAATGAGTGGAATTCGGATCGTCAGAAAGAAGCCGAAGAGCTGATAACCTATGCGCGCGACTGTGGCGCCAAGGCCCTCGTGCTTGTGCCCGTCAACGACGGCTCCGGCCAGGCGGACGGCGAGCGACAGGCAAATCTTCGTGCTGCACTTGCCGTGCTGAAGCCGATGCTCGAATCGGCCGGAATCGTCGGCCTTGTCGAGCCGCTGGGCTTCGAAATCTGCTCCTTGCGCTCGAAGACCGAAGCTGTCGAAGCGATCAAGGCTATTGGCGGAGAAAAGACCTTCCGGCTGGTCCACGATACGTTCCATCACCATCTCGCAGGCGAGCCCGCAACCTATCCTGAGATGACCGGACTCGTGCATATTTCCGGCGTAACGGACGGTCTAGTCGCCGTCTCCGATCTCCGCGACTCGCATCGCGTTCTGGTCGATCAGGACGACCTTCTCGACAACGTCGGACAGATCCAGCGCCTGCGTGCCGAGGGTTATGCAGGGCCGCTTTCCTTCGAGCCGTTTGCCGCCGAAGTCCACAAAGTCGCAGATCCGGCGGCCGCGATCAGGCGGAGCGTGGACCACATTCAAACCCGGATCTGACCGGCCGCGGCTGGCAACGGGAAAACGATGCGGGGCGCCGCGACGGGTCTTGACGGCGCCTCCATAAAATGGAATACATATTCCGTAATAGCAATTTACTGGTTCGTTTATTCCGTTTTATCCGAGAGCGTAACGGGAGTGGCGCTTTCGATGTGAATGAGCGCGAGCCGGCAAGGATTGCGCTCCCGGCAGGAGAAGGTGTCGCCGGGGCACCATTGTGGAGGAGAAAGACAATGAAGAAATTCGTGCTGGGTACAGCGCTGGCCGTGATGATGTCGACGGCCGCGCATGCCGAGACCATCGGCGTGTCGATGGCCCTTTTTGATGACAACTTCCTGACGGTACTGCGCAACGGCATGTCCGACTACGCCAAGACGCTTAACGGTGTTGAGCTGCAGATCGAGGACGCGCAGAACGACGTTTCGAAGCAGCAGAGCCAGATTCAAAATTTCATCGCAGCCGGTGTGACCGCAATTATCGTCAACCCGGTTGATACCGACGCAACGGCAGCCATGTCGAAGATTGCGGCCGACGCAGGCATTCCGCTCGTTTACGTCAACCGCGAGCCGGTCAACGTCGACACCCTGCCGGAGAAGCAGGCTTTTGTCGCATCGAACGAGCAGGAATCCGGCACGCTGCAGACGCAGGAAATCTGCAAGATGCTCGGCGGCAAGGGCAAGGCCGTCGTCATGATGGGCGAGCTTTCGAACCAGGCCGCGCGCATGCGCACCAAGGACATCCACGACGTTCTGGCGACCGACCAGTGCAAGGGTATCGAGATCGTCGAAGAGCAGACCGCCAACTGGTCGCGTACGCAAGGATCTGACCTTCTGACGAACTGGCTCTCGGCCGGCGTTGAATTCGATGCCGTCATTTCGAACAACGACGAAATGGCAATCGGCGCGATCCAGGCTCTCAAGGCCGCCGGCCGGTCAATGGACTCCGTCGTCATCGGCGGGATCGACGCGACGCAGGACGCACTCGCAGCCATGGCTGCGGGCGACCTCGACGTGACCGTGTTCCAGAACGCTGCCGGCCAGGGGCAAGGCTCGGTCGATGCCGCACTCAAGCTCGCCAAGGGCGAAGCCGTCGACAAGAAGGTCTACATTCCCTTCGAGCTGGTGACCAAGGAAAACCTCGACAAGTATCAGGCGAAGAACTGATCGCCTTAATCGAGAGCGCGGGAGAACCCGCGCTCTCGTTCAAATCTAAGTCCCGCCGCAAATGCCTGCGTCCAATGGACATCGCATGCGGCAAAATAGGCTGGTCACCCGCCAGCGAGGACTTTCYGCGACAGCCGGAAACGACGGGGGAGGCAAGGAACATGACGCTCAGTCCGACAACGATGGCAGCTGTGCGCGCCAGCGGCGCGGTGCCCAAGGCCGAATATCTTCTTTCCGCGGAAGGCATCCGCAAGGAATTCCCGGGCGTCGTCGCCCTTGACGATGTCGAGTTCAAGCTGAAGCGCGGTACGGTCCATGCACTGATGGGCGAGAACGGCGCTGGCAAGTCGACGCTGATGAAGATCCTCGCCGGCATCTATACGCCCGACAAGGGCGATGTGAAGCTGAAGGGCGTCGAGATCCGGCTGAAGTCGCCACTCGATGCACTTGAAAATGGCATCGCGATGATCCATCAGGAACTCAATCTGATGCCGTTCATGACGGTTGCCGAGAACATCTGGATCCGTCGCGAACCGAAAAACCGCTTTGGCTTCGTCGACCACGGCGAAATGAACCGCATTACCGCCCGCCTCTTCGACCGATTGAAAATCAAGATCGATCCGGAAATCGAGGTCCGCCACCTCTCGGTCGCAAATCGACAGATGGTCGAGATCGCCAAGGCGGTCTCCTATGAATCCGACGTACTGATCATGGACGAACCGACCTCGGCGCTAACAGAACGCGAGGTCGCCCATCTCTTCGAAATCATTCGCGACCTGCGCGAACAAGGCATCGGCATCGTCTACATCACCCACAAGATGAACGAGTTGTTCGAAATTGCCGATGAGTTCTCGGTGTTCCGGGACGGCAAGTTCATCGGCACGCACGCCTCGAGCGATGTGACGCGCGACGACATCATTCGCATGATGGTCGGCCGCGAAATCACCCAGATGTTCCCGAAGGAAGAAGTGCCGATCGGCGACGTCGTTCTTTCGGTGAAGAACCTGGCGCTCGACGGTGTCTTCCGTGACGTCTCCTTCGATGTCCGGGCTGGGGAGATCCTTGGGATTGCCGGACTAGTCGGCTCCGGCCGCTCGAACGTCGCTGAAACGCTCTTTGGCGTGACGCCGGCAAGCTCCGGCACGATTTCGATCGACGGCAAGACGCTTTCGATCGACAGCCCGAACACGGCGATCAGGAACCGCATGGCGTTCCTGACCGAAGACCGCAAGGACACCGGCTGTCTTCTAATCCTCGACATCCTCGAGAACATGCAGATTGCCGTGCTCCAGGATCGTTTCGTCAAGGGCGGTTTCGTATCCGAGAAGCAGATCACCGCCGCCTGCGAAGAGATGAGCCGCAAGCTGCGCGTCAAGACGCCCAACCTGCAGGAGCGCATCGAGAACCTGTCGGGCGGCAACCAGCAAAAGGTGCTGATCGGCCGCTGGCTGCTCACCAATCCGCGCATCCTGATCCTCGACGAACCGACACGCGGCATCGATGTCGGCGCCAAGGCGGAAATCCACCGCCTTGTTACCGAACTCGCGCGAAACGGCGTCGCCGTCATCATGATTTCTTCGGAAATGCCAGAGGTGCTCGGTATGAGCGACCGTATCATGGTCATGCACGAGGGCCGCGTCACCGGCTTCCTCGACAGGGCGGAAGCAACCCAGATCAAGGTCATGGAGCTCGCCGCGAGCTGAGCGGGAAGCGACCCGACGAAAGGGAGGAACGAAAATGGATACCAATGTCGCCGCACAGGGCGCGAGCACATCGCTCACCGGCGCAAAGCGCCGCCTGCCCCCTGAATTCAACATCTTCCTGGTGCTGATCGGCATCGCGCTCGTTTACGAGGTTCTCGGCTGGATCTTCGTCGGCCAGAGCTTCCTCATGAACCCGCAGCGCCTGACGATCATGATCCTCCAGGTTTCGGTGATCGGCATCATCGCCGTCGGCGTGACCCAAGTCATTATAACCGGCGGCATCGATCTTTCCTCGGGCTCCGTCGTCGGCATGACGGCGATGATCTCGGCAAGCGTCGCCCAGGCATCCACCTGGGCCCGCGCGCTCTATCCGTCGCTGACCGACATGCCGGCGATCGTTCCGATCGGACTTGGCATCGGCATCGGCTTGCTCGCCGGCTTCATCAACGGCCAGCTCATCGCCCGCACCAAGATCCCGCCCTTCATCGCCACGCTCGGCATGATGGTGTCGGCACGCGGCATCTCCAAGTGGTACACCAAGGGCCAGCCGGTCTCGGGCCTCACCGAACAGTTCAACTTCATCGGCACCGGCATCTGGCCCGTGATCGTCTTCCTCGTCGTCGCGATCATCTTCCACATCGCGCTGCGCTACACCCGCTACGGCAAGTTCACCTATGCGATCGGCGCCAACGTCCAGGCGGCCCGCGTCTCGGGTATCAATGTCGAAGCGCACCTGATCAAGGTCTACGCCATTGCGGGCATGCTCGCAGGTCTCGCCGGCGTCGTCACCGCAGCCCGCGCCCAGACCGCACAGGCTGGCATGGGTGTCATGTACGAACTGGACGCGATCGCCGCGACCGTCATCGGCGGCACCTCGCTCACCGGCGGCGTCGGCCGCATCACCGGCACGGTGATCGGCACCATCATCCTCGGCGTCATGACATCGGGCTTCACGTTCCTGCGCGTCGACGCCTACTACCAGGAAATCGTCAAGGGCCTGATCATCGTCGCCGCCGTCGTCATCGACGTCTACCGACAGAAGAACCGCAAGAAGGCCTGATCCTCCAAAGAAAAACTCTCCTCCCAGTGAAGCCAACTGGCCGGGATGATGAAAATCATCCCGGCATTTTGTTTTTGAACGGCAGGTATTTCGCCTGGCTTTGGCCGTTTTCCACATATGCTTGGCACGCAGAGCTGCCCCGGCGTTCGCACTCTGGCAAGATCTCCGCCAACGCACTATATGCCAGACGTCCAAAACTATCGGAGACTTATCATGTTGTCGCAGCGCAAGCTTGCGAGCCAGTTTCAGCCGCGTTTCGTTCTACAGCTTTGGAACGCGATGCTGCGGGTGCAGACCCGCGAGACAGCTTCCCTCTTCGGCCACCGCGGCCGCTAATCAAACAATTCAAAGTGCCGCAACCATTCGGGCGTGTCGACCTGGCCGCTTGCAGATGGTTTTTGCTCATCCGGCCCGCAATCGCGGCGCCGGACAGAGCCGCTTTCTGATCTAGCCCGCCGGAAAGCGGATGGTCACCTTGAGGCCTCTGCCATCAGCCCCTTCGCTAAGAAGGGTTGTTGCCCCGTAAAGTTCGGCAATTTCCTCGACGATCGGCAGGCCAAGCCCAGATCCCGGAGCTTCGCTTCCCCCGCGCTCAAAGCGGCGCAGTACCGCCTCGCGCAGATCTGCGCGAATACCCGGGCCGTTGTCCTCGACTTCCAGGGCCACGGCCTCCCCGTCTGCGAGAACGCGCGTCGTTACTTCGGCGCCGCGACCGGCATAAAGCAAGGCGTTACCGATCAGGTTCTTGAGCATCTCGCCGACCAGCAGCGGCTCGGCGCGAATGAAGGCATCACCATCGCCATCGAAGCCGAGGTCGATATCGGCCTCGCCCGCCGCCGGCACGTGTTCCGCCGTGATTTCCCGCACGAGTTCGACAAGATCGACACGCCCCAGCATGCGGGCCTCGTCCTTCCCGGCCGCATCGATCTTCGCCATCAACAGCAATTGCCCGAGGATACGTTCGGCATTGGCGACCGCCTCATCGGCCTTTTTCACGGCCCCCTTCGTCTCCTCGAAGGATCCGGCGCGTTGCGCCAACGCGAGTTGGGTTCGGATGATCGCAAGCGGGGTCCGCAATTGATGGCTGGCATTGCCGGTGAAATTGCGCAGCGCATCGAGCGCCGACTGCAACCGTCCCATGAAGGAATTGACGGTATCGACGAGCCCCTGGACCTCGTTCGGTACCCGTTCGCCGATCGGGTGGAGATCATCCGGATTGCGTTCCGCGATCGCATCTCCGAGACGGTAGAGCGGTCGCAGAGAAAATGTGACCGCGATCCAGACGATCACGGCGGCACCTGCGATCATCATGCCGAGGCGCAGCGCCGAGCGAACGAGAATGGTCTGCGCCAGTTGCCGCCGTGCGATCGTCGTTTCCGCAACGGTCACGACGAAAGGTACCGAATTGATCCCGGTCGAGGCTGAGCGACGAAGCGCTGCGATGCGGATCGGTTCTCCGCGGAAGATCGAATCCGCAAAGGTCGTGGATGTCCCCGGCTCTTCGCCAAGCGACGGCAACGTCTGATAACCGGTAATGAACTGGCCGGGAGGGCCGTCGACCCTGTAGAAGACGCGATCCTGCGCCGCGGAAGTCAGCATCTCCAGGGCGACATAGGGAATATCGACCTCGAGCGAGCCATCCTCCGCAACGACCACGCGCTCTGCGATCGCCAATGCGGAACCCGCCAGTACGCGGTCGGAGACGACGTTGGCGGTGGTAACCGCCTCGCGGTAGGTGTCCACGAGCGCAACAATGCCGATGACGACCGTCGAGATCAGCAGCCAGCCAAGCAGGCGCCGGCGAAGGGAGTAAACCGTCGCCCTCATTCCGGCCCGGCCATCTTGTCGAGGTAATAGCCAATGCCGCGGGCGGTGCGCACGGTAAGGCCATGTGGCGCCAATCGCTTGCGCAGCCGGCTGACATATTGCTCGATCGCGTTGGAGCTCAAATCGTCGTCGAAGCCGGTCAGCGACTGCATGATCGCGTCCTTGGCGACCACCTTACCGGCTCGCATGAACAGAAGTTCGAGAAGCCCGAGTTCGCGTGCCGGGATCTCGATCGGCACGCCGCCTGAGGAGAAGCTTCGCGTGTTGAGATCGAGCGAAACATTGCCGTAGCTTACAGTCGAGGCCCTCAGACCCGCCTGCCGGCGCAGCAATACGCGCACCCGCGCTTCGAGTTCGCCGACGTCGAACGGCTTGATCATGTAATCGTCAGCACCGAGATCGAGGCCCTTGATCTTTTCCTCGGGCGCCCCCCTGGCCGTCAGGATCAGGACCGCGGCGCGGTTCTGCCGGGCGCGCATCGCCCGCAAGACGTCGAGCCCGTCCATTTCCGGCAGGTTGAGATCGAGAATGACGAGATCGAAGGTTTCAGTTGCCGCAACCGCATGTGCCGAGGCGCCATCGCTCACGACATCGACGGCATAGCCGCTGCCACGCAATATGGCAGACAGGCCTTCGGCCAGGTCCTGGTTGTCTTCAACAAGCAAGATACGCAAATATAGTCACTCCCCGAGCCACTTTATCCGCGGACGCCTTGCTTGTGAACGGTGACACACTGAGGCATTGTGGATTCATGCGGTTCTTGATTTCTCTTCTTTTTTTCGCCCTTTGTCCGCAGCTGCTCATTGCGGCGCCGATCATATTTCCTGCCCTTTCCGGCAATTCCGACGCACGCACGCTGGTGGTTTACTCCTCACTCGACGAGCCTCTTGCAAAGCCGATGATCGTCGGCTTCCAGAGGGCCAATCCGGATGTCACCGTGCGTTACGAAGACATGCTGACCGGCGAGATCTACGACCGCATCATCAAGGAGACAGACGCCGGAATGAAGACGGCGGACTTCGCCTTTTCTTCCGCCATGGACCTGCAAGTCAAGCTCAGCAACGATGGCTACGCCCAACGCAGCGACCTGCCGATGAGCGACCGCTGGCCCGCTTGGGCGAATTGGCGCAACACGGCCTATGCGCTCACCTTCGAGCCCGCGGTCTTCGTCTATCACAAGCCGAGTTTCACGAAGGAAAAGCCGCCGTCGACACGGGCCGAACTCATCAGCTACCTGAAGCGCGAAGGGGCCGCGGTGTTCGGGCGCATCGGAACCTACGACATCGAACGCTCAGGCGTCGGTTTTCTCTTCATGTCACGCGACCAGGAGCAGTTCGGCGATATCTGGGACGTGATCCAGGCGATGGGTGCGGCCGGCGTCAAGCTGTACTCCACCAGTGAGGCGATCCTGGAGCGTGTCGCCGACGGTCGTTTCGTTCTCGGCTACAATATCCTCGGATCCTACGCGGCGGACTGGGCGGCGCGCCATCCGGATGTCGGGATCGTGCTGCCCAAGGACTACACGGTGGTGATGTCGCGAATTGGCCTCGTTCCACAGGCCTCAGCCTCTCCGGACCTCGGACGCCGTTATCTCGAATTCTTCATGTCCAAAGAGGGTCAGACGATCATGGCGCGCGAACTGCAGATTGCCGCCGTCAGCCCCGAGGTCGCTGGAGAGAATACGGCAAACACCATGCAAGAGATGCTAGGCGCTCAATTGCGGCCGGTTCCCGTCAGCCCCGGCCTGATGGTCTATCTCGATCAGGTGAAGCGCTCGCGGCTGATCGCCAAATGGAACGAGGTCCTGAGGCTCCACTGAAAACAAGGCGCGCGCCAATTCAGCGGCGCCCTTGCACCGGGACGTCAGGTCTTCTTCCGGGATCGGCCACTACGTTCGGCTTGCGCCGACAAATTCAAGTCCACAGCCTCTTGAATGAGCGCCTTCAAGGCGTCTTCGTCGATCTCCCCGCCCTCGCTTATATCGATCGCCCGCCGGGTGTTGCCATCGAGGCTCGAATTGAAGAGAACGGCAGGATCTTCGAGTGACGCCCCCTTGGCGAAGGTCATCTTCACCACGGTCTTGTAGGTCTCGCCGGTGCAGATGATCCCTGCATGCTCCCAAACAGGGACACCCCGCCACTTCCATTCCTCGACCACCTCGGGATCGGCTTCCTTGATGAGCCGCCTCACCCGTGCAAGCATCTCTCCCCGCCAGTCGCCCAGTTCCGCTATTCTGGCGTCGATCCGCTCGGAGGCGGTCGTTTCTCCCTCCACTGCATCAGTCTTTGTCATCGCTTCCGTCGCCTTTTTCATCCGATTATCTCCATGCGGTATCACACGCAACGCGCCATATCATCCCTTGTTCTTGAGGGCTGCTTCTGCGCATGGCTCGCCGCAACACCAATGGCTTTTCCGTTTACATGCGTTCGCCCGGCAGTTGGCTTGATTGCTTTACCCAATCCCTGAATTGGGCCTCGTCAATTTCATCCTTTTCGTGGATATGAAAATAGCGTGCCTTCGCCGTCTTGGATTCGACTGGCGGCAAAGGTTTCAAGGAAGCGCCGTTGAAGAATGCGACCTTGATGTATTTCGCAAAGCAGTGCACGCCAAGGAACCACTCGCCGTCCTCCATGCCATAGAGCGGCGAATTCCACTTCACGGCCTTCTGCGCTTTGGGAACGGCGCTCATGATGAGCGCGTCGAGATGGCGCCCCACAGCACTCTTCCAGCCCGGCATGGCAGCGATGAAGGCCTGCACAGGTGCGTCGCCGTAGCCCTTGGCGATCTGAGGATTGCCGCCCGAGAGCAACTTCGGCTGGTCCGCGGCCGCCCGTCCCTTATCCTCTCCTTCCCCGGTCTCTTTGATGGACGCGCTCGTTCGCGCGGCGACCCTCTCTGCAGGCTTCTTCGATCTTGCCTTGGCGATTTTGGAGTTGGCTGTCCCGGTCATTGCGCCATCCTTTCGAACAGGTCTTCGGGGTGGTTGGTAGCGACACTACCACAGCTTGTTGTCCTCCCGATATCGCTGCCAGCGTACGTGGAATTAATCCCCAAGTCCGGGCTTCCGGTTCGTCGCTTCGTCCACTGCCCAATCTCCTCCAAGCCGACCATCCAGGCCGACAGAGATGCGCTATCCGCCTGTTGGCACGGCCAAGAGCCTAAGATTTCGTAAACGCCACGCCGCGAAACGCGCATTCGGGGCTTGATGTCAGCTAAATGTCAGCTTTCTATGGTGCCTTAGGGTCACTGGCACCCGTGGAGGCGGGTCGCCGGTTGCGGACTGGGAGGAAGCCACCAACTTGGTCAAGCGACAAGGGTCGAAAGAACCCGTCGCCGTCTCCCCGCTCGCACACAGCAACGACGTGCGCGGTGAAAACGCGCCTCATGGAGGACTGACCTTGAAACACTTTTTCCTCGCAACGATTCTCGCCGGCGCCATGTCGCTGCCGGCTGTTGCCGCTGATTACACCATCATCGCTCCGGCCAACCCGGGCGGCGGCTGGGACCAGACGGCGCGCTCGCTGCAGACGGTCATGCAGCAGGAAGGCATCTCCAGCAACGTTCAGGTCCAGAACGTGCCGGGCGCCGGCGGCACCATCGGTCTTGCCCAGTTCGCCAGCCAGCAGAAGGGCAACCCGAACGCCCTGATCGTCGGCGGCTACGTCATGGTCGGCGCGATTCTGACCAACAAGTCCCCGGTCACGCTCAAGGACGTTACGCCGATCGCTCGCCTCACCGGCGAATACGAAGCAGTCGTCGTTCCCGCAGCGTCGGACATCAAGACGATGGCTGACCTTGTCGAAGCCCTGAAGAAGGATCCGGGCGCTGTGTCCTGGGCAGGCGGCTCGGCCGGCGGTACGGACCACATCGCCGTTGGCCTTATCGCCAAGGCTGCAGGCGTCGACCCGACCAAGATCAACTACATCGCCTACTCCGGCGGTGGCGAGGCTCTTGCCGCCATCCTCGGCAGCCAGGTAACGGCCGGCGTTTCCGGCTACGGCGAATTCGAATCGCAGGTCAAGGCCGGCACGCTTCGCCTGCTCGCCGTATCCAGCGCCGAGCGTATCTCGGGCGTTGAGGCCCCGACGCTGAAGGAATCCGGCCTCGACGTCGTCGTCGAGAACTGGCGCATGGTCGCCGCCGCTCCTGGCCTTTCTGACGAGCAGAAGGCTGCCGTATCGGCTGACATCGAAAAGCTCGCGAAGTCCGCCGGTTGGCAGGAAGTCCTGAAGACCAAGGGCTGGCAGGACACCTACCTCACCGGTGACGCATTCAACGCCCAGCTCGACAAGGACGTTGCCGCCACCGAAGGTGTGCTCAAGGACATTGGACTGGTGAAATGACCAAGGGGCATCACCCTTCAACCGCAACGCGTCGCCCGGATCGGGCGGCGCTCTTCATCGCGGTCGCTCTCGCCGCCATCGCGGGGCTCATTTTCTGGGATGTATCGCGTCTGGCAGGCGCTGCCGGCTACTCCCAGGTCGGACCGACGACGGTTCCCTATGCGATCGCCTTCTGTCTTCTCGGCCTCGCGATCTGGACCGCAGTCGAGGCGTTTCGCGGCGATTTTCCGGAACGCGAACACCAGGAAGTTGCTCCGGTCATCTGGATCGTCGGCGGCCTTGCTGCCCAGATGCTCCTGCTGAACGTCGCAGGCTTCTCGATCGCCACCGGCATTCTGTTCGCGCTGACCGCACGTGGCTTTGGCAAGCGCAAGCTCTGGTTCTCAATCCCGGTGGGCATCGCGATCTGCTATGTCGTTTGGGTGATCTTCGCCAAGCTCCTGCAACTGTCGCTGCCCGCGGGGCCGCTTGAACGCCTGTTCTTCTAAGAGGGCCGACGACCATGGCTACTTTTGATTTCCTGATGCAGGGATTGCTGGTTGCTGCGCAGCCGATGAACCTGCTTTACGCACTGATCGGCGTCACGCTCGGTACGGCCGTTGGCGTTCTGCCCGGCATCGGCCCGGCTTTGACCGTGGCTCTGCTCCTGCCCGTCACGTATCGTCTCGATCCCGGCGGCTCGCTGATCATGTTCGCCGGTATCTATTATGGCGGCATGTATGGCGGCTCGACCACCTCAATCCTCCTGAACACGCCGGGTGAAAGCGCGTCGATCGTGACTGCGCTTGAGGGCAACAAGATGGCGCGGGCCGGACGCGGCGGGCCGGCGCTGGCGACGGCCGCAATCGGCTCCTTCGTCGCCGGTCTCATCGCCACGCTCGGCCTCGCCTTCATCGCGCCCTACATCGTCAAACTGGCTCTGGTCTTTGGTCCGCGCGAATACTTCGCTCTGATGGTGCTGGCCTTCGTCACCGTCTCATCGGCTTTCGGCGATTCCACGCTTCGCGGCCTGACGTCGTTGTTTGTCGGTCTGGCCCTTTCCGTCATCGGCATCGACCAGTTGACCGGCCAGGCACGTCTTTCGTTCGGCGTTCCGGAACTGCTTGACGGCATCGAAGTCACGACGCTTGCCGTTGCCATGTTCGCCATCGGCGAAACGCTGTTCATTGCCGCTCAGGGCGACAAGGGTCCTGATAAGGTCGAGGCCGTACGTGGCTCGGTCTGGATGAATGCAACGGACTGGGCACGCTCCTGGAGGCCTTGGCTGCGCGGCACCTTCATCGGCTTCCCGATCGGCGCCATGCCGGCTGGCGGCGCCGAGATCGGCACCTTCCTGTCCTATGCAGCAGAAAAGCGTCTGACGAAGCATCCCGAAGAGTTCGGCAATGGTGCAATCGAGGGCGTCGCCGGTCCAGAGGCCGCCAACAACGCGTCTGCCGCCGGCACGCTCGTGCCGCTCTTGACGCTCGGCCTGCCGACAACGGCAACGGCAGCGATCATGCTGGCCGGCTTCCAGCAATACGGCCTGCAGCCGGGCCCCCTGCTGTTTGCGACCAATCCGCAGCTCGTCTGGGGTCTGATCGCCAGCTTGCTCATCGCCAACTTCATGCTGCTGGTCCTGAATCTGCCGCTGATCGGTCTCTGGGTGAAGCTGCTGACGATCCCAAAGCCGTGGCTCTATGCCGGCATCCTGTTGTTCGCGACACTCGGCACCATCGGTGCGAACCCGTCGGTCTACGAACTCGGCATGCTGCTCGCATTCGGCCTGCTCGGCTTCGCCATGCGCATCTTCGGCTACCCGATTGCGCCTGTCGTTGTAGGCCTGATCCTCGGCCCGCTGGCCGAGCAGCAGCTCCGCCGGGCACTCGCGATTAGCCAGGGTGACTTCAGCGTGCTGTTTACCTCCCCGATTGCCGCTGTGCTCCTGGCTATTGCCGCTGCAGCGTTGATCGTGCCGCTGATCCTCAGGGCCCGCGGTCGTGGCGAGGTGCTGTCGCAGCTGGCAGCCAACGAAGACTAAGTCGTCAAGACAATGCAACTCCGGAAGTGCCCTTTCGGAGTTGCCGCAATAGCGCCTCCTCCCAAGGCCAATCCGCAGGCCCGGTCGGTTTCACTCCCGACCGGGCCTGCTTGCGTTGCATGGCAGGCGTGTCCGATTGTGCATTGCAAAAAGACTACCCAAATCCCATCTTTTGCTCATCAGAGAGAAAACGAAAGCGAGCAAGAAGAATGGCAACCACAACTTATCACAAGGGTTTCATCGGCCGTGCATTCGCAGTTCTCGGCGCTGCCAGCGCTGTCGCCGCCGCTGTTGAAGGCCACCGCCGCCCGAAGGCAAGCGACCTGCGCACCCTCGGTATCGATCCGGCAAACTTCCCGGACACCCGCCGCGGCTAACCAATTCCGGCAGCCTCACAGGCGCCCTATCCTTCCAAGAATGAAAACGGCTCGAGATCCTAGAGATCGCCGGGCCGTATTGTTTAGAGAGCAAGGAACCGTCAGATTGCCGGCCTCGCCATCGTGGCTAAAGGGTGCTGCATGCTCAACTCGCGATCCACGACCGGAACTGCAAACCGCGGACGGGCGCACTTTGTGAACGTGAGATGCACCTGCTGCTTACCAGAAACCTCACCGCAAAACTCAACTCTTAGCTGGTAGAGGCCACGTTCCAGGTCAACACTGCAGCCATCGGAAATGCTCGCCACCTCGATTTCTCCGGCAACGTCGAACGGCACCTCCACAACCCGACGTGCGCCGGATACAATTTCGCTTTCTCGATCCCGCATGACCATCTCAACACGATGATCGCCGTCGAGCAGCGTACGGAACGAGACCGCACCTGGTCGCCACGCAAATCCCTGGGAAACGTGTACTTCGTCCCAATCATTGAACGGATCGTTGAGCTGACTGTTGAAAACGCTCAGCTGACCGAAAGTTACGAAAAGTTCGACGACGTTCATGGCACCTTTCCTGGATGGTCTTGTCCCGGCCGCCCGGCTATTCGATGACCAGATGGTCGCGGTTGAGATCTTGCGTTTCCAAACAGGTTGGTGGCGCCCATGCTCCGCCCGTTCGGCGAGCGCGCTTCGAGGCGATTGATGTCACTGATGAAGCAGAGGAGGTTGCGATCGTAGTCGAGATCTATCTTCAGATCGAAGACATTGAAGAATTTCAACACGCAGGGCGAAACACCGAACCCCAATTCGGGCCAGCGGAACATATAGTCGATGTCCAAGGATAAGTTGAATCCTTCGTCCAACAACTTGATCCCGTATAGACGGCAGTCATGCCACCCCATGTCGTTGAAATCCACGTCCGTCCATATTGCCTTTATCACCATCGGCATTCCTGTGGTTTCTGACACGCCCCCCGTCTAGATGCTTGGCTCCTCGCCTGCCTCCAAATGGGGTCATTCGATTTTGGTTCGGATTCCGGCCCGGCAAGCTCCCGACGCATAGCTGACCTGTCCGATTGTGCATTGCAATATGACGCCTCAAGCCCCATCTTTTGCTCATAAGAGAGAAAACGAAAGCGAGCAAGAAGATGGCTACCACAACTTACCACAAGGGTTTCATCGGCCGTGCGTTCGCAGCTCTTGGCGCTGCCAGCGCTGTCGCCGCCGCTGTAGAAGGTCACCGCCGCCCGAAGGCGAGCGATCTGCGCACCCTCGGCATCGATCCGGCGAACTTCCCGGACACCCGCCGCGGCTAACCAATTCCAGCGTCCGAACGGGCGCCCTATCCTCCCAAGGATAAAAACGGCTCGGGATCCTAGAGATCGCCGGGCCGTTGTCTATTTCGCCGCTAGCGGCCAGCGCTCCAGGAAAACAGGTCGCGCAAACGCCGACGCAGGATATAGGACCAAGGCACCTCGGCCGCGATCGCCTCATAGCCCGCCCGCGTCAGCGAGAATTCGACACGACCGTCTCCCGCATCTCGTCGGGTGACGTACTGCATATTGAGGGCACGGAAAACTGCGGCATGCAGTTCCTTGGGCCAATAGATCTCATCTGCGGGCACCCGAAAGGCGCCCGCCTTGTAAAGTTCCTCGAGGACATCCTTCAAATCGCTTGCCAGCATCGAACGGTTATCTGGCGCGATGCGCAGTTTGGCAATGCAATCACTGACAATGCTCAAACAAAAAGCGGCCCAACGTCTCCGCCGGGCCGCCACTGAACTGTTTAGAGGTTCGCAGCCTACGCTTCGACGCGTGCGCTGTCGCCTGCTTGCGCTTCCGCGTTTTCTTCCTGGCGTTCCCGCTTGTTGTAGCGGATCGAAGACCAGAGCGAGATGCCGATGAGCGCAGCACCTCCAAGGCCGGTGATGACTTCCGGAATGTGGACCAGAGTCTGGAAGTACATGACGACCGACAGGATCAGGATCGCGTAGAACGCGCCGTGCTCCAGATAGCGGTATTCGCTGAGCGTTCCCTTCTCGACCAGCATGATCGTCATCGAGCGCACATACATGGCGCCGATGCCGAGGCCGATCGCGATGATGAAGAGGTTCTGCGTCAGCGCGAAGGCGCCGATAACGCCGTCGAACGAGAAGCTGGCATCGAGAACTTCGAGATAGAGGAAGGCACCGAAGCCGCCCTTTGCTGCTGCACTCATGGTTTCCTGCTGCGCATCGAGCAGGCCGCCAACCACCTCGACCACGAGGAAGGTCAGAAGACCATAGATCGCCGAATAGACGAAGGTGTGCACGTCTGCCGGCTCAAGCAGCGTCGAGAAGCCAAGGATCAGAGCAAGGACGAATGCGATCTCGACGCCCTTGATGGTCGCAAAACGTGCCATCTTGGTTTCGACCCACTTGATCCAGTGCACGTCCTTTTCATGGTCGAAGAAGTAGCTGAGACCGACCATCATCAGGAAGGTGCCGCCGAAGGCCGCGATCGGCAGATGGGCGTCGTTCATGATGCGCGCATATTCCTCGGGCTTGCTTGCCGCCAGAACGATCGCTTCAATCGGTCCGATCTTCGCTGCGATAACGACGATCAGAAGCGGGAAGACGATACGCATGCCGAAGACGGCGATGAGGATGCCCCAGGTCAGGAAGCGATGCTGCCACTCGGGCGTCATGTCCTTGAGCTTGTTGGCATTGACGATGGCATTATCGAAGGACAGGGAGATTTCGAGCACCGCAAGCACGGTGCAGATGAAGAAGACGGAGGCCATACCGCCGATGGTTCCGGTCGATTGCCAGCCGAGCCAAGCGCCGAGCACAAGGCCCACCGCTGTGACAATGAAGGCCCAGGTGAAATAGCCGAGCGCGCTCGAATGCGATTGAGGCTGGTTCATCGACGGGCCTCCTTCGCGCGGACGACGCCGGATTCGGTGAAAAGATGGGGTTTCAAAACAGAAATGCGCACGGCCGAAGGGGCACATGCGTGAGGCATGAGATCAGTTGTCATTGGAGCTAATCCGCCGGCTAATTTGCTGGCGGTACCGACATCACGAGAGCGCCGTAAAAACTCTCGCCAGAGGGGCCCGGCACCAGTGTTCATCCCGCGGTCCAATGTCTGGAGGCGGGAGCACTTTTCTAATTAGCAGCGTCCGGTGGAAGGTCAAGGGGGCACCTGCGCCCGGGCGCCCTTCCTTCCACTTGGGGAGCCGGCTGCAGCACCGCCGTGCCCCTTCCGCCGGTCGACGGCAGGGAATCGGAGCAAACAAACGATAGCGGCCGCGGCTCTATGCATCAGCTGAACAGTAGCCCCGATTCATTCGCAAAACTTATGGTTCCATATGCAGACAGCAATGGATCGACTGGGCGGAATGTGGCATGGCGTGCGCAACTTTCTGAAGGCCCGGATATGACTGCGATCGCCACCCCCCTTACCGCCCCGAACGCCGCCCGAACAGGCGTCCTCATCATGCTGCTCGGCATGTTGATGTTTTCGCTGAACGACGTCATGGGGAAATGGCTGGTCGCGACCTATTCCGTCAGCCAGTTAATGGTGATCCGCAGCATCGCGGCGCTCCTGTTCCTGTCACCCTTCATTCTGAGGCGCGGCCTGCGCTCGATGTTCAAGGTCGAGCGGCCAGGACTGCAGGCGCTTCGCTCGTTGCTCTTTGCGATCGATGCCTCCGCTTTCTACTTCGCCGTCGCCTATATGCCGCTCGCCGATACCATGACCTATTGGCTGGCTGCGCCGATCTATGTTGCGGCCGCATCGCCGTTTCTGCTCGGAGAAAAGGTCGGCTGGCGGCGCTGGACGGCAATCCTCATCGGTTTTGCCGGCGTTTTGATCGCCCTCGAACCCTCCAAGGAAAGCTTCAGCCTGCCGGCACTGATCGCACTTGCGGGCAGCGCCGCCTTCGCCTTCGCACTGATGCTTGGTCGCACCCTGCGTTCGACACCGGACACGACGCTCGTCTTCTGGCAGATCGTCGGCGCACTGATCTTCTCGCTCGTCGGCGTTGCGGCCAACCCCTCCGGCTGGGCACCGGTCGACGGTGAGGCCTTGATGCAACTCGGTATGCTCGGCATCGTCGCGATGCTGGCACACATCTTGGTCAACCGCTCCCTCAAGCTTGCCGACGCCGCCACCGTCGTGCCCTTGCAATACACGCTACTTTTCTGGGCCGTTGTCTTCGGTTGGTTCTTCTTCGGCGATACTCCCCGCCCAACGGTCCTGGTTGGCGCCGCTTTGATCGTCGCCTCAGGCCTCTTCATCTTCTTCCGCGAACAGCAATTGAAGAAGCGTCAGGCCAAGGCCTGAGATTGGTCCATCCAAGGGGTTTCGTTGGGCGTCGCTCTCTGCTACCCCGCCTGCATCCAATGCCGAAGGAGACACAGATGGCCAATGCGATCCATTCGATGATCCGCGTTCTCGACGAGAAGAAGTCGGTCGAATTCTATCGCCTGGCCCTCGGGCTCAAGGTCGCCGAAAGGCTCGATTTCGAGACCTTCACGCTGATCTATCTCAGCAATGAAGAGAGCGAATTCGAGCTCGAGCTGACGATCAACAAGGATCAGAGCGAGCCCTATGCGCTCGGCGACGGCTATGGCCATCTGGCGTTTTCGGTCGACGATCTCGACGCCGAGCATCGGCGCGTAACAGATGCGGGCCTCAACCCTGGCAAGATCGTTGCCTTCAATCGCGATGGCGCCCTGCTTGCCCGTTTCTTCTTCCTGGTCGATCCTGACGGCTACAAGATCGAAGTCCTCCAGCGCCACGGTCGCTACAAGTGATATCCACTGGCGGCAACAATCAACCAAAACAATACCGGATATCGCGCCTATCTATTTCGCTTATAGACCATCGCAACATAGTCTTCTCCGGAAGCATCAAGAATGATGCAAACAAGGGGAACGCGAATGAAGAAACAGATTGCAGCAGCCATGCTGGCCATCATGGCCGCGACCACCTCGTCGGCTCAGGCAGCGGAAAAGATCAAGATCGGCACGGAGGGCGCCTATCCTCCCTTCAACTTCATCGATCCTGCCGGCAAGATCGGCGGCTTCGACGTGGATATCGGGCTTGCGCTCTGCGAGCGCATGAAGGTCGAGTGCGAGGTGGTTGCTCAGGACTGGGACGGCATCATTCCCGGTCTTCTCGCCAAGAAATATGACCTGATCATCGCCTCGATGTTCATCACCGAGGAACGCAAGAAGCAGGTCGCCTTCACCAATCCCTATTACCTCGCTGCCATGACGCATGCGGCGCCAAAGGGCTCCGGCATCACCGAATTCACCAATGAGGCCCTCAAGGGCAAGGTGATCGGGGCGCAATCCGGCACCACCCAGGCCGAATACATCACCGCCACCTACCCCGATGCGGAGATCAAGCTCTATCCCACCCAGGACGAGGCCAACCTCGATATGGTCAACGGCCGGCTTGATCTGCAGGTTGGCGACATGCTGCCGCTGCTCGACTGGGTGACGAAGAACGATGATGGCAAGAATTGCTGCGAACTCATCGGCGAGCCGATCACCGACAAGAAGTTCGTCGGCGAAGGTGTCGGTATCGCCGTCCGGCAGGAAGACAACGATTTCCGCGAGAAACTCAACAAGGCGCTCGACGAGATCCGTGCCGATGGCACCTACAAGAAGATCAACGACAAATATTTCTCGATCGACGTCTACACGATGAAGTGAGGCTTCGGGCTGGTCCGGCCGCGTAGCGGACCGGGCCAGCTTCTGATTTGTCGAGTCAATTTCCTTTGATCGTCCAGACCGGGTTTTAGCCAAATTCTATCGGCGACTTTCCCCACAAGACGACAGGCGCGACCGCAGCGTCGCGGCTGTGCAAGCCTCCCACAATCAGCTTGTTAGCGCGCGCGAAGGTGTGCGAGAAAACGCGCACAATCAAGAATGTGAGCGCGTTCATGCCCCCTTCAATTTCTCCTCTCGCATTACCGCCCGGCGTTCTCATCCGCCCACTGAACCCGCACACAGACGATCGCGGGGTGTTTCTCGAGGCGTTTCGGGAAGAATGGTCGACAGGATGCGACCCCGTGCAATGGAATGTGGTTGGAAGTGAAATTGACGTTCTGCGTGGCGTTCATGTCCACGTTACGCATAGCGACTATCTGCTTGTCATAAGCGGCCGCATGATCCTTGGTTTGCACGACATTCGTCCCAACCGCCAAGAAGATCGGATCTCATCTACGTTGAACCTCCACGCGACACAGCCAATTGCTGTCACAATTCCACCGGGCGTGTGTCACGGTTTCTATTTTCCGGAGCCGGCAATCCACATGTACGCCGTCTCTCATTACTGGGACCCGTCCGACGAACTGGGCTGTCGCTTCGACCAACCAGAGCTCCGCATCCCCTGGCCGAACGTAGCGCCAAAACTGTCGGAACGAGATCGGTTGGCCTGCAGCTACGAAGAGATGCGAGGGCAATTCGTGAAGCGGAGTGTATTGCAAACGCGGGGTGACGTGTGATGACGGCAATCGGACTAGTCGGTTATGGGCGCTGGGGAAAGCATATCTTTCGCGACCTGCGGGCTCTGGGTGTGGACGTGCATGTGGCAGTACCTTCGTCAAGYAGCCAGACAGAAGCACTGGCGAAGGGCGCAGCGTCCGTATGTCCAGATTGTTCGCTTCTTCCAGAAGTCGATGGCTTTGTTGTCGCCACGCCAACAGCGACGCATGCGGCGACCTTGTCGAAACTACTTTCCCGTGGACGCCCAATTTTCGTTGAAAAGCCATTGACTGACGACCTTGAGAAGGCCCGAGAGCTCGTGAAGCGCGCCGAGAATAGAATCTTCGTCATGGACAAGTGGCGCTACCATCCCGGCGTCGAGGCGCTTGCAGCACGCGCCAAGTCCGGCGCCCTTGGCGACATTTTGGCCATACGCACCTTCCGCCTGGGCTGGGACAATCCCCATCGCGACGTCGACTCCATTTGGATTCTCTTGCCGCACGATCTCAGTATCTCCTACGAGATCCTCGGATACCTTCCGCCGGCTCATTCAGCGATCACGACGGTACCCGGACAAGGCCATTCAAGCCTTATTGCGATCCTCGCAGACGCATCGAAAGTGCCTCAAGTTACCATGGAAATTTCGTCCAACCACCCGGTCTCGCGTCGTGCCGTTGTTGTCATCGGGAGCAAGGCGAGCGCGCAGCTTGCGGATTCCTATGACGACCGCATTTTCATTGGCAAAGGCATGCCGGGCTTCGACGCCGCTGCCGTTGAGCACGAACATGTCGACACAGAGTTCCCCCTGCTGCGCGAACTGCGCGCCTTCGTAGAACATGTGCGGGGCGGGGCAAAACCTAGATCTTCCGCCACCGAAGGCCTGCTTTTCGTCGAGCGCATCGCAACGCTGCGGCGTCTTGCAGGAGTGTAGAGTGACACAGCCCTTCTTCACGGTGTTGCTCCCGATCAACCGGTCGCCGGAGTTGTTGCCTTTTGCGGTCCAGACAGTGCTGGAGCAGCGAGGCGTCGAGTTCGAACTTTTCATAACTTGCGACGGTGCCCCGGACGCTACGGTCGCATGCGCAAACGAACTCGCCGAACAACATCGACAAATACGGGTCTTCGCGTTCGAAAAGGGCGAGCGACACGGAGAGGCACACCGGGATGTAGCGTTGCGAGAAGCAAGGGCACCATTCGTGGCACAGATCGGCGACGACGATCTGTGGCTCCCGGATTACTTGGCAACCCTTGGCAACCTGCTGGCATGGGCAGATTTCGGCAACCTGCTGCAAACGGAACTTCTGCCCGATGGCTCAATGTACGTTCACGTAGATGACCTGAGCGACGAAGTGACCCGCCGGCGTATGTGTTCCGAGCCATGGAACTTCTTTGGCCCTTCGGTCGCCGGCTACCGTCTTTCCGCCTATCGCTCGTTGCCAGTAGGTTGGAGTCCTGCGCCTGCCGATCTCTGGACCGACTTGCATATGTGGCGAAAATTCCTTCAGCAGGATAGCCTGACTTTCGGCACTGCGTTCTCAGTTCAGTGTCTAAAGCTAAGTGCACATCATCGACAATCGATCCAAACAGGTGAGCGGGCTCTGGAGAACGCCCCCATCGCTAGGTTGATCGCCGATCCACATGAACGATTGATCTACCAGGAACGCGCAATGAGGGCCATCTGGCAACAGCTGAATGGCCGGTATCTGCAGGCAGACGCGGAGCGCAGTGAACTGCGGCTGGCAACAGTTCATCTTAGAGCGACAGAAGAACGGCTACGGCATGAAAATTCATGCATGGCCCAACGTCACGACGATGTGACCGCCCAATTGGCCGCGGACTTTGCGCTAGAGAAAGAGAGACTTCAGCACGAAGTTGCGCATCTTGAGCGGCTTCATCATGAAGTTCTTTCAACGCTGACCGAACTTAGAAGCTCGCGATCATGGACGATCACAGCGCCATTGAGATGGATTGAAAGTCGATGGAGACGTAGCACAACGAAGTAAACTCCTCCCCTTGCGCCTTGCGTCAGCTTGAAGGACATAAAGCCACCTGCGCAGCGATTTACGATAGCTTCTGCCACAAGATCAGATCCTCGGCCCGCTATGCGAAAGCGCGAGACGACGTCGACTGTTGGCGGTGGCGGCGGAAGACGCTAAATCTTCTGCTGGAGAGTTTCAGGTCGCAACCAACCGGGCAATGGCAAAAAGACATCGGAGAACGGGCATGTTCGACCTCGCGGGGAAAACGGCGCTGGTCACAGGCGGTGGCCGCGGGCTTGGCCTTGAAATGGCGCGGGCCCTGGCGACAGCCGGCGCGGCGGTGGCGATCAACGGCCGCAACCGTGAGACGCTTGAGGCTGTGCGTCGGCAGCTCGCCGAAGATGGCATCGCGCTGGAAATCGCACCGGGCGATGTGGCGACGGATCCCGCAGTGATTGTCGATGCGGCAGCGGCAGGTACCGGGCAGCTCGATATCCTGATCCATGCCGTCGGCGAGCGAGACCGGCGTGGCACCGATTCCATGGATGCTGACTCCTTCGCGGCGCTGATCAACACGGATCTGACGGCGGCCTATGGGATGGCGAAGGCCGCGCTTCCTTACCTGCGCCGCTCGGCTTCCGGGAGGCTGATCTTCGTCACTTCCATTGCCGCCTTTGCTGCACGTGCTGGGGACCCGGCCTATACCGCGGCGAAAGGTGGCCTCGACGCCCTCACGCGCTCGCTTGCGGTCGAGCTCGGCTCAGACACACTTACGGTCAACGCGATCGCGCCCGGCTGGTTCGCGACGGAAACCAATGTCGCGCTTGCCGCCGATCCGACGCTCCAGGCTTTCGTCGACGTTCGCATTCCCCTGAAGCGCTGGGGCCGACCTGAAGAGATCGCGCCGGCAGCGGTGTTCCTGGCTTCGCCCGCCGCAAGCTTCGTCAACGGCATTACACTGACCGTTGATGGCGGCATGACGGTGCAGATGTAACCGCCACCGATCTCGGACAGCGTCACAGCCTCTCGTTCGGCAATTCTTCGGCGAGAAGCGTCGCGAGACTGGAGGCGGCCTTTTCCGCTTTTGGCTTGAGCCGCAGGCTGAACGTAGCGTTCGGCAGTACCGGCAGAGAGAGAGCCTGGGGCGCGACCGCGACCCCCTCGCCTACAAATCGCGCAGTCCGCGCCGTGACCGCGATGCCGCTACGGACTGCCGCACGCAATCCGGAAAGGCTCGGACTGGTCGCCGCAATGCGGTAGGCGATACCGGCCTGATCGAGCGCACGGGTGGCCGCCGAGCGAAACCCGCATGGCGGGTCCAGTACCGCGATCGGCAGCTCGCCACTGGGGGGAACCGGATCTGTGGACGCGGACAACCACAACATCTGCTCGGTCAGCACCGCAATCTCGTCCGGTTGCGTACCCTCGCGCATCACGATCAGGACATCGATCGCCCCTTGGTCGTAACTGGTCGTCAGTTCCCGCGAACGACCAACCCGAAGATCGAGCCGCACGCGCGGATGGGTTCGGGCAAAGACACGCAGGAGATCAGGCAAATTGCTGTCGGCGAAGTCCTGGGTACAGCCAAGAGCCAGACGTCCATCGGCCTTTGCACCCTTCAGGCTGAGCCACGCATCGCGATGGACTTCGAGAATCCGTTGCGCGTGAACGAGCAGTTCCTCTCCGGCCGGCGTCAGGACACGCCCTCTCCCAGATTGAGCCAGAAGCGGCTCTCCCACCATTGCCTCCAATCGCTGCATCTGCGCGGTAACCGCAGATGCGGTGCGGCCGACCGTGGCAGCCGCGTGAGCGAGCGAGCCGCCTTCGGCAAAGGCGAGAAACGTTCGGAGCACGTCAGGATCGAAGGTTTGCATAACTTCACAATAATCGAATGATAAATATCAAACAATTCGATTTTTCTTCACTGATAGCGATGGCAGATTGAGCTCAACAGCGCATCACAATCCTCAAAAGGAGCCTTCAATGCCGATCATCAACGTCACCGTCAGCGGCAAGGCCGACGCAGCTCTCTCCTCCCGGATCGCCGCGGCGGTCAGCGAACTGACGGCCACGCACCTGCGCAAGGACCCGACGATTACCGCAATCGTCGTGTCCTACATCGATCCCGCCCATTGGTTCGCCGGCGGCAAATCACTGGCCGAACAGGACCTCAACAGCTTCTGGCTGGACATCAAGGTCGTAGACGGGACAAACACCAAGCCGGAAATGGCCGCCTATCTGGAAGCGGTATACGGTCACTTCGAGCAACTTCTCGGCAGGCTGCATTCGGAGAGCTATATCCTCGTTCACGAGGTTCCTGCCGCTGCCTACGGCTATGGCGGCAAGACCCAGGAGTTCCGCTACATCAGCGGCAAGCTCAAGGCCACGGTATAGCTGAGAACATTCCGCTCAGTTCGTCGCACGCCTCCGCGCAGTCCAAAATTGCGCGGAGCGGCCGCTCTTCGGCGGGGCGAGTGGCGGAAGCAGGCCGAACGGCAGGGAACAATCCCCCGACAGGGCCGTTCGACGCTGAACTGGCATCAGCAACGGAAGGCCGATCATGGTGGATCCGGTCCAGCAAACGAACTTATCGGAGGAGAATGACGGTAGTGTTGAGCGCGAGTGGCGCTCATCAACGGCCCAGCCCGAACAGGACCGCAGCAGTTTCTCACGCAAGTTTGGCGCTGGCCTGATATCGGGGGCAGCCGATGACGAGCCAAGCGGGATCGCCACCTACAGCCAGGTTGGCGCGCAATTCGGCTTCGCGCTCGGCTGGACCATTCTGTTCTGCTATCCGTTCCTGGTCGGCGTGCAGGGGCTGAGTGCCCGGATTGGTGCCGTAACGGGCCAGGGTCTCGCGCGGAACCTGAGGCGGCATTACCCAGCATCATTGGCGCGCGTGGCGACGTTGATGTTGTTGATTGCAAACGTCATCAACATTGGCGCCGATCTTGCCGCCATGGGTGCCGCCCTGCAACTCCTCGCCGGTGGCCCGCAGCTGGTCTATGCGGTGGTCTGTGGCATTGTCTGCGTGTTGCTCGAGATTTTCGTGCGTTACCGCCGCTATGCGACATTCCTGAAATGGCTGACGCTTTCACTCTTTGCCTATGTCGCGGTCGCCTTCGCCGTCGATGTTCCGTGGATGGAAGCGGCGCGGGGCATTTTCGTTCCCTCATTCACCTTTGGCGGCGAACAGGCAACGGCGCTCGTCGCGGTGCTCGGAACGACGATCAGCCCCTATCTTCTCTTCTGGCAGGCAGGCCAAGAGGTCGAAGAACCCGAGCGGCGACATCACCCGAGACTGGGCACGTCCCCGCAGGCGGCTGGGCCGGAGCTCGTTCGCATCGAGATCGACACCATCGTAGGCATGGCGCTATCCGGTGTCGTCGCCCTGTCGATCATGATCGCGACTGCCGCAACGCTCCACGCAAACGGAACGACCCACATTGAAACCTCGGCACAGGCCGCCGAGGCTCTACGGCCGGTCGCCGGAAATGTTGCTTTCGCGCTTTTCGCCGCCGGCATCATTGGCACGGGCATGTTGGCAGTTCCCGTGCTTGCGGGCTCGGCCGCCTACGCAGTGGCCGAGCTGTTTCAATGGCCCGAAGGATTGGATCGCGCGCCGCGAACAGCCAAGGCCTTTTATGGCACGATCGCACTGGCAACGCTTGGCAGCGTTATCGTCTTCCTCGTCGGGGTAGACCCATTCCTATTGCTCTATTGGAGCGCGGTCATAAACGGCATGCTCGCAGGTCCCCTCATCGCCATCATGACGATAATGGCCGCCAACCGCCGCATCATGGGCCAGCTCAAGGCGCCCTGGTGGATGTTGACGCTCGGCGGAGCGACCGCCCTGGTGATGCTGGCTGCAACGGCCGGATTGTTCTTGCTCTAGCAGACCGCCGCGAGAACTACTCCCGCTTTGGCGCCGGGAACCAACCGCCAGAGGCGCGAGTGGCTTGCCGGGTGTGCCATGAATTCTGGCTCCAGTTCCTCGATCCGGCAGCTTCTCTCAGCTCCTTCTTCGATTTGGCTTCTTCCAACGACATGCCCAAAACGAGGGGCCCGGCGCCAATAGCCGTCGGGGGCTGCCAGTATGAAGGGCGGAACATAAAGGCCAACCGCGCATTGTTAAAAGAGCAACCAGGCTATCCCGAAAGGCAGTTTTCCCCATGCCTTCCACCCTTATGAAGGAAGAGCAAACGCAGCCGCTGGAAACTCAGGTCGTTGATCTCATTCCGGCATTGCGAGCGTTTGCACGCACGTTTGTCACCTCCAACTTCGAGGCGGATGATCTTCTACAGGAAACACTTTTCCGCGCGCTGCGCGGTATCGATGGGTTCGCGCCCGGCACAAATCTGAAGTCGTGGCTCTTCACCATCATGCACAATGCCTTCCGTACCCAGTACAAATTGCGCCGGCGTGAAGCGCCAGGCGTCATCAACTGCGCCGAATTGCCGATACCAATGGCACCGCCGCAGGAGTGGTGTGTGTTGAACTGCGAATTGCGTACGGCGCTGGAAACGCTGGCCCCCGTCCATAGGGAGGTTCTTGTCCTCGTCGCCGGCTATGGCTTGAGCTACAAAGAGGCGGCCGATATCTGCGACTGCACCGTTGGAACCATCAAGAGCAGGCTAAGCCGGGCTCGCGACGAGCTCGCCTACCGCATGAACGGTGTGCCGGTTGAATGAACCGGCACGGTCGGATCACTGCAGGAAAATAAGGTAAACGGCGCCGACAATCGCCAAGCCGAAGAGAACGACGAAAGATCGCTTCGCGACACGATCGGTGTTCTGGCCCCGGACCACGCGGCGAGCCGCATCAACGCGGTCAAGTCGCGCCTCGCTCAGATCGTCCTCGCCGGACCCAACGCCCGCAGCCGCGTCTTCATCGTCCGCGTCACTGACGGCCTCATCAAGCAGGTGTAGCCTGCGCCGGTACTCGGCGCCGCTTTTGCCCAAGCGTTCAAGTTGGGCAAGGTTGTCGCCAAGATCCGCCCGCTTCACCTTAAGGGTAAGCTCACTGGCAGCGGCGCGGATCGTCAATGCGTCCTTCGTTTCACCTGGTCGTCGCGTCAGACACTCGACGGCGGCCACGACCTCGGGCGAAAAGCCGGAATCCAACAGCCTTTCAGCTGTCCATCCCGGCGCTTTTTCGAGGACATCGTGAAGGAAAGCGACGGTCTTGGCCTTGTCACCCTCAACGGCATCGGCAACGCGCTGGCAATGCCGGACGTAGGGTTCACCTGCCTTGTCGCGCTGGCCGGCATGGGCGTGCACGGCGACTTCTCGCGCCCAGGCACGTTCTTCGGGCGGGGACAGCAGCACTGGGGAGCGCCACAGCGAGCGCCTGTCGCGGGTGTTAGGCATCGTCAGGGCCTTTGGTTGTGGGCACCGCCCGGAGCAGTCACGCCCTTGAGGCCAATGCCGGCAAGCGCAGGATCGCGGCGCGCCGCATCCGCCAGCGATACGATGCCGACAAGGCGCTTGTTGCGATCAACGACCGGCAAGCGGCGCACCTGCACATCACCCATGTTGCGGGCGACTTCGGACACGTCTTCGTCGTCAAAGCAGTATTTCACATCGGCAGTCATGATATCGCCGACGCGCGTCTTGCCATCGCGACCGTCTGCGACGCAGCGCACGACAATATCGCGGTCGGTGATCATGCCAACCAGACGATCGCTTTGGCGCACCGGCAGAAAGCCGATGTCGTTTGCGGCCATTTCACGCGCCACCGTCGAAACCATATCGTCAGGGCTAGCAACGTGAACGTCCCTTGTCATGATGTCAGCAATTCGCATGTGAAATCTCCTCTCTTGTCCAGGCTTCTCTTGCTCAGGCGTCATCAGCGCCGCGACCGGCCCTTCCGTGCGGAGCGGTCGACGGCGCAACGAGGGTTCCGGTTTCGTCATTAGCTTGGCCCGTCGGATGGGGATGCTCACGCTCGGCCAATTCACGGCGTGCCTGTTCCCAGTGACGCTGGTCCTGCCCTTCGGGCCGCCCCTCGCTTTCCCATATCGCGTAGGCGCGCCGGCGAATGAGTTCCTCCCTGTCATCCATGAGACATGACCCTCCTCAAGTGTTGCGTTCTGCAAACTCTGAGGCGATGGATTTGTTCCGGTCCCACCTCGGCAGCCCGTTGCACCGGTGACCTGCCGACACCTTGGACGTACCGGGCGCAACGATCCCCAAAACTTCTCGGAACCATGCGGGAAACCGTTGGTTCTTCATGGGAAACGAGGAAAAAGGAATGAGCCCGAGCCCACATAGACCCGGCGAGCAACAGCCGCCCGTTCCACAGCCGAACCGGATACCGCCCCCGATCGAGGAACCAGAACCCGAAGATCTGCCGGATGAAAAGCGGACGCCGAACCCGGACGAAGTCCGAGAACCACCCATTCACACCCAACGCGGCCCGTCATTTGGGTAACCGGGGAATGGTCGCTATCAGTTCGGCCCGAATGGGCTTTCGCTGTAGATGGTCGTCATCAACTCATGCAGCCACGCATCGAGCGGCTGTGCTCGCTCTCTTGTGGCCGCCAGGACGATCGCGCGTTCGAGCGTGCGCTCTACGAGGGAGTCTGCGGCCTTGATGCTCGACATCAGCACCCTGGCCCTGAGGCGCAGGCCGGGAATGAGATCTGTCACGAGTTGATCGGGCAAGCCCCCGCGGAGCGGGGCAAGGGTCGACATGTTCAGGAGATATTGCTCGAAAACCGCACTCACCAGGTCAGACGAACCGGCGCATTTGCTAAGGCGCGCCACCGACCTGAACCGCTCCGGAACGCTCAAATCGTCATAGCCGCTGAAGAAGATCAAGGGGACCGATCGGCGTGCAAGCTCGTCCGCTACGGGAAAAACCAGCTCTCCGTTCAGGTTGATGTCGAGGACAGCGACCTGAATGTCGTCCGCCGTCGACAGGCTTTTCAAGGCTTCTTGCACCGTTGGGGTGGGGCCTATGATGGTCGCTCCGGCTCTTTCGAGCCACAGGGCGATGTCATTTGCGACATAGAACTCATCCTCCGCCACCAGCACCCGCAAATGCTGCAGGTCCGGCATCATGTTCCGTCCTCGATCTTTCTGCCCACCTTAGTTCTCTTGGCGCTGCGCGCGCTCGGTGGCCGATGCTGCGGCTCGCCGGGAATCGAGAGCCCTCTGCAGCCTGTTGGCGAGTATCAACAGCCGATCCGGGATATCATCGACCCGCCCCGTGTCCGCGTTGAAAGAGTGGGGAGCCGGATCGCCCATCAGCAAGTGATCGTTCTCACCGTCTGTCTTCTTGCCCGAAGCCATCGCTTCTACCCTAGTCATCCATCAAATTGCTTTGTCGGGCATGCTCGCCGCCGATAGTAGCGAAACCGATGGCAGGATACCCCCTCCGGGCGAAGAAGCCAAGCTTTCCGGGTCTCTGGCCGCAGTAGCGTCGCTTTGGAACGAAAGGCGACGTCGCCGATTTGGCCCGTATGAAATCCGTTGCACCGATCAGATACGCGCGCATCTTTGGCCGAAAGCGATCGTCGGCCACCGTGGTAGGTGCCGCCACATTCGCCGCCCTGACCACCCTTCCGGCAGCTGGACCGACGTTTTCCCAGCCGGTCAATGGGACACCACCTGCTGATTGCCAAACCGGCCCGGCCGACCCGCAAGGCGAGCAGTCCGACACGTGAGCGCAAAAACTGGAAAAATAAAAACTGGAAAAATGTGGCGGCGTTCTCATTCCGCCCCGGACCGGTGACCACGAACTGGTCGAACCCGCTCCGCCAACCGGGAAAACGCGTATTATGGAACCGCGCGAACTGGCGCCCGATCAGGGCCCCGGTCAAGACACTCAGCAATGATCCGCTGAACATCGGGGCTTCCCTCTCGGCGCGGTCATGTCGATCGGCTGATGGCAGCACTACCGGCCGGCGCTCGAGGTAACACGCTCTACCGACGTCTTGGCACTGAAGACCTGGCGTCGGCCCTCCGTGATCTCCAGTTCACGGATAGCCGACTTCGCCGCATCGAGTTTCGCTTCGACCTGTACAATCCTCTTATACATGGTGAGGGTCGCTGCCGAGACCACGAGAATATCGGCGATCACGATGACGACCGCTCCGGTAACGCCTTCAATGCCAAACAGGAGCAGCGTGACAGCGCCGACAAGCACCGCGATAGCGCTGTATCGCAGATTGCGCCCCCCTCTGAGGAAAAGAACGGCCGGAAGAGCCGCAAGCAGGACCATCACGATCCCGGACGTGTCCRCAATGCGCTGCGAAGCGAATTCGATGAGAGTATCCATAGCGGCCCACGGTTCGCAGAAACAGTTCAAGTTGCACGTCGATCAGCCGGGAACTCGGTATCGAACTCACCGGCATGCTGAGTGAAAGGCATTCATCAAAGTGTCATCGAAAATGGCTAAGTTGCCAAGACGGCGGCACCTTCGGCCGCTGCAGTCTGGGCTGGCTCGACGATTACCATTTTGAGGCGCTGGTCGTCAGCAGTCTCATTCGTGTATTTCGTCGTCGGCCCTACCTCATTAGCGGTACGCGCCATTCGCCTTTTGGCGATGCAATCGGCCAAAGGTATTCGCCGCCTCATCCCTCGCTTCAAATGACTACGCACTAGTGCTGATGGCACGGACATCAGCGAACCTGATATGTTTTGCGCTGGCCGGCAGTTTGATCGGTCAACGGCGGAGCGGGATGACTTGGACGTACGGCGAACCGGCGTGCGAATGCCTGGATTGCTGCGTGTAAGTGCGACAGACCATTAGCTCCTCAAGCGTTCGTTTACTGCAGGCCCCTCCGCTGGTGCAGCACCGGCGGAACTTATCATTGTGGATATTTGAAGGGATTTGAAGATGCAGGGCTCGACCGACCGGGTGATCGCAACACCGGAACCGGCGCTGCTCGACGTGAGGGAAATCATCGATTTTCTCCGCCGGCGTTGGRAGTTCATATCTTGCACCGCCGTCGCGACGCTCGGAATTTTCGTCGCGATCTCGCTCGTCGTCACACCGTCATATACGGCCATTTCCAGGATACTGCTCGACACTCCCAAAGACTATATCCTGTCTCAGGACGCCGGGCCTGAGCTGCGAGACAACTCCACATTCATCGAGAGCGAAATCGCCGTGCTGACGTCCGCCTCGCTGTTGCAGAAGGTGGTCGAAAGCGAAGGGTTGGCGGTAGATCCCGCCCTTGAGGCCGGGGCCCTGACATGGCTCGAGGGCGCGCTCGAAGTCTCGCGCGTCGGCCTGGCGGATGTCATCGAGCTTAACGTGACTTCGCATGATCCTGAACAGGCGGCCCGCCTCGCCAATGCGCTTGCGCAAGTATACGTGCAGGACCGCATCGAGTCTCGCTACGAGGGCGCCAAGAAGGCGTCCACCTGGTTGAGCGAACGCGCCGGAATTCTGCGCGAGGAACTGAGCCGCTCGGAAAACGCCGTTCAGAAGTTTCGCGCAGAGCATAATCTTCTGGCGACCCAGTCCGGAAGCCTGACAGGACAGCAGCTGTCCGAGTTGAACATTGCCCTCATCAACGCCCGTGCTGAACTGGCAACGAAACGCTCGAAGTACGAGCAGGCCGAGAAAGTCCTTGGCTCGGGCGGCGATGCGCAGACCCTTCCCGATGTGCTGCAGTCCGACGTCGTCAACGCGCTGCGTACCCAGGCCGGTGTCATCACGCGCAAGGAAGCGGATCTGCGGTTGCGTTACGGCGAACAGCATCCTGAGGTGATGACCGTCCAGGCCGAGCACCGCGACATAGAACAGCAGATCGCCGCCGAGATTCAACGTCTCGTCGGCAACCTCAGAAACGAGGTCGAAGCCGCTGAAGCTCGCGAAGCTGCGCTGTCTCGGGCGCTGGCGTCGGTATCTGGCCAGTCGGCGGTCGAAGATCAGGTCGGCGTGCAGTTGCGCGATCTGGAACGGATCGCTGCCGCGAACAAGGAACTGTTCCAGACATTCCTTTCCCGCGCCAAGATCGCCGAAGAAAAATCGACATTGCTCAGCAGCGGTGTGCGCGTCATTACCCGCGCCGGCGTCCCGCTTGCGCCGAGCTTCCCGAACAGACCGCTATTTGCGGCCGTGGGTCTGGTGTTCGGTGCGGCCCTGGGCGGAGCGGGAGCGCTTGTCCGCGAACTGTTTGCATCCGGCTTCATGGCCAGGCGACAGGTGGAAGAAGCATTGGCCGTTCCAGTGCTCGCCTCCCTGCCGCGGATGACGGAATGGTCGAGGACGAAGTCGCGCGTGCAGCCGGTGGCATATCTGGAGCACCGACCTTTGTCGCGCTATAGCGAGGCCGTCAGAAGACTGCGCCTGGGTCTGGGCGACATACCCGACACGGATCATACGCAATCGATCACACTTGTTACCTCGGCCATGCCGGGCGAAGGCAAGACGACACTGGCGCTCAGCCTTGCTTACTCTGCTGCCGCGGACGGCGAACGCGCCCTAGTAATCGATGCCGATCTCAGGGTTTCGGCCACCACCGCCTTCTTTGGCATGACGGAGAATGTCGGTCTGGTCGATCTTCTGACGCTCCCGATCGATCCGGCCAAGGCAATCCACCTGGATGAGCGCTCAGGCATTCACGTTCTGCCAGCCGGCGCAAAAACACTGAACCCTCCCGCCCTTCTCGCATCGGCGCGCATGCGGTCGCTCCTTAACGAGTTCCGGGCCACCTATGACACCGTGATTATCGATGCGCCGCCGGTCGGCCCGGTGGCAGACGCCTCCATTCTTGCCGGCCATTCCGACAAGGTCGTCTTCGTCGTGAAGTGGCGTGACACGTCGCGCGAGGCAGTGGCCGAGGGCATTCGATACCTGGGCGACAGAACCAAGATAGCCGGCATTGCGCTGACGATGGTCGATGGACCGAAGCTACCCAAATACGGCCGTTACGCGTCTCTCGACGGCAGCGGATACGACGGTCGTTACCTGAATTGAAATTAAGACCCTCTCGCTCCTTTCGAGGAGAGAGACCAATTCGCCACGAAAAACATGGTTAATACAAAGATAAATTACAACAATAATAGAACAAATACGATGTACACAGATTTATACTGACTAAAATTAGAACAATTTGAAAAAATATTAAAGATTGGGGTGGAGAGATGTTGCGGGACAACTCACGCGATGATTCATTGTCGGGACCAAGAGACGATGTGCGCGATGCTCAGCCGGAGCGTTGGTACGTTGTGCAGACACATCAGCATTGCGAGACCCTGGCTGAAAAGCACCTGTCGTCACAAAACTTGCGAACCTACCTGCCCAAAAGGTGCCGGACCGTACGGCATGCACGCAGCGTAAAGACTGTTTGCGCGGCCTATTTCGATGGCTACCTCTTCGTCTCGCTGGACATTCAACGGCAGAGATGGACACCGATCAACTCGACGGTCGGTGTGCGAAAGCTCGTGATGAGTGATCGCCGGCCTATTCCTGTGCCATACGGGATCGTCGAAGCCTTGATCATGGCGACCGACGAAGCGGGCTTCCTGCATCCCAAGGATATGTTTCAGCCAGGAAAAACAATTAAAGTAGAAAGCGGCCCATTCGCCGATCACCTTGGCGTTCTAGACTACGTCGGGCGTTCTGGCGCAGTTCGAGTCTTGATGGATATTATGAACCGCGCCGTCCCAATTTATATAGACAGAGACAAGTGCTTAGTGTTAAATTAATGCTGTATTAGTTTGTGCTTTTGTTGAGTTTGTTGCTTTAATTCTTGATTTCTTGCGCTGATGATGAGCCAAATCGACTCACCCTCGCTGCGGCAGCTTGCAAAGAATTCTCCAAGCCTTGCGCTACCTCGAGCGATTGGCAACAGCACATCATCGGATATCACGGATGCCGCTCCCGGCACTCGACTTTGACGAGCTCCCTTTGTCATGAGCAATGAGGATGGGCCAGTCACGTCGCTGCCCCTTGGAAGGGCTCGCGGAGCAAAACATCAACCGTGAACTGAACGGGCGGCTCCCATGAAATCGCAACCCATGTCTGCTTGGCAAGAAACCGTCGTGACGAAGGCGTCGTCGACTGCGCAGGCGAGTGGTCTTGAACCGGCAGCGCCGTTGCGGAGCGACGCGACGAGATGCCTCCCGTCGTCGCCAGTTCCACCGCTAGCGACCGCGGCCGAGCTGTTCGCGGCTCTTGACGAGGCCGACATCCGCTACGGCATCGTGCAGGACCCGGGAAGCCTGCCGCAGGCGCTGGCCGGGCGCGACGATATCGACATGCTGCTCGACAAACAGGACTACTCGACCTTTTGCACGATCATGGCGCGGTTTCACGGCCTTCGCAGCGTGAGCCTCTCCTGTTACGACAACGTGTGCGACGGCCGAGAAGACTGGTTCGTTCCCGATTTTTCGCGCAGTGCCTACCTGCACATCGATCTTCATGTCGGCATCCGCGTCGGCTGGGAATTCCGCAAGCGCTACCTCGCGTTCGACTATGCGGCGATCACGCAATGGGATCGTCTTTCGATCGACGGAGTAACCGTCCCGGTCGCGTCTCTTGAGGACGAAATCCGGTTGTCAATTGGTCGTTTTGCGTTTCGCCTTTGGGGGTGGCCCTGGACACGCTGGCTGGTCTTGCCTGGCGACTGGGAGGATCATCTTGCACAGCTACCCTTTCAATCCGGTGAGCGGGTCATCAAATACGATAATGGCCGCAACGGCAGCTTAGACTGCAGAATCCGCCGAAGCGAAAACGGCATAGAAGTGTGTCGCGCGGATCTGGCGCGGCTGCGGCGCTCGATCCGTCATCGGTGCGGGTTCTCGCGCCGTACCGGTCTGGCGGATGCGGCAGTCCACGTAGCCCGCAAGGCTTCCTATCTTTCATTGCGGATCTTGGGGCGGTTGTGGCCAGGTGGGGTTCCGGCAAAAAGACGCGCCGCAACAGGCGGGCTCGTTGTCGCGCTCGTCGCACCAGATGGCCTCGGCAAGAGTACCCAGACCGATCTATTGACGCGGATCTTTGGGTGGAAGCTCGGTTGTGCGCAGCTCTACGTCGGCACCGGAGAGGGTGATGGCTGGAAGCTGCGCAAGGGACTACAGAACCTGCTTGCCCCCCGCAGGCACCAATTCAAGGCGATGATCCAGCGTGATCACAAAGAGCCGCGCGGCGGGACGATGGGCAAGGTGCTCACAGCCGGACTTGCGTTCTGGGCGGTTATGATTGCAATCGAGAGATACGGGGTCGTCAAGCGCGCGCATCGATGGGCGACACGAGGCCTGATCGTCGTGTGTGATCGGTGGCCGCAGACACTTCGCAAGGGGTATCTGGACGGACCAATGATCCCGTCCAATCTGCCCGCCGTTCCCGGCCTGGCAGCCCTCGCCCGCTTTGAAGAGAAGCTCTACCACAAGATGGACGAATGCAAGCCTGACCTCACCCTTCACCTCGTATCGGATTTCTCCGTCTCGCAAAGCAGAAAACCGGGAGAGATCAGCAAGGAAGGCTTTGAGGCTCGCATGTCGCTGATGGCCGAACTTCGTGCACTCGACAAGGATATCAGGGCCATCGACGCGAGCGCCAATACCGAGACCATCAACAGGGTTCTTTTCAAGGAAGTCTGGCTGTCTCTCTAAGAGGCGACGCTTCCTGCTCTCGCACCCGCAGACCAGAGCGCACCACGTTGCTCAGCGGCCTCCCGCCTCGTGCCTTAGACCGCCTTCGGCTTAAGGGACGCGCACCGACACGCCCCCTTCTCCCGGCCCCGGCTTCGGCCTGAGGGGACGGCCAGCAGTCATCAGACTCGCGGAGACACACACAAATGAAGATCGTTCATGTGTTGACTCGCCTGCATCGCGCAGGTTCGGAGGAGAATACGTTGGCCTGCTGCAACGCGCAGGTGAAGCACGGCCATGAGGTCCTGTTGGTTCACGGCAACGAATACGACGCAGACCTGCAATCCTCCGTGTCAAAGACGATGCGGGTCGTCGGGCTCGACATGCTTGTCCATCCGATATCCCCTTACAACGATTTCGGGGCGTTGAGGCAACTCAGCCGACTTTTTGCCGAATGGCACCCCGACATCGTTCATACCCATCAGAGCAAGGCTGGGATCATCGGCCGGCTAGCTGCCAAGCAGGCGAATGTTCAGGGCATCATCCATGGCGTGCACATCCTGCCTTTCGTGCATGTCGGCAACGCCCAGAAGCTGACATTCCTTGCGGCCGAACGTCTGACCGCCCGGTTCACGCGCGCCTTCATCGACGTCAGCCAATCGATGCGCGATATCTGCGTTTCCCACCATATCGGCAGCCCCGCGCAGCACTATGTCGTCCATTCGGGTTTCGACCTGACGCGCTTCTCCGAGGCCAATTGGCCGAATGAGGCGCCGCGGCTTCTCGGCATTGCCCCCGGCGCGCCCAAGCCGCCGGTCGTGTTGATGCTGGCGGCACTTGAGCCCAGGAAGCGCCATATCGAACTCATCGAGGCATTTCCCGAAGTGATCGAGCGTGTTCCTGACGCGCAGTTGATCCTCGCTGGCGAAGGGCCGGCACGCAGCGATATCGAAGCGACCATCGCCCGCTCGCCGGTTGCCGGAAGCATTCACCTGATCGGATATCATTCCGAGCCGGAACGGTTGATCAGCCTTGCGGATGTCTGCGTATTGACGTCGATGCGAGAGGGGCTGCCGCGCGTGGTCATGCAATACCTGGCGGGCGGCAGGCCTTGTGTCGTTTCGGAACTGCCCGGACTGGAAGAAGTCGTCAGGCATGGGGTCAACGGCATCGTGACACCCGCCGACGACGTAAACGCCGCGGCGACCGCCATAGCCGATCTTCTCGAAAACCAGGCGCTTCGCGCTCGACTTGCCGAAGGTGCTAAACGCACCGACCTCACTTCCTGGGGGCTCGATGCAATGTGCGACAGCGTCGAGACGGTCTATCAATCCGTTCTGGCGGCACTACCCCAGCACGGCCTTGCAGGCGCCCGGGCCTATCAGTCGCAATTGCAGTAGCGATGATGACGCCCGCAGTCCCGCACGCTCCGATCAGGGCCCTGTCCTCCCTGCCAAGGCAGATGCCCGCTGTTTTCTTTCAAAGGCAATAGGTTCGTCCCGTTTCGCTTCCCCTGGGAGATATATCGTGGCTCAAATACCGGTCGACTCCTCACGTCCCTGGCACAAGGCGATTCCGTTCCCGATGGAACAGATCAAGAGCCGATACGTGCTGCGCTGCCTGTTCTGTTCGATGGCGATGCTCGGTGACCTATGCATGATCCTTGTTGCAGCCGTCGCAACAAACCTGATCAGCCTGGACCTGACTGGCCACGCGCACGGTCCGAAGCTCGCCTATGTCGTCCTGCCCACTTACCTGGTCACGGCCTGGAGCCTGGGGGCTTACCATCTGCCCACGCTTCGTTCGAGTTCGGCGTCCGTCAGAAGCTGCCTTGCCTCCTTGGCGACGGCTGCGACCTTCTCGCTCCTCGCCGCACTCGCCTTCAATGTCATCGGCAATTTCTCTTCGCGACAAACGGCGTTCTTCCTCGGGTTGACCGCGGCTGGCCTTACCGTTCTGCATTGGGGCGTAGCGGCTGGATTGCGTCGCCGCGAGGACCAGACGGAGATGAAGGTCATTCTGCTGGGCGATGACAGCGTTCGTTCAAATCGCCAACGCAAGGTCGCGACGACCATCAACGTGAGGGCATGCGACTGGCGCCCGATGGAGATGGATCCGAATTTCCTCAATGACCTGTCGCTGGCCGTCGCGGACGCCGACCGGATCGTCCTGTCGTTCAAGGCCGCCAAGGAACAGCAGAAATGGGCAAAGCTGCTTGGGGAACTCGGCTTCGAGACCGAATTGCTCGAGCCGAGCCTTGCTGGGCTGAAACCGTTGGCGCTCCGTTATCTCGACTCCACGCCGACGCTCGTTGTCTCCACGGGTCCACTTACCTTGCACAAGCGCGCGCTCAAACGCGGCTTCGACCTGATGCTCGTGCTGATAGCTGCGCCGGTGATCTTGCCTCTGGTCGCCGTTCTCATGGCGCTCGTCCGCGCGGATTCCCCCGGCCCTGCATTCTTTGTGCAGAAACGGATCGGCACCAACAACAGGTACTTCAACTGTATCAAGTTCCGAACCATGCGTGTCGACCTGACGGACGCCGCCGGTAACCATCTCACCGAGCGGAACGACCCCCGTATAACCCGGCTCGGGCATTTTCTGCGCCATACCAGCCTTGATGAACTTCCCCAGCTTTGGAACGTGTTCATGGGGCAAATGAGCCTCGTCGGTCCACGGCCACACGCACTCGGTGCGTCGGCGGAGGGGGCGCTCTATTGGGAAGTGGTGCCGGACTACTGGCATCGTCACTCGATGAAGCCGGGCCTGACGGGCCTTGCCCAGATACGCGGCTATCGGGGTCCGACCGAAAAGAGATGCGACATCGAAGGCCGCGTCGCTGCCGACCTTGAATATATCCATACCTGGTCACTCTGGCTGGATGTGAAGATCCTCTTCAGGACCCTGCGCGTCCTGGTGCACAGCAACGCATTCTGAAGTGTCGTGAGTATCGTCACGTCCCAAGCGCTGACGAAGGAGAAGGCGATGAAACCATATATCGATCCAAGCTATGCCTCACCTCAGTTCGGACGCCGGTATAGAGGCTTCGGGGGCGTTCACGGCCCTGTCCGCAAGATTGAGTGCGGTCGCCTCCTGCTGCGAATTCTCGCGATGGTGGTTACCCTGCTCGGCGCCAATCTCGCCCGTGCCGAAGGGTATGCGCTCGACACCGGCGATGTCGTGCGCGTGCTGGTCTTCGGCGAGGCGGCCTACCCTCTGGAGGTGGTGGTCGACGATCGCGGTTCGATAGCGCTTCCGCTTCTTGGCGACGTTCGCGCCCGGGGCCTGACGACCGCCGCCCTCTCCCAGAACATCCGCAACGCCTACCAGCAACGGAAATTGATCCTCGATCCCTATGTCAAGGTTGAGATCGGGCAGTACCGTCCGTTCTTCATTTCCGGCGCCGTCGCCCATCCTGGCTCCTACCCGTTCCAGCCGGGCATAACCATCCGGCACGCCTTGGCGCTCGCCGGCGGCTTCCGTCCGACGACCACCGGTGAAACCGTGCCGGCGCTGCAGATCGCGGACCTGCGTAGCGAACGGGCAAACCTGATGATCGAAGAGTACCGCCTGAAGGTACGCCTTGCCCGGCTCAATGCAGAGAGCAAACTGGTCGACAGCTTTGTTGTCCCGACCGATCCTCCGGTCGAGCTTGGGCAGGGCCTGATTGACGAGATCATCGCAACCGAAAAGGCGCAGCTGACGGCTCGGCTGACCGCGTTCCGGGACGACATATCGTACCTTGAAGCCTCGCTTGCGCGCTTGAAGAAGGAAGCTGAGACGCTGGCCGGCGCCAAGGACGAACGGCAGCAAACGGTAAAAAGCCAGCTCGAAGAGTTGGAGGGCGTCCGGGTCCTGCGCCAGAAAGGTCTGATCACCAATACGAACGTCATGGCGCTAGAACGCGCCCAGAACAACTATCGGCTCGATCTCGCCCAGTTCGAAATGCAGCAGACACGACTACAGCAGGATCTGCTCAACATGGAGAGCGAACTGCGCAAGAAGCACCAGGATCACGCATCCCAGCTGATTTCGGATACGCAGGAAACACAGGTCCAGCTGGCGAAGCTTGCAAGCCAGCTAAGATACCTGTCGGACAAACTGCTTTTCGTCTTTGAATATGGCGAGCATCGGACGATCGAAGAACTGCAGGGTTCCGTAAAAATCCTGATCTTCCGGCGTGGACAGAAGACCGGCCAGGAAGTCGCCGCGGACGAAGACACCGACGTCAACGCAGGCGACGTCATCGAAGTTTCGGTCGTGGCCAGCAAGGGTTTCTATTCGTCGGGGGAATCCCGCCCGGACCCGGCGGCGGACATGGAAAAGAAAGCCTTTTGACGCGGTGAGATGCCGTCGACCGTGTCGCGGGAAGACCCGCGCTTGCGTCGCGACCGCAGCACGAGCAAGCCGGTCACGGAGCCCAACTGAACCGTCATGATGGCAAGCAGGGTCAGAAAGACCACGGCGAAAACACCGTCGATGCCCCGCTGCAGGACCAGATAAATGGGTGTGATCAACAATACGACGATGGATGACAGGAAGATCCAGGCGACTCGCCCGAAGCATCCCCCGAGAAAACCAATCGTCAGAAGGGTCGCGAACTCAAACACCTGATACCCCTCATGCTGAGCTCTTCGTCAGACGCTACAGTTGGAGTCACGTGTAAATATCGCAGCAACCATCGGCGAAAACAATGACAGTCGTGCAACAGTCTTACAAGTTTCGGATGGCCGGGCGTTTCTCTCCGGCTATTTTGCCGGACAGGACGCACTAGGTATGGTTTTCAGCGGCCACGGTATTACCGGCATTCTGACCTTCCTTTCCGGCGCGGTTTTCGTGCTGGTGGGAGGTCATATGCGCGCCGCACCGCGCCGCAAGGCCGCGCCGAAGAAACAGCGGCTGCTCCTGCGTGGGCCGAGGCCCCGATCCCGCCGTCCCCGCCGCGCGGTCACCCCATGGCAGGTCATCGGCGCCCTCCTCTTCGTGCTCGCACTTGGCCGATTTGCGTTCGAGTTTCTGCCTGCCAACAGCGCATGGAAGACAGGAAGGTTCGAGTTCACCGTCGCCCCATGGCCGACCTGGGTCGAGAGCATCAGCACGAGCGCCACAACCGTCCGGGATGAGCTGACGAAGCTGACAGGCGCTGATTTGGATGGCCAGCCACTTTGGCTGGCAATCGCGGTCCTGGGCTTTCTGCTGGTCATCGTTCCGCGGCTGCGCGGACGCACAGCCACTGCCGCCAACACGTCGGCAACCGCCCTTTCGGCCAGTCCAAGGCTCTCGCCGGGCACTGAGCTTTCGAGCGCCTTGCGTTCCTGCCGCGGCGCACTGACAGGTGTTGCGATCTTCAGCGGCGTCAGCAACATCCTCATGCTGAACGGCGCGATCTTCATGCTGCAGGTGTACGACCGCGTTCTGCCGAGCAGGAGCGTACCGACGCTCATCGGGTTGTCGATCCTCGCAGCCGTCCTTTTCCTTGGGCAGGCGGTGATCGATCTTCTGCGCGGCCGCATCATGACCCGGATCGGCGCTGAGCTGGACGAAGCCGTCTCGGGTCGGGTCTTCTCCGCGATCGCGCGTCTACCTCTCCTCGTCGGACAGCAGGGAGAGGGATTGCAGCCACAGCGCGATCTCGACAGCATCCGCACCTTCCTCGCGAGCCCCGGCCCCAACGCGCTTTTCGAACTCCCGTGGCTCCCCTTCTACATCGCGATCATCTGGGGCTTCCATCCGATCCTCGGGCTGACCGCGATTGGCGGCGCGATCGTATTGGTGGCGCTGACGATCACGACCGAGATGCTGACGCGCAGGCCGGCGAGCCAGGCAACCTCTTCGGGYRTCCGGCGCAACAACCTGGCAGAAGCCAGCCGCCGCAATGCGGAGGTCCTGGCGGCCATGGGCATGCGTCGACGGCTTCATGAGCAATGGCAGGAAACGAGCCGCGAACACATCGCCCAGCAGCAGCGGGTCAGCGATGTCGTTGGCGGTCTCGGCAGCCTTTCCAGGGCGTTGCGGCTGATGCTGCAATCGGCAATGCTTGGCATCGGGGCCTGGCTGGTGATCCATGGCGAGGCTACGGCCGGTGTCATCATCGCTGGTTCGATCCTCGCGGGACGAGCACTCGCACCGGTGGATCTCGCGATCGCCCATTGGCGCAATTTCATCTCCGCCCGCCAGAGCTGGCGCCGACTGAACCAGTTGCTTTCACGGTTGCCTGACGAAACGGGCCCGATGGCGCTGCCAGCACCGCGTTCCAGCCTCACCGTGGATCGGGTCGCCGTCAGCGCGCCGGGAACGCAACGGTTGATCGTCCAGGGCATAGAGTTCGAACTGAATGCCGGTGTCGGGCTTGGCGTGATCGGCGCCAGCGGCTCGGGCAAGTCAACCTTCGTGCGTGCGCTGGTCGGCGCCTGGCGGCCGACGATTGGCCGCATCAAACTCGACGGGGCGGCACTCGATCAATGGCCGCAGGACCATCTCGGACGCCACATCGGCTATCTGCCGCAAGACGTGGAGCTTTTCGCAGGAACGGTTCAGACCAACATCGCGCGCTTTGAGCCGGCAGCAKACGCCGGGGCCGTTGTCGCCGCCGCCCGCGCGGCGGGTGTTCACGACCTGATCGTCAGTCTGCCCAATGGTTACGAGACCCAGATTGGCGAGGGCGGCACCGCGCTTTCGGCAGGGCAACGTCAGCGGATAGCGTTGGCGCGCGCCCTCTATCGCGATCCATTTCTGATCGTGCTCGACGAGCCGAACTCCAACCTCGACGCCGATGGCGAAAGTGCCCTTAGCGAAGCCATAAAGCGGATCAAGGCGCGCGGCGGCATTGTCGTCATCGTCACACATCGCCCGAACATCCTTGCCTCCGTCGATCTCGTGCTGGAAATGAAGGAAGGACAGATGCAGACGTTGGGTCCGCGCGAACGGGTGCTTTCGAAACTCTCCCCGTTGCAACCGGCCAACAGCGATGTGCTGAAACGCGTCGCCGCCCTGCCCAAACTGCCGAATTGAAAACAGTCAAGACAATCGTCGATAGTCCGATGAACGCAACACACCCCCACCGACGCTCCATTCGCCGCAACCTTTTAGGCGGAGTGACGGTCATCGCCCTGCTTTTCGGCGTGGTCGGCGGCGTTGCCGCGACCATGGAGATCTCCGGCGCGATCATCGCTCACGGCGTCGTGGTCGTCGCGTCCAATGGCAAGAAGGTTCAGCACCCGACCGGAGGCATTGTCAGCAGGATCTTGGTGCGCGACGGTGCGCATGTCGAAGCCGGCGATCTTCTCGTACAGCTCAGCGATGTCGTGCCGCGCGCCAACCTGGCCTTCGTGACCAAAAGCCTAGACGAACTCTATGCGCGAAAGTCGCGCCTTGAGGCTGAGCGTGACGGCGACGACCGGTTCACGATCGCCCCGACACTGGCGACGCGGATGAATGAGGCGGAGGTTGCCGCACTGGTCACGAGCGAGCGGCGCCTATTCGAAATACGCCGCCTCGAGCGATCCGGCAACAAGGCGCGGTTACGCGAACGCATCGAGCAACTCCAGAAGCAGATCGAGGGCTATCTGGCCCAGGGAAAGGCCAAGAGCAAGGAAATCGAACTGATCGGCGAAGAACTCGAGGGCATTCGCGATCTTGTCGAACGAAAGCTCACGCCGTTGTCCAAGCTGACGGCCTATGAACGCGACGCGACACGGATCGAGGGTGAGCGAGCGCAGCTGATCGCCAGTACCGCACAGGCGCGAGGCGCGATCGCAGAAGTGCAGCTCCAGATCCTGCAGTTGGACAAGGAGTTTTCAAGCTCGACCGGCAGCGAACTGCGCGACGTCGACGCCAAGATCGCCGAATTCGAGGAACGCCAGGTGACGGCTGCGGATCAATTGTTGCGTATCGATATCCGGGCGCCCGCAAGCGGGTCCATCCACCAATCGACGGTTCACACCATCGGCGGCGTCATAGGTGCCGGCGAGCCGATCATGATGATCATTCCGGATCACGATGCCCTGGCGATCGAGGCAAAGGTCGCGCCGCAGGACATAGACCAGGTCATGGTCGGCCAAAGCGCCATGCTGCGGTTCACCGCCTTCAACCAGCGCATCACACCGGAGTTCCAAGGGGTCGTGTCGATGGTCGCGGCCGACGTGACGCACGATCAACGCACGAATGAGAGCTACTACGTCGCGCGGATCACCCCGAAGCTCGATGGGACGGAACACACGGGTTCCCTGGCGCTCCTTCCCGGCATGCCCGCCGAGGCGTTCATCACGATCGGAGACCGAACGATGATGTCCTATCTGATGAAACCCCTGTCAGACCAGATGATGCGCGCCTTCCGTGACCAATAGGCACAAGGCGGGTGGCATCTTCGTTGCCGCCAAATCCGGTTTCTCCAGTGAAGGAGGATTGCTGTGATCGCGACCAAGCTCAGACCGCCGATATTCCTGATTGGCAACTATCGCTCAGGAACGACGATCACCCAGAAATTGATCGGCCTGCATCCCGACGTGGTGACCTGGTACGAACCGCGGACGCTGTGGCTTTACGCGGACCCCGGTAGGCAGCACGACGTGTTCACCGAGCGTGATGCGACGGAAAAGGTCATCCGCTACATTCGCGGCCGCTTCCTGGAGTTCCAGGTGAAGAACGGCGGTCGCCAAATCATGGAGAACACCCCGTCGAATGTCCTTCGCACGTCCTATGTGCACGAGATTTTCCCGGAGGCGACTTTCCTTTTCATCTCGAGAAATCCGTTCTCCTACATCAGTTCCATGGAACTGAAATGGCAGAGAACGAAGACGCTGAAGGGAATGAAGAGAACGCTTTCGACCACTCCGCTGACACAGCTTCACTACTATGCCGGCACGCTCATCCGCCAAATGTTCGTCAAGAAGATACTGCGGAGGAAGTACGCCCCGGTCTACGGCCCGAAGTACGAGGGGATCGATCAGGATCTGAAGGAACACGACAAGCTGACAGTGATTGCGCGCCAATGGGCGCAGTGCAACCGCCGGGCCCGGGAGGATCTTTCCAAGCTCGGAGAAGGCCGGGTGCTCACTTGTCGCTACGAGGACCTGATGCAGGACACCGAGACGACCTTGCGCCGCATTTACGCACACTGCGGGCTCGGCTGCAGTGACGATATCCTTCGTGCCGCCAAGGAGATGGTCGACCCCACCCGCCAGGAGAAATGGCTTCGCTTCGGTCGCGAAGAACTGCGGGCGATCCTCCCGGAGGTCGAGGAGGAAATGCGCGTATACGGCTACGAAATCCCGCCTCCCCTTCAATGAGGGAGCGCCGCAAGAGCAGTGTGTGAAGCTCGTTCGCCCGAGGAGTGCAAGGCGTGAGTAACATCCGACAGGGTCTGGCAAAGCGTAGTGTTGTGGGCATGTTCTGGACGGGTTTGTCCATGGGGGCGCTCGCGGTGGCGGAAGCCGTCGCGCTCCTCGTACTCGCCCGGCTGCTTTCTCCCAATGAATTCGGGCTTTATGCCGCAGCGCTCGTCATCATCAAGCTGGCGACCATTTTCGAGAACCTCGGTGTCGCACCGGCAATCGTGCAGCGGCCCGAGCTCGACGACCGTCACCTGCGGGTCGGCTTCACCTTGTCGCTGATCCTCAGCCTGCTGATCGCCGTACTGGTCTGGCTGGGGGCGCCGGCAATCGCACATGCCATGCGACTTGCCGATCTCGCCCCGATCGTGCGCGCCACCAGCGTGGTCTTCATTTGCCAGGGCGTCGCACTCGTGGCACAGGCCGTTGCCCAGCGAGCGCTGCGGTTCGAATGGCTGGCCGCCGTCGACGCGGTAAGCTTTGCGATCGGCTTCGTGGTCGCGGGGCCGATCTTTGCCTTGGCAGGCTTTGGGATTTGGGCGCTCGTCGGGGCACTGATGACGCAAAATCTGCTTCGCACGATTGTGTTGCTCGCCGGCCAGCCGCATCCGAAACGCCCTTTGCTGGAGCGGCGCGCAATCGGCGAACTGCTCTATTTCGGCGGCGGATTCACCATTGCCAGAGTGTGCAATTATCTCGCAACCCAAGTCGACAAGCTCATCGTCGGCCGTTGGCTTGGAGCGTCGGCGCTGGGTATCTATTCACTCTCCTCGCAGCTGATGACCACACCGGCAGTCATCATTGGCCAGATTCTCGACCGTGTCCTGTTTCCAACGATGGCGCTCGTGCAACAGGAGCCCGCCCGCCTTGCCCGCGCTTATCGCAGCGCAGTTGCGGCCTGCGCTCTGGTGGTATTGCCGGCAAGCCTCGTCGTCGCGATCGCAGCGCCTGAGCTCGTCCAGGTCCTGCTCGGCAAAGGGTGGGACGCCGTCGTCGCTCCCCTCCAGATCCTGGCCGTCGGCATGTTGTTCCGCACAAGCTACAAGCTCAGTGACTCCATTTCGCGGGCGACCGGTGTCGTTTACGCAAGGGCATGGCGGCAGGCGATCTTCGTGGCGGCAGTGGCGATCGGCGCTTTTCTCGGACGTTTCTGGGGTGTGACGGGAGTGGCAACCGGCGTTGTCCTGGCCGTCATGACCAACTTTATACTGATGGCGCATCTGAGCCTGCGCGTCACCGGCATCACGTGGTCGGAGTTCATCGCCGCGCATGTACCAGCTTTCGCACTTGCAGGCGTGGTTGGCGCGAGTGCCTGGATTGCCGCCGATCAATTGCGCCAGATCCACGTGACGCCGCTCGTCCTCCTTTTCAATGTCGCGATTGCCGCCGGTGTGGCGGCGTTGTTGTCATGCTGGCTGCTGCCGTCGCTGTTTCTTGGACGGGACGGGCAGTCGATGCTTCGCCTGGTCGCCGGGCTGGCGCCCGCTTGGCTGCGGCGCAGTCGCCCGGGATAGGGGGTAGCCTCCCGACCATTCGTCGGTCTCGTCCGACCGACGATGCATGTGTGTTTCAAGTTCCGTCCCGCGATCCGATCGAGCGACGCCGTCCTTCCCAGCGGCGCCCCTCCTTCAGACGCGGGTTTCGGCTTTAACCAAGGGTGCTCGTCCTTTGACGGGCACCGAACCATCGCGGACCTGCAAAGGCTGGCTGAAGAGGCGGCCTCGGTAAAGGAGATACGACATGACCAGCTTGGCTCGGTTTCCTAGCGTCAAACAGCTCTTGGCAGATGTCGATTTCGACTACGGCCTTATGGGCGACGGATTGGCCGATGACGGATCACTGGCACTGACCGGCATCCCCGCAGCAAACGCGGCACTGGCCCCATTCATCCAGAACGTTCTGCGCGCGACCGTCTCGTTCGAAGGCAACGGCAACTGGGGCCTCTGGCCCTTAGGCCTCGATCCGCAACGCAACGCAGGGCAGCAAGACGGTGGTACCGGCGGGGCAACGGCGCCAACCGAAACGGGATTGGCGCGCCAGAACACAACCGGCGCATCGCCTGCCTTTGCGGCCAGCAGCGACGCAGAAGCGGCCACGACGATGAGCGTGCAGAGCCTTGCCGTTTCGACGACGATCGAAAGCCGCGTGTCTGGCGCCGCCGACGACGCCGAGGAAAAGGCCTCAGGGTCGATCTCGGGCAACATCAACGATCTCGAACTCGGCTTTGACGGCAGCACGCGTCAAACAGTCGGGCTCCGCTTCGCCGGCATAGACATCCCCAAAGGCGCCATTATCACCAATGCCTATATCCAGTTCACCACCGACGAAGTGAGCACCGGAGCAATATCGCTGCTGATCCGTGGTCAGGACTCCGACGACGCGGCGGCTTTCACCACCACGAAGTTCGATGTCTCATCACGACCGATCACGGATGCGTCGGTCGGCTGGACACCAGCGGACTGGACGATACGGGGCGAGGCCGGAGCCGGCCAACGTACACCTGACCTCAAGGCGATCATTCAGGAAATTATCGATCGCGACGGCTGGGCGGCACTGAATGACATAGCATTCGTGATCACCGGGACGACCGGCACGCGCACTGCCAAATCGTTCGACGGCAACGCTGCGGCGGCACCGCTGCTGCATCTCGAATACTACGTGCCGGCAGCAGGCTCGCCTGTGGCCTTCAACAACCCGATAGATGCCAATCCCGCGGCCAACCAGATTGCGGAACTGGCGGTCGTCGGAGCGGCCATCGGCATTACGGCTTCGGCCAGCGATCCCGACGCTGGCGACACAGTGAGCTACAGCATAAACGATACCCGTTTTGCGATCGACGCGGCGACCGGGGTCATCACCCGGTCGGGTTCGGGGACGCTCGACTTCGAGACCCAGACCCAGATCACCCTCACCGTGACCGCAACCTCGTCCGACCACAGCACGGCCACCCAGACCTTTACCGTCAACGTTCTCAACAGCCCGGAGCCGGTCGCCTTCGGGACTCCGGCTGATGCCGACACGACCACGAACCAGATCGCCCAGGGTGCCGCTGCGGGCACCAAGGTCGGCATCACGGCGTCAGCGGCGGACCCGGACGCCGGTTCGACGGTGACCTATAGCCTCAACGATACGCGTTTCGCCATTGACACGGGCGGGGTCATTACCCGCTCAGGCACCGGTACACTCAATGCCCAGTCCCAGCCTTCGATCACTCTCACGGTGACCGCGACGTCATCGGACGGGAGCACCGCATTGCATGACTACACCGTCAACGTCACCTCAGGCGTCCCCAGCCCACCGACGTCGGCAACACTTGTCCACACCGTACTGACCTCGCAGTGGTCGCCGGCGAGCCCGGACCCGTCGGGCATCACCTACATTTCCCATCTCGGCACCTTGATGATTTCCGACGGCGAAGTCGATGAAATGTCGATATTCCAGGGAAAGAACCTCTTCGAAATGAGCCTGAACGGCACCTTGGTCAGGTCTATGACCACCACCAGTTTCTCGGACGAACCGAGTGGTGTCGCCTACAATCCAACCAATCGGCACCTCTATTTCTCCGACGATACCGGCACGAAAAGCGTCTACGAACTCAACCCGGGTTCGGACGGTCTGTACAACACGGCCGATGACATCGTGACTTCGTTCAAGACGTCCGCCTTCGGGAGTTCCGACCCTGAGGGATTGGCCTACGACACGAAACGCGGTGTGCTCTATCTCGCCGACGGTGCGGCGAAGATCTACACGATCAACCCAGGCGCCAACGGCAAATTCGATGGAGTGGCATCCACGGGCGGCGACGACGTGGTGACGAGTTTTGCGATCGGCACGCTCTCCAACGGCGATCCTTGCGTCGAGTATGATCCCGTTCACGACCTGCTCTATGTCGTCAAGTCGCGCACGCAGGTCGTGATGATGTCAACGACCGGGCAGCAACTTGGTACACTCGATATCTCGGCGGCCAATGCTCGCAAAGTGGCCGGCCTGGCGCTCGCACCAAGCAGCGACGATGCCAACCAGATGAGCCTCTACATCGTCGATAGAGGCATCGACAACGACTCCAACCCGAACGAGAACGACGGCAAGCTTTACGAGTTCCGGCTGGACCACTGGCTGCTCGCCTGATCAAGACCGACGTGCATAATCAGCCGTTCGGCTGAAAACCTGGAGTGACCACATCACGCAACCCTGGTTGCGCGATGAGCGTAGGGGCGACCGCGTCCACCGGCTGGCCCCGATTATCCGCAAGCCGCGGAAAGGAGGTTGGACATGTCTAAGTTGTCCCGCATTCCATCTGGCCTGGACGATCCAAAACTGCTCTCGATCGAGTTCGGACTGAGTTTTGGCGCCCATGGCGGCTACCTGTTCGATGATGATGTCGGAAGTTCGATCTGGACTGTGCGCCCTCAAGGGCTGGTGCAGCGATCACTGGCTGACCTGAGCGCCAGCTGGGAGGAGGCCTTCGGCGGCAATCGTGGTCACCGCTCTTCCATTGACGACGACAAGTCCCAGGGTCTGCCTGCGGATACGACCAGCACGCAGACCGCTTCCGGAGCCAATGGGAGGTCGTTGGACGATACACAGGAGCGAGCGCACCACGGCTTCAACGCAAACATGTCGGACCCGGCATCAAGCAAGGCTGATCCTGGTGCGGCCACGCTGAGCACCGCCTCCATCAGCGCGCTTGCCGCCGATCCGACTTTCGAGACAAGGATCGCCACCGCTGCCGATGACATCGAGGAAAAGAGTTCCGGCACCATCTCCGCCAACATCAACGATCTGGATATGGGCTACGACGGAACCACCCGCCAGACCATCGGCCTGCGCTTCACGGGGATCGACGTTCCACGGGGTGCGGTCATTACCAACGCCTATATCCAGTTCACCTCCGACGAGGTGAGCTCCGGAACCGCGTCGTTCCTGATCCGCGGCGAAGATGCAGACGAGTCGGCAGCCTTTACGGCCATCAAGTTCAATGTCTCCTCACGCCCGACCACGGACGCATCCGTCGCCTGGGATGCAGCAAGCTGGACGGTACGCAATGAAGCCGGCCTTGCCGAGCGAACACCGGACCTCAAGGCGATCGTCCAGGAGATTATCGACCGCGGCGGCTGGGCGGCACTCAACGACATGGCTTTCATGCTGACTGGCACGGGCACGCGCACGGCGAAGTCCTATGAAGGCAGCTCCACGGGCGCCGCCCTCCTCCACATCGAATACTACGTTCCGTCGGCTGGCAGTCCCGTCGCCTTCAACACGCCGGCTGACAGCGATACGGCCACCAACCAGATTGCCGAACTTGCGGTGGCAGGGACCAAGATCGGTGTCACCGCTTCCGCAAGCGACCCCGATGCCGGCTCGACCGTCACCTACAGTATCGACGATCAACGTTTCGCGATCGACAGCAACGGCGTCATCACCCGGTCGAGCACCGGCACGCTCGACTTCGAGACACAGGCCTCGATCACGCTGACGGTGACGGCAACCTCATCCGATCAAAGCACCGCCACGCAGACCTTTACCGTCGGCATTCTCGACAGCCCGGAATCGATCGCCTTCAAGACGCCGGCCGATGCCGATACTGCGACGAACCAGATCGCCGAACTCGCCGCCGCGGGCACCAAGGTCGGCATCACCGCCTCGGCGAACGATCCCGATGCCGGCTCGACCGTCACCTACAGCCTTAGCGATACGCGCTTTGCCATTGACAGCAATGGCGTCATCACCCGCTCCGGGACCGGAACCTTGAATGCCCAGACCGAACCATCGGTCACGCTGACGGTGACGGCCACGTCGTCGGACGGAAGTACGGCAAGCCAGGCTTTCACCCTCGGCGTCCTCGGGAGCCCCCAGCCCGTTGCCTTCAACTCACCCGCCGACGCCGATGCGACGACCAACCAGATCGCCGAACTTGCGGCGGCCGGCACCGCCGTTGGCATTACCGCATCGGCGCGGGATCCGAATGCGACCGATACGGTCAGCTACAGCATCGATGACTCGCGCTTTACCATCGATAACAATGGCGTCATCAAGCGCTCTGGCACGGGAACGCTCGATTTCGAGACACAGGCGTCGATCCTGTTGACGGTGACGGCGACTTCGTCCGACCACAGCACCGCCACTCAGGCGTTTTCGCTGGCCATTCTCGACAGCCCCGAACCGGTCGCCTTCAAAGCGCCTGCCGATGCGGATCCGGCAACCAACCAGATTGCCGAACTTGCGGCAGCCGGTACCAAGGTCGGGATCACCGCTTCCGCGAGTGACCCCGACGCGGGCTCGACGGTCAGCTACAGTCTCAACGATACGCGCTTCGCCATCGACAGCAACGGCGTCATCACCCGGTCGGGCGCGGGCACGCTCGACTTCGAAACCCAGACCTCGATCACGCTGACGGTGACGGCAACGTCGTCTGACCAGAGTACGGCCACCCAGACCTACACTCTCGGCATTCTCGATAGCCCCGAGCCGGTCGCCTTCAGAACACCGGCCGATGCGGATACAGCCACCGACCGGATCGTCCAGAATGCTGCAGCCGGCACCAAAGTCGGCATCACCGCCTCGGCAAGCGATCCGGATGCCGGCTCGACCATCACCTACAGCCTCAACGACAATCGCTTCGCCATCGACAACAATGGCGTCATCACCCGTTCGGCCACGGGCACCCTCAATGCTCAGACCGAGCCGTCGATCGCCCTTCATGTGACGGCGACATCGTCCGATGGAAGCACGGCCACGCACGACTATTCCGTCAGCGTCACTGCGCCGACGGGACCGCAGACCTTGTATCGCTTCGCGGTGTTCGGCGATTTCGGCGATTCCAATCTCAATGGTGAAAAGGCCGTGTCGGCGATGGTTCACGGCTGGAACGTCGATTTCATCCTTGCAGTCGGTGACAACACCTACGCGCCGCAGACGATGGATGCAGCCATCGGCCAGCAGTATCACGACTATATCGGCAACTACCAAGGCGCCTATGGGGCCGGCAGCGCCATCAACCGCTTCTTCCCCGTCCTCGGCAATCATGAATATGACGACGGTAACTTCCAGAATTACCTGAATTACTTCACGCTGCCGGACAACGAGCGGTACTACGACTACCAGGTGGGGCCGGTGCACTTCTTCGCACTCAACAGCAACAAGCAGGAAACCGATGGCCGCAGTGGAACGTCGGTCCAGGCCCAATGGATGCACTCCACGCTCGATGCATCCAATGCGAGCTTCAACGTCGCCTACTTCCATCACACGGCCTACAATCCTAGCGGCAGTACAACCACCATGCAGTGGCAATACGAACCGTGGGGCGTAAATGCGGTGTTTGCCGGCCACCAGCACAACTACTATCGTGAAAACCGGGACGATAACGGAGATGGCCTGCAGCTTCCCTACACGACCACCGGTCTCGGCGGATCAGGTCGCGACGTCCCCAATGTCGGTGCGAGCCTTGTGACGATCACCGATCAGGGCATGCTGCTGGAATTCTACAAGGTCACCAGTTTCAACGGGACGACCACGACCAGTTCGCTCACGGATAGCTACTTCATCCCGACGCCAACGGGCCGCACTGCGACCATTACCAACGGCAGCTATGCGCTGAACGGCACGAGTGGTGCCGACTATCTCTGGGGTCTCGGAAGCAATGCGACGCTCACGGGCGGGCGCGGCAACGACACGCTGGTCGGCGGCAAGAACAACAACCTCTTCGTGTTCCACACCGGCGACGGCAACGACACGATCATGAACTTCCGCGCCGGAGCCCACACCGGCGACGTGCTCGACTTGCGTGACTACGGTATCGATAGCGCCGCCAAATTCCTTCAGGTGGCATCGAACCAGGGCGCAAACGTGGTGGCCAACCTCAACAGTACCGACCATCTGACGCTGCTGGGCCTCCACGCAGAACAGCTTCATGACGACAATTTCGTCCGCACAGGACTTCTTGTCTGAGTGAACCGACTGGGTCTGCCGTTTTCGGCCGACGAAATGGCCCCGGCCAACGGGGCCGTTTCGTCGGTTGTATCCTGTTACCGACCGGCTCCCGAAACCGACCCCCGACGGACGTAGAAGCACCGGCCCGCGCGGTGGGCTCCTGCTGTCCGCAAGCCGTGGAAAGGAGATTGGACATGGCCAAACTGTCCCGCATTCCGTCCGGCCTGGACGACCCCAAACTGCTCGCGATCGACTTCGCGCTGGGTTTCGACGTCAACGGCAATTACACCTTTGACGAGCTTGCGGCGGTCCCGATCGGATTCATTCATTTGAAAGCGGCGCTGCCGCGATCGCTTTTCGATCTGGACGGGAGCTGGGGCGCTTCTTCTTCGCTGACCCGCGCCGATCGCTCTTCCGTCGTTGCGGCCAATGACGATCAAGGTTCGTCCGGCGTCCAAAGGTCCTCAAATGCTGACAGGCTCGACAACAACTCGCAGACCAGCGGGCTCCGGCAGCCCGGCATATCCGTAGCGGAACCAACGGCGCGCGTGGCCGAAAGCAGCGCGGCCGCGCCGAATAATGCCGCAGTCGCGGCGCTCACAGTCGCTCCACCATTCGAGACGAGGGTCGCCTCGAGCGCAGACGACGCGGAGGAACGTTCGACCGGCTCGATGTCCTTGAACAGCAGCGATCTCGAGCTGACCATTGATGGCGGCGTCGGCCAGACCGTCGGGATCCGCTTCGCCGGGATCGACATCCCCAAGGGCGCCATCATCACCAATGCCTATATCCAGTTCACCGTCGATGAGGTGAGCGTGGGGACGATCTCGCTGCTCATTCGCGGCCAGGACGCGGACGACTCGGCGGCTTTCACCACCGCAAAGTTCAACGTCACCTCGCGGCCGACAACCGACGCATCCGTTGCCTGGACCCCTGCGGATTGGGCGACGCGCGGAGCGGCCGGCGCGGCACAACGCACGCCCGATCTCAGCGCGATCATTCAGGAGATCGTCAGCCGCGACGGTTGGGCGGCGCTCAACGGCATGGTGTTCCTGATCAGCGGCAGCGGTACGCGCACAGCGCGAGCCTATGATGGTAGCCCGACGGCAGCCCCGCTGCTGCACATCGAATACAGCCTACCGACCACCGGCGAGCCGGTCGTCTTCAATACGCCGGCGGACACCAATCCCGCCGCCAACCAGATCGCCGAGCTTGCGGCAGCCGGCACGGCGATCGGTATCACGGCTTCTGCGTCCGATCCCACCCCCGGAGACACCGTCACCTACAGCATCAACGATGTACGCTTTGCCATTGACACAAACGGTGTCATCACGCGATCGGGCGTTGGCACACTGGATTTCGAAACACAGACCTCGATCACCCTGACGGTGACGGCCACATCCACGGATCTGAGCAAGGCAAACCAGATCTTCACGGTCAATATTCTCAACAGCCAGGAACCGGTCGCCTTCGGCAGTCCGGCCGACAGTGACACAACCGCCGACAGGATTGCTCAAAATGCTGCCGCCGGCACCAGGGTCGGAATTACCGCTTCGGCGCGCGATCCGGATGCGGGCTCGACGGTGACCTATGGCGTCAACGATCCGCGTTTCGCCATCGACGGCAACGGCGTCATCACGCGTTCTGCGATCGGCACGCTCAATGCCCAGAATGAACCGACGATCACGCTGCGCGTCACGGCAACTTCGTCCGATGGCAGCACCGCCACCCACGACTACACGATCATCACCAGTCCACCCGCCACCAACAGCTTGATCTTCGAGAAGCGGGTCATCGCTAGCCTCGACGATGTCGAAGAGGCTGCCTCGGGCTCGGTCTCTGCCACGAGTAGCGACCTGGAACTGACTGTCGATGGCGCCAAGGTCCAGACCGTCGGCATGCGCTTCACCGGCATCGACATTCCCAAGGGCGCGATCATCACCAATGCCTACATCCAGTTTACCGTGGACCAGGTGAGCACGGGGACAGTATCGCTGATGATCCGCGGGCAGGATGTGGACGATGCGGCTGCCTTCACAACTGCTCAGTTCAATGTTTCGTCCCGCGTGACAACGGACGCATCGGTCGCCTGGGCGCCGGCGGACTGGACGGTACGCGGTGAGGCCGGCCTTGCACAGCGCACGCCGGACCTGAAGGCGATCGTCCAGGAAATCGTGGATCGTGGCGGCTGGGCAGCACTTAACGATATGGTGCTTCTTGTCACCGGCACCGGCACACGCACCGCAAGGGCCTTTGACAGCAACGCAGCGGCGGCTCCGCTTCTGCATATCGAGTACTACGTGCCGCCGGCGAGTGCACCGGTCGCCTTCAACACACCGCCGGATGCCGATCCCGCCGCTAACCAGATCGCCGAGCTGGCTGCCGCCGGAACAGCCATCGGCATAACCGCTTCGGCCACGGATCCTGACGCCGGCTCCACCGTCACCTACAGCATCGACGACCCACGCTTCTCCATCGGCTCGAACGGGGTCATCACCCGCTCCGGCACCGGGACCCTCGACTTCGAAACCCAGAATTCGATCACGCTGACAGTGACGGCAACCTCGTCCGACCGCAGCACAGCCACCCAGACCTACACCCTCGGCATTCTCAATAGCCCCGAGCCGGTCGCCTTCAACGATCCGGCCGACACCGATACGGCCAACAACCGGATCGTCCAGAGCGCGGCCGCGGGTACCCGGGTCGGCATCACCGCTTCGGCGAGAGATCCCGACGCCGGCTCGACGATCACCTACAGTCTCAACGACAATCGATTTGCGATCGATAACAACGGCGTCATCACCCGCTCGGCTACGGGCACCCTCAATGCCCAGACCGAACCGTCGATCGCCCTTCATGTGACGGCAACATCATCCGATGGAAGCACGGCGTCACACGACTATACCGTCAGTGTTGCGGCCCAAGCTGGACCGCAGACGCTTTATCGCTTCGCGGTGTTCGGCGATTTCGGCGACACCAGCCTCAATGGCGAGAAGGCCGTCGCCGCGCTCATTCATGGCTGGAATGTCGATTTTGCCCTCACCGTCGGCGACAACGTCTATGCACCCCAGACAATGGACGGAGCCATCGGCCAGCAGTACCACGACTACATCGGCAATTACCAAGGCGCCTATGGGACTGGAAGTGCCATCAATCGATTCTTCCCCGTGCTTGGCAACCACGAATACAACGAGAACAATTTCACCAATTACCTGAACTACTTCACGCTTCCGGACAACGAGCGGTATTACGACTTCCAGATCGGCCCGGTGCACTTCTTTGCGCTCAACAGCAACAAGGAGGAAACTGACGGCCGCAATGCGACCTCGGCTCAGGCCCAATGGATGCACACCACGCTCGATGCATCCAATGCGAGCTTCAACATCGCCTATTTCCACCACACGGCCTACAATCCGAGCGGTAGCACGAGCACAATGCGCTGGCCCTTCGAGCCCTGGGGCGTAAATGCAGTCTTTGCCGGCCACGAACACAACTACTACCGAGAAAACCGGGACGATAACGGAGACGGGCTGCAGCTCCCGTACACGACAACCGGTCTCGGCGGCGCAGGCCGCGATGTCCCCAATGTCGGCGCCAGCCTTGTGACGATCACCGATCAGGGCATGCTGATCGAGTTCTACACCGTCACCAGTTTCAACGGGACGACCACGACCAGTTCCCTCACGGACTCCTTCTTCATCGCAACGCCGGCGGGCCGTGTCCCGACCATCGCCAATGGCGGCTATGTGCTGAACGGCACCACGGGCGCCGACTATCTCTGGGGACTCGGAAGCAATGCAACGCTGACAGGCGGACGCGGCAACGATACGCTGGTCGGCGGCAAGAACAACAATCTGTTCGTTTTCCAGGTCGGCGACGGTAACGACACGATCCTGAACTTCCGCGCCGGCGCTGCAACGGGCGATCTCCTCGATCTGCGGGCGTTCGGCATCGACAGCGCCAGCGAGTTCCGCCAGGTGGCAGCGAACCAAGGCGCGAACGTGGTCGCCAACCTCAGCAGTACGGACCACCTGACATTGTTCGGCGTGCGTGCCGAACAGCTCCACGACGACAACTTCGTCCGCGCGGGCCTGCTTGTCTGAATGAACTGCCCTCGCCTGCTGCTTACCCAAGCAATGATGAAGAAAAGCCGGTGCCCTGACAGACAGGGCGCCGGCTTTGTTTTTTCCGAACCTTGAAAAGCAAGAAGCCGGCATTTCTGCCGGCTTCGAACGAATTGCCTGCGTCCTAGAGCGGACGCCCTCTCTCATTGGGCATCATTTTTTGTGTTTCCAAAAATCGAGCTCCAGGTTCACGAATTTCTTCAGCTGCCCCGGCGGTCCGTAGTGAACGTGGTTCTTGTCGCCCCACCCATTTCCCGGCTTCGGGTTGTATTTCGGGTGAGATCCACTGGATTTGGCAATGGCGCGCGAACTCAGGCTGGTGCCAAGCAACAATGTAATGGCCGGAGGGGTCACGGCAGCAAATTTCCCCGCCTTCATGAGAAAACTCCGGCGCGCTTCCGCTTCCGTATTAAGTCTTTCTGGCGATTTGTCTACGCCTTTTTGAGTATCTATCGACATGACACTTCCTTTTTTGCGCGGACTTTGACTATTTGAATATATTATCATTTCGTAGATTGGAATTCAATTGACGATTTAGGCGTATAAATACTTTAAATCTTCGAGCGAAGATCTTTGTTCAGGAGAACCGTCGTTATTCTGCGGGCCAGATGGATTGGATCCCGTCGGGCCAGGTCGTGGACGCGTGAAAACCGCCTTGCGCCCCAGGACAGGTTGCCGGCCAGGCGCAAGGGCGCACCGAGGATTGGATGACTTGAGGCAAAGACACGCCTCCAATGTTGGAACCTGATCGTCGGGCTCTCGCCAAAGCCACGCGGAATGCTCGTCCCGAAGAAGCGGTTCAGGGTCAACAACTGCGTCTCGATGGCATTGCGTGCGCTTTTGCCCTGAAGCGCCCCACGAAGCGCAGCCCAGTCGACGGGTTCGCTTTCGGCCAGTTGCGCCAGGTCATACATATGCCTGAGGTCTATCCTTCCGCGCCAGTAATCCCCTTCCTTGAGGAGGTCGTGCACGATCCAGTGCAGGGCACGCGACTGTGGAGAAGGGATTTTCACCAGGAGTTCACCCTGCTGCACGAGCTTCGGGCGTCCAAAGCCATCCGCCCGATACGGTCGCAGCTCCAGCACCCCCACGTCCTGGTCGCGAACCATGCCGCGACCGTCGGAGAGGCAGACATAGCCAAGCTCTTCCAGACAGACTTGAGCCAACGGCTCGTCGCGCGCTGCAACAGCCAGGTCGATGTCGCTGGTTATTCGGTCCGGGACGGTCTGGGAAAGAAACAACGGAACCGCCCCCTTCAAGAGGACCGGAGCGACGCCAATAGCGTTCAGGGCGGCGACGGCTTCGTTCAGTTGCGACCGCAGGCGCATGTTGCGTTCTCGATTGCAGTCGCGAATGAAGTGGAGGTACTCCCGTACATCATCCGGAACGTGCTCGATGGCACCGGCCTGTTCGAGTGATGCAAACAGGGCAGGCGTGAGCAAGGTCTGGTTCGCCAGCGCCATCACCGCCGGCCAGTCCGGGCGGTCAGCGACGCGACCGCGCAGCCCCGCGATCAGGGCGTCGAGTGGGTTCGCGGCGGACTTCATGCGCATGCCCGCTCAATCAGCGTGACCGCCTCACCCAGGTCGCAATAGGTCAGACGGTACGCCTTCACCGAGCCTATGACGCCAGCCAGCACATCGAAACTGGTGTCGCCCAACTCACCACCAGGCGCAAACGCCCCACCAAGCAGGCCCCGCAGAACATCCACCGGGTCGATCTTGTCCAGGCTCGGCTTCGCGGCGCGATCCCGATGGAGGAGGACGACAGAGCCTACCGGCCACGGTCTTGCGGTCGCCGAGTTGGCCGTCCTTGGTACGGGGTAGCGCACGCGACGTTTGTCCGGACGACGGAAGATCGGCGTTGCATCGAGGTCGGGGAAGCGCTCCGCGAGTAAGGGCCATGCGCCCGATTTGACGGCCGGCGCGAACGGAAGACCGACACAGCGCCCGTCGGCTTTCAGCAGTGTGACGTCATCCGATGCGAAGCCGAATCCGGCATGGGCCAACGCCAGCGTCAAGGTCGTCTTGCCCGCTCCCGGGTCGCCGCAGAGAAGGACAAGGCGCTCATTTTTCAAGAGCGCGGCCGCGTGAAGGGCCAGTTCGTAGGTGCCGGAGCCGAGGATATCGCTCAGCATTTCCCCTTTCAATATTGTCGCCATTTCGTCCGGAGCCGACGCCAGCAGCCAGTCGCCGTTGCGAAACAAGTGGAGCCGGTCACCTTGCTCCACCAACTGGAACACGATGTCGGGAGTGCCCTCCCCGGCCTCGAGATGCCTGAAGATAGCCATCGTCGGAAAGGCGTGAGCGACCGGATAGAGGATTCGGATACGGCGCCCGGCAACGCTCAGCATCTGGCTGACATGCCCTTGCGCGGAACTGTCGAGCGGTGAGATGCGCGGCCGGATCAAGCCCAGGCGCTGCCAATCCTTTATCGCCGCTTCGACTTGTCCATGCACATCCCGGGCGTTGATGTTGCCACGCGCGCCGGCTTCCGCCTGCTTTCCCTGCTCCAACAGGCGCCAGATGTCAGCGGCCGTATCGTTCAGGGTAAAGATCGCGTGCTGCGACGCACTGAACAGAACATTCTGTCCCCTGATCCGCACAAGTCGTGCCTGAGTGACGAAACGCGGGGACGCACCGTCGCCGCGCATTCCCAAATATGCTCCCATCGCCTTGTACCCCTCCCTACTCCGCGGCGCCGGCGGCCGCGCACTCTCACTCGGCCGGCGTTCCGGCCAATCCGGCAAAGACCTTGGGATTGCGCACGAGCCGCCAACGCAGCCACAGGCCTGTGGCGAACGAGGTCAGGATCGAGGCAAGTACAAGGGCCGTGAACATGCGGCCGTCGATGATGCCAGCCGCGAGCGCCACGCTGGCGAGCACGATGCCCGGCCCGCCGCGCGTGTTCATGGAGATGCCGTAATCGAGCGCCCTCGCCCAGTCGCAATCGGCAGCTCTTGCGGCCAGAGTACAACTTACAAGCTTGATGGACGTCGTCATGCCGATGAACAGAACTGTCAGCCCGGCATCGAACTCCTGTGCGAGATTGAGCCGTTGACCCACGAGCGCGAAGTAGATCGGCACAAAGAACCAGATCGCGATATCGGCGATGTGCTGTTTGACGGGAGCGAGATGCCGCGAGGGAAACCGCGCCATGACGAGACCGGCAACGAGCGCTGCGAAAACGATGTTCACGTTCAAAAGGCTCGCCCCGGCGACGAAGATCAGACACAGCAGCATGGTGTAGCCGGTGAAGGGCGCCTCGCTGAATTTGCCGATGATCCATCGCCGGAGCGCCCTGACGACTGTGGGCGCGAAAAACAGTGAGGCGAGCACGAAGCCGAGCGTGATGGCGACCACGCGGCCGATGCCGGCAGCACTTGCCGCCTCGCCATGCTGGACAGCGGTGGCGACGGCAAGGATCGTCCAGAGGATGAGATCCTGTATCGTCGCCGCACCGATAACGTTGCGCGCGAAGGGTGTCCCCATCAGGCCCAGATCGAGAAACAAGCGCGAGATGACCGGGATCGACGTGACGGCGGCGGCGATCCCCATCACCAGTTTGAACGCGAAGGGATCGCCAAGCTGGGTGCCGGCAAAAAACGAGGCACTCGCATAACCGAGCGCGAACGGGATCATTAGCGCACCGACCACCAGCGCCAGCACGATGCGGCCCGCAGCCCCACCGCCTTCTGCCTGAACCTTGAAGCCCGCCGTGAACATCAAAAGGACGAGGCCGAACCAATAGAAGGCCGTCAAGAGGGCGGCCTGCGCCGGGAAGGCAGCAAACAGCGACTGATGTGCCCCGGGCGAAATCGCGCCGAGCACCGATGGGCCAAGGACGATGCCGCCGGCAATCTCGCCGATGACCCGCGGCATCTTCAACCGTTCGAACAACTGACCGCCGGCCAGCGCTGCAATGAGCAGCAGTACCAGCGAGAGGAAGAACCGGGCGGTTTCGGAATCGCTCATGACGCAGCCTCGAAAATCGGCGAGACCGGGCAGCGACCCGTGCGGCTACGGATGTTACGCACGTCCGTCAATCCGGGTGTAGGTGGCAACGACACGGGCTGCGAGTTCGTCAAGCGAATAGAGTTCCGTGTCAAGGATGAAGTCGGGGTTTGCCGGTGGCCGGTAGGTGCTGTTGTAGCCGATGAGGGTATCGATCTCGCCGCGTATAGCCTTGCCGTAAAGCCCCTTCGGGTCTCTTTCCGCGCAGCCCTGGATCGAGCAGGCAACGTAACCGGTCGTCAGGTTTATGACGTTCTTGCGCACATAGGCACGCGCATCCTCGCCGGCTGTCAGTGCGGCGACGACCACATGAAGGCCGGCCTCCGCCGCCTTGTTCGCCAGATGCGCGAGAATGGAAACGACTTGCAGCCGGCTTTCCGGACCAAAGCCAAGCTGCGTGCCGAAGAAGCCCCGGACTTCGTCACCATCGAAGACGATGGCGGGAATCCCTGCCGTCCTCAGATCGGCGACGACGCGCGTCGCAAGCGTCGTCTTGCCCGCCGACGTGGGGCCAAGCAGCCACAGTACCGTTCCAGCCGGTATCGAAACACGATGGTGGCGCGTTTCGGACTGTAGATGTGTCCTTCCCTGCATGGTCTGTCCTCCCCTGTCTTGCCCTATTCCTGGAACAGTGCACGTTTCATCATCAACTCGGCCCGAACGACGTCTTGTACCTCGGAGCGCATCATCCAGTTCGGCAACGCTTCGCCGGCCCTGAGGGCGCGTCGGATTTCCGTCCCGCTGATCGGGCTGGCCGTTCCGCAGGCGCTCAGGTCGACATAGCGTTCGGACTGGGTGTCGTAGCCGACGGCATCAAAGAAGATCGGCTCGATGCCGATGTCGCCGAGCTCGCCGAAGAGTTCGCGGCCGGCATTGACGCCGTAGAAGTCACCGACGCCGGAATGATCGCGCCCGACAATTATATGGCTGCAACCCATGTTCTTGCGGCATATCGCGGTGAACACCGCCTCACGGGGACCGGCAAATCGCGGATAGGTGATGAAGCTCGCCAGCACCACCTTTCCGGCCGGGTAGATGCCGTAGTCCAGCATCGCCTGATAGCCGTCGAGGATCACGTGCGGCAGAAAATCGCCGCGCTTGGTATGCCCGACGATCGGGTTCACCAGCAAGCCGTCGGCATAAGTCCGTTCCAGGGCCTCCAGCTGAATCCTCTCGTGACCGCGATGGACGAGATTGCGGCTGTGGAATGCGACGACCCGCGTCCAGCCCTTGTGGGCAAAAACCGTCCGCAATTGCGAAGGGGTGAGGTCATATCGCCTGCAGGGCAACAGCAACGGCTGCACGAGCGTGACATGGCCCGCGAGGAAATGACCGCCGCGCGCCAGCACGCGTGCAACACCGGGATGCTCGCGGGACTCCGTGCCGAACCATTTGCGTGCCAGCACCTCGGGCTGGAATTCGAAGGTTTCGGATACATCGAGTACCGAATGCGGCGCGCCTCCTTGCGCGGTCAGGAGGACCCGGTCGCCCATGGCGTAGCGGATGGCCGTCTCTTTCGGCACGGCGAGGAGAACCGGCATTGTCCAGACCGGCCCGCTGGGCAGACGCTTTTCTTCCAGAACGCTCTCCAGGCTAGCCCTGTCCATGAAGCCGCGAAGCGGCGAGAAAGTGCCGCGGCAAATCTGCTCGACGTCGGTCAATTCTTCGTCTGGGACCGTGATCGTCGGCAAAAGCTTGATGTCGGGGATTTCGGCCGGGCCCGGCGCCTGACAGACGAGGCGCCCGCCATGCGGCTCGACACCCGGCATCAGGGCGGATGGGCGCACGCGGATGGGACGGCCGCCATTGTTCGTGTTCCGCAGGAATTGCTGGGCAACCTTTGCCACCATCCGCGCGCAATTGACCGGATACTGACCGATCGCGGTCTCGGCCGCCAGTACGAGGCCATCGGCTCCATCCGCCAGCGTGTTGTAGATGTCGTTGACTTCGGCGCGGGTGGGTGTCGGCGCACTGGTCATCGATTCCAGCAGGTTCGTTGCGACATAGGCTTTCGCGCCATGCGCCTTTGCCTGGCTGATGATCATCTTCTGGATTGCCGGGATCTGCTCGATCGGAACTTCGCGGGAGAGGTCGCCGCGGTCGATGAGGATGGCTTGAGATTTTTCGGCGATGGCCGCCAGATGGCGCAGTCCACTGAGGCACTCGATCTTAGAAATGATCGTCGCGTCGCTGCCGGCATGGGCGCGGACCACGTCGACGTCAGAGGCGCGGTGAGCGAAGGACAGCGCAAAGTGGCGAATTCCCATCCGGCGACCGATGGCGATCGCGGCGATGTCCTTGTCGGTGAGCGGCGGCATCTCGATCGTCCGCTGGACCGTTACCGCCTTGTTCTGCCCGATCTCCCCACCGTTCAAAACCCGAAGGACGACTTCGTCGTCGCGCTTCTCGACAACCTGGGACAGGACCGCATTGAAATCGATGCTGACGAAATCGCCGACTTCGAGCTTGTTGACGATATAGGCCGGGTAGAGACTGATGGCGGACTGGTTTCCCGTAACCGGCCGGGCATGCGCCGTCAGGAACCGATTTTCTCGCACCATCACCTTGCCGTCGGCAAATGGGCCGGTGCGCACCTGGGCGCCTTCCGTATCCAGGCAAAGCGGCACAGATGTCCGCTGCTTGATGTAGCCAATGATCCGCTCGATGTCCTCAACCTTCGTGTGTGAAAGATTGAGGCGCAGCAGCGAAGTGCCTGTCCGCTCCAACCAATGGATCACCCTGTCATTGAGGGATGCGGGACCCAGAGTGCACAGCAGCTCGACTTGTCTTGCTTTCATGGCTTTCACCTTCGGTCGGTTCAATGCGTTGAAGGTCTCAAGTGCGCTTTTCTCGCGCTCGATCTGGCGCATCTCGGGCATGCGGACTGCATCCGTCACAGCTCGTCATCGGCAAAGCGGGGAATGTCCTGGTGGGCGCTGATCCACTGTCCGCGCGCCTTGTTCCAGTAGTCGCGGGCATCCTTGCCGGTCAGCAGAGAAAAGCTTTGGGGCGGAAGCGGCAGCTCCGGCGGGATCGGATCATCAGGAAGCCACAGAAGCGTGTTGCCGTGGCTTTCGAACATCCTTTGCCAGGTGCGTTCCAGCCGCCGGAATCCCCGCATCTGCGCGGACGAGAAGGCGAAAACCGTATCCGTGATTTTCAGCTTCGGAGAGACGTCCGAGGCTTTGACGGGGGATTGGTGCGTAATGTCACCCTTGGCCAGGAAGGCCTGCATCCGGATCAAGGAGCGGTCAATCGCAACGACTTGGTCGCTCCCGTCACGATCATTCGAAGCAGGGTCGAGACTTATTCCCGAAAAGCAGCCATCGAACAGGCAATCCTCGATGGTGCCCCCGAGCAGGTAGTCATCCTCCACCGCATCGTCCCGGATCTCGCTGAGCCAGCAGCCTTTGAGGAGGAAGCCGTTCGCTTGGTCGGTGAGACGGATGCCATCCCAGCACCGGCGCGCCCGCACACCTTCGATTGTTGGCCGCGTCGTTCCCTCTTTGACGAGCAGGCCGGCACTGTTGCAGTAGGTGTTCGCCCAGTCCGACTGAAGCGGCACTTCACCATTGATGCGCCCGCCGACGAAATGAACGCTGGGGCAATTGCGAAGAACGATCGGATAGGGATTGACCGGCCGCATACCGATGTCGCAGCCGAGGACTGCATTCGGAGCGGTGTTTCGGCTGTTGGCAACAGTGAAGAGCGCCCGTGTGGCATCGACCGTGGTTTCGGGCGGGAGGTCGCGAATGGTCTTCTGTGCATAGCCGTATTCGCCGCTCAGCACGATCCGCGTACCTTCCAGATCGTCTTCATTGACTAAAGCCCGCCGTTCACTTGTGGCCCCTGACCCGGCCAACAACACAAGGGCGGGACCGGCGCCAGCAAGGCGCATGAAGGACCGGCGATTGATTTTCACGGTCAGTGGTTCCTCGGTTCGATGGAATTGTGCCTGCGCTCATAGGCCAAAAGCACGGCTTGCAGCGTCTTGTCCGCTACCTCCTCGGGCGATACCGAGGCGGTCATATCCACGACCGCGAGCATGGGCAGGGTGTGTGATGCGTTCTGTAGCCTCCAAAGGTCGGCGGCAATCGTGCAATAGGCGCGCTCCGCCTTGCTCCAGAGAGCCCCCTCGCCCGTCGGCGTTTCACGCTGAAGGCGAGAAGCGCGATCGTCCCGGCTTCGAATGCGATTTCGGGCAAGATCGATGTCACCGCGCAAGTCGACAAAGACAATGTCGTCGAGCCCGATGGCGGCCATGACATCCAGCCAATGCTCGGAGGTGCCTCTATGACGGCTCCTCAGCAAAACCGACCAGAACCCCTGCAGCAGTCCCTGGTCAAGGACCGTGACATTGGCCCCCTTCGAGCGCTCCTCGGCCACGTAGGCGGCAACCGACCAGAGGCACCAGGTCCAGCGCATGATATCGACAGGCGCCTCCTGTCCGTCTTCGGCAACGAACTTTGCCATGCGCGTGGCCATCGAGCGAAAGTCACTGTTGCGCAGTCTTGGCAGAACGAGGTTCATGCGACTGAACTGCCGTGCAACGAGCGCCTTGTCTTCCCATGTCACTCTCTTTTCGTCGACGACGGCACCGGTGCATCGCAACCGTTCCGCCAGGAGGCGGGACGCCGTGGTCTTCCCGATACCGGGAAGGCCGAAGAACTCGATGAAACGAATTCCCGACGGCAGCGGGTACCCACCGACGCTTTCCGGATCCACGGCGGTCGCCCTCATATCTCCAACGTCCGCACCGCGGGCGGCATGGCCCCGGCGTAAATCACGCGGCTCGGTTCAGGCTCTGGCGCCAGCGATCGCTGCATGCTGCGATAGGCAACCAGCAGCGCCAGCGGGATCCAGAAGAATGGCGCGGTCGAGGGGCCAAAAGAGTCGCTCATCTGGTTCGCGACCAGATAGTTCCAGACACAGACCGCCGACCCGAGCAACATGACATTGGTGTTGGTCGCGTACCTGCTTCTGCCGTGTCCCATCAAAGTGGGAACCACGGCACTGACAAGGAATATCGCAACGACCAATACCATGACGGTGATCAGTCCGACGCCGGGCACGCCGAGGGTGCGAAAATATTCGATGAACAGGTTGTGGCTATGGGGCGCGATATCGCCGATCGGCTGTCCTGCGCCGACGCCTGTGAACGGATGTGCGAGACCGAGGTTGATCGAGATGGTCCAAAGCCGCTCGCGCGATACCATGGAATGGGCCTCGCCACCGGACATCTGGGTCATCAACAGCCGGTATGCCCGCGGATTGAGAGATTGCAGAATGATGAGCGCCGTCTGCAGCACCAGTGGTGCTGCGATCACGCCGGCAATCACCGTCAATGGCCGCTGCCTTCTGACCGCGAGGTAGATCGCATACAAGGCAAAGAACAGTCCGAGCCCAGCGACGCCGACGACAAAATTGGTCTTGGAGCCTGATTTCACCAGACCGAGAAGAACCGCGATCATGCAGCCGGCAAGCAGCACTCGATGTTTGCGGGTCGCGACCAATCGCGCGGCCACAAGCGGCAGCCCGGCCGAAAGCGCGATCCCCAACTGATTTGAATGCTTGAAATAACCTTCCGCCCGGTCCGCAAACTTAGCCCCGCCGAGGCCAACGACAACGAGGCAGGCCGTTGCGACACTCATGACGATCATCGCCGTCACCAGCCGGTCGATCAAAACCTGTCCATTCGGCCTGGTCGACATGGCCGCGATCGCCGGGATCGTGGCAAACCCGAAGATCTGCGCAAAGATCGCCCGCATGGCCCGCATCGGATTGTCGGCATGCAGCATCGACAGAAGGGACAGAATGATGATCAAGGCGGCGGTGATGAGCAATGCGGTCGCCAAGGTCGCTTCGGTGCGGTGAATACGTTTTCCGAGCTCACCATAAGATGCCACGCCGACGACTGCGCAAAACAGCGCCAGCAAGAACGACAGCGAACCGTCCGTCCCGGCAATCCGTGTGGCGCCCGGAAACCAGATCGACGCGATCAGCAGGAGAAGTGAGATTTGAAGCAAGGGACGCTCGGTCGACAAAAGCGCACGGTTCTATCAAGCAGGATGCTTTGGGCGGGTATTGCTTGCGGGATGAGATCGCCTGCAGGCGCCAGATTTTCGCAACCGCCGACGGCTCACGGCAGGGCGTGAGCCAGACTGATCTAAGAATGATATTGAAAGGAAATTTTTAGTATGCTGCCGCACTGCAGGTGAGTATTGCCTGCATTTCCAGTGCGTTTTTCGCATTCAGCGCCGGTCGGATACCATCGTATCCTTACGCGCATACGCAGAATTACCTATACGCCTACAATAGACGGAAGCCTTTGCTTATGCAAGCGATGTGCTTCCGGAACCGCTTTACGGCAACTCTAAACGCAAGAGACCATAGACTTTCGCTTTTGGTCTCCTGCGAAGCTTGACACCCCACCACACATCTCTTCAGCGCTGTCGTTGGCTGGAGCCGTCTGCCGAAGGATCACCGGGGAAGAGATCGTTTATCTTGTAGGCGACTTCTGTTCTGTTCGTCGCCTTGATCTTCTTCATGATGTTGCGGATATGAACCTTGACGGTGCTTTCACGCAGGTTGAGTTCATACGCGATGATCTTGTTGGCCTTTCCACGTCGCAGAGCTTCAACCACTTCCGCCTGGCGGGCCGTGAACATGCCGGCAAGCGGCCGCGCGGCCGTATTGCTTGTCTCCAGCAACTGACGCATGGCGAATACACTGCTGGCCGGCACGAAGATGCCGCCGGCCAAGGCAAGGTAGACAGCCTCTATGCACACATCAACGCTGACGGAGGAAGGGATGTAGCCCTTCGCGCCACATTCAAGCGCCTTCATGATTTGGCCAAGCTCGTCCGTGTCTGCCAGGACGATAACCGGCGCCGGCTCGAATTCCGACGACAATCTGCGAATTTCTTCGGCGACGGTCGGTTCAGATGCCTTTCTGCCGCCGATATTCAAGAGGATCGCAGACAGTTTAGGCCAATGACTGTGTCGCTGCCGCCATTCCTCGATTGATCCAAGGGCCAGCACACGAATCTCCGCCTTGTGGGCGACAATGCTTTGTGCCAAGCATTGCCGGTCAAGCGCACGACCGTCGATGATAACCAGCAAGTGTTCCTGCTGTGCTGATGCCTCTTGGCGCACCCCGGCAGTTTCGAAATGTTCGCCGGACAAGTGCACGGTATCGTTAGATAATTGCTTTCCATTCGATTTTTTTAAGATCATAATTACATTGCTCCCCGACCCGTAAATATTCAAGCCATGCGCGGCGATAATTCCCTCAGGGTTGCGCTACCAGGCCTTGAAAACTACTTCGGTTAATACTTGGAGAGCTTACCGACGCATTAACTTGACGGAGGCTCTCCGCTAAAAATCGTCGCAAAACACGCTTACACTACAGCAATCAATATATTAGAGACTACTACAAAGGGCGGCTGCGGAATACGATCAAATTGGGGTGTTGCGGATGAAAAAGGAAGTACGCCGCGGGTGTCGGCTGCTTTGAAATAGGTATCAGTCATCGTACCTAAGTACTATGCGCTGGTCGCCAGCCCTTCCATCCAAGGGCGCCGCTCGGTCGCGACGCGATTACCGTTAGCACGTGCCGTTCTGAAAGCTCCGGTGCAAGCAAGTATGTCGAACTCAGTGCCGCGTATTGCTTTTCGGAGCGAATTTCGTGCATGCCATGGCGGGTCGCAAGGGCGTGCGCATGGCCGCGACATACTCATCGGTCAATTCGAGCAAGGCCACGGCTATTTCGTCCCAGGACCAACCGGCATGCTCGGCAAACTCCGTCAGGATCCGGAACTGATCGCTCATTGCCAACTGACACTCGAAATCGCGTTCGGCACCGCCGACGACATTGGTCTCGATCGTTTTCACCATTGTTCCTCCTGTTCGATAAGTAAACTCTGAGGAACGACCGCGAGTTCCGACAAAGCTGAGAGGTTTGCGCGCAATCCGTCGAATAGAACCCATGACCAAAGTTCCGAAAAGCGAGACATTTCCGCCCGATAGGCAGCCAAGCCGGAACCTCTGATAAATGATCACCGCGCTGCCGCTATGGCTCCACGGATGTGGCAAAGGTCGGTGTCTCTACCACGCGATCAGCCGCTCGATGCGGCATTTCGGAACCATTCTCGCGATCATCGGTTGGGCCCCCACAAGTTAGGAGGCTTGATCATGAAGAAAATCATCCTGGCAAGTGTTTTCGCGGGCCTGTCCTTCGGCGGTATCGCTGTGGCGCAGACAACCGTCGTCGTGCCCGGTGAAGTCAAAACGTATGTCCTTGAACAGAGCGGTCCTTCCGTCGTCTATCAGGGCGACATTGTCGTGGGAACGCGCCTTCCAGATACCGTCGAGGTCCACACGATCCCGGATCAACCTACTTACGGCTACGTGGTTCTCAACGACCGGAGAGTGCTGATCAATCCGCAGACCCGCGAGGTCATCGAGATCCTGCAGTGATCGTCAGCTCAAAAACGCGAATAGCGGAAGGACAGTAAGATGCTTGCAACCGTACTGCTGATCATCCTGATCCTGCTGCTGGTCGGCGCAATTCCCGCATGGCCCCATTCTTCGAATTGGGGCTACGGGCCATCCGGTCTCGTGGGCGTTCTGGTCGTCGTACTGTTGGTCCTCTTGTTGATGGGGCGGATCTGATTGGAAAGAGGCCAGAGCGCGTCACCGGCAGAGCCCGACCTTGTCTACGTTTCAGACCGGGAGCCGGGCTACAGCCGGTGGCGTGTAGAAGGTGGTTTTTGCTATCGCCGTCCAAACGGCGCCACCTTGAAAGATTCTCGGATCATCGCCCGCATCGAAGCGCTTGGATTGCCGCCAGCCTATGAGCGTGTCTGGATCTGCATGAACAAGAACGGCCACCTCCAGGCGACCGGCTACGATGCGCGCGGGCGAAAGCAATATCGCTATCACGAGGCGTGGCAGAACCTGCGAAGCCTCGCCAAGTTCGAGCAGCTCCAAGCCTTTGCCAAAGTGCTGCCACGGATGCGCCGAACCGTGCGCAGACACATGAACGGGCCGATCGACGAACCGACCACAATTCTTGCGACGCTGGCTGCCCTGCTGGACCAGGCGCCGCTTCGCATCGGCAATTCGAGCTACGTCGAACAGAACGGCAGCTACGGCGCCGCCACGCTTCTCAAACGACATCTCAGCATCCGCGACGACCGCATCGAACTGAACTTCAAGGGCAAGGGCGGGCAGCGGATCCGCAGGCGGCTGCGCAATCCCCGACTGCAACGGATGCTGGAAGAGATTGCCGAGCTTCCCGGACGCCAGCTCTTCGTGTCGGTGGGGCCTGACGGCAAGACCCAGCCGATCGAGTCCGGCCGCTTCAATCGCTACCTTGCCGATGTTTCCGGCGCGCCGATTTCCGCCAAGACCTTCAGAACCTGGGCAGGAAGCGTCGCCGCCTTCGCGGTCGCGCGAGACGCGCTGCAGGAAGGCCTGCGCCCGACAGTCAAGCAAATGTGCAAGGCGGCTGCGGACGTCCTCCACAATACCCCCGCCGTTTGCCGCAAGAGCTATGTCCATCCGGCCATTCTCGCCCTTTCCAAACCGGGCGGAGCAATTCCGCGTGGCAGCCGCAACGCAAAGGCGCCGAACGGCCTTCGCGCTGACGAAGCTGAGCTTGCCCGGTTTCTGAAAAGACACGGGCCAAAGACGCCTCGATAGAGCCGAGACGTCCTCCTCGAGCATCCCCTCCTTGGCGCTTCTCCGACCAACCGGTGGCTGGCTCAACGTCGCCCGCAATGGAAGCACACGGCATAGCCCTCACGACCGGGATGCGGCATCGCCTGACTGCCGACGAACCATGCAACCGCCCTCTCTGCCCTTCGATACTGTGATCCGGGGTGGAACAAAGTCACGGAGTGCGGGTTGGAGGAAGCTTTTCTCCAGGAGAAACCTATGCACACCAACGGGCAAGATAGAAGCGCAGCCATACGCCCGCAGGAAATGGCGATGCTGCAGAACGTGCTCAATCAACTTTTGAGGGAGAAGAACATCTCGCCCGCGGACACGCGGGCGGAAACCCTTGCGGCGCGCATCATCGAACTGTTTCGATCGGGCGTCCGCGATCCGGAGGCTCTCAAGCTGATGGCCGGATAAACAACGAAGCCCAAATGCAGCATGCCGGCTGCGCGCTGGCCCGGCGAAGAAAATACCGGGAACCAATGGTGCGCTAGCCGGTTCGGCTGCCGAAGGAGTGCACGGTGATGCGCAAGGAAACGCCAGCGCGCGATGATCCATACAACCCGCCTCATGCCAATTCTGCTGCGGACAATCATCCGCTCGAAGGCCAATTGGAAACGTTGCGGCAAATGACGAGAGAACTCGAGCACGAGATCGACGACATCCTTGCGGATGCGCGTGAAGTCGTTGGCGCAGCGCCCGGCGTGAACCGCGCGAAGGTGATCAAGGCGCTCGTTGCCGACAAGCGTCAGAAGCTTCTTCGTCTGCAATCCTACCTGGTGATGCTTGAGGAGCGCGTGAACCGCGAAGCGATCGGCTCCCACTGAGCAGCCGAACGCAACAGGCCCGTTGCCGAAGGCACCACCGCTCTTCCTTGGAGGTGGAAATGCCCACGCTATTGCGGTTTCTCATTTGGCATCTGTCGTCCGGCTTTCTGCTGGGAGCATTCACCGCTCTGGCGATTGCGACTCAAAATCCCGAGATCCTGGGCCACAGCGGCGCAATCGAGCCTCTCGCTCTTGTCATGCAGGTTTTCGCCTTTGGCGCCTCATTCGCCATGGGCAGTCTCGGCACGGCCTTGATGGGCAAAATCGATTGATCTCAACGAGCTGCAGCCGCGTGCTTGCAATCGCTTGGTCGCGCCGCGCTCGCTGGGGATGGATATCAGTCCAAGCTCACTGGCAGCGTTTCCGACAGGGAACAAAAAGCGGCTTCGAGCACTTGGGCACGCTTACGCAGTACCCCGCGGATCGGCGTGGCCTGCGGAGGAAACACCAACACTACACGGCATCAGGAGATCGAGATGGCACAGCACCAGCCCGCTTCCTACGGGAACAAACCGCGCGCACCTGCCAAACGAGGGCGCGCCCGGATCATCAATCCGTCGGAGGCCGTCTATCACGGGCACTACGATCTTGCGGAATTTATCGCGATGTATGGTCTGACGCCGCTGGACGCGCGGGAGATCTTCGCGCGCATCGGGCCGGCCCGCAGCGACCTCGACAGATACATGAAAGCGCACCGGCAAGACATGGCGGGGTGATTGCGAGAACCCCAGCGTGCTATGGCACCTCGGTCGCCGCCGGTGCGGCGGCCGCATGGTAGGGCTCCAGGAAGCGATCAGCCGGTCCTGCCAGCCGCCACCGTAGCATTCCATCGCCGCAGGCGACGTCGACCGTCGAGCTCAGCGCCTGCGCGGCGCTACGCCTCAGCACCACCGCGCCGAACCCGGATTGCGGAATGCTCGGGCCTTCGCCCCCCGGCAGCACGCGCTCTTCCCAGGTAATCGAGAAGCCGCGGATCGGTCCGCGTTCGGCAAGGGTCCATCGCACGGAGATCGCGCCGGCTCGCTCTTTCAGCACGCCACCGCGCAACGAATTCAGCGCCAGCTCGTGGATCGCCATTCCGAGGTTCTCGATTGCGACCGGCACCAGCGCCAGAGAGGGCCCTTCGACCTGGCAAATGTCGCCCGGGTGAAACGGCGCCATCTGCGTTTCCACGAGATCTCCAAGATCGGCGCCTTTCCAGTCGGCAGAGGCAATCAGATCGTGAGAGGCCGCCAGGGCCCAGATGCGCTCCTCAATACGCTTCTGGAACGTGGCGGCATTGGAAGCTTCGCTGCGGCTCTGCCGGATCATTGCAAGGATGATGGCGTACTGGTTTCTGACCCGGTGATTGACTTCGCGCAGGAGAAGGCGAATGCGGCGTTCCTTTTCTTTGGTCGACGTGATGTCGCGTGCAACCATCGACGCCCCGACGATCTTGCCTGCACCGTTTCGAATAGGCGAAACCGTCAGCGAAACGGTAACGTAGCTTCCGTCCTTGCGTTGACGCACCGTTTCGAACGGCTCGATCCGCTCTCCCCGCCTGAGGCGGTCGAGCAGTCTCATCTCTTCTTCGTGAAGATGCGGCGGGATGATCGTGAGGATGGACTGCCCCATCATCTCGTCGGCCAAGTAGCCGAAGAGCCGCTCCGCCGTCACGTTCCAGGTGCGGACCGTGCCGTCCAGATCCTTGCTGACGATAGCATCGAAAGACGATTCCACCATCGCTGCGAAACGCGCCCGAAGGACATCGTCGGCGACAGCGTCCTCATCAAATAGGCGTGACGGCATCGGTTCTGCTCGCTTCCGGCCGGGCATTCTTTGCGGGTTCGTATTGCCTGGCCCAGCTACTACGTCCCAAACTCCCAATTGTTCCGCTGCATGGGAGTTCGGCGCCTACTTTCATGGAGCTCGGGCGCATCAGTGCGAACTGCGATCTTCTATCGACTGGCGTAGGGCGGCCGAATTTCTTAGGAGCGAACCCAAAAACCTCTGCCCCCCAACAATGGCTGGCTGCCAATGCGGGCCATAGCAACGGGCCGCTTGGCAACCCGTCGGCCCGTTTCTTGCATGATCAGGCGAGGATCACGACAACTTCCAGCGATGACGGGTCGACGATGACGATCCGGCCATCCGCCAGCACGAAGAACAGGTAGCCTTCGTAAGCCGGGACAATCCTGACAATGCGGCCCGGCAGCGGTTGCAGCTTGACCTTGGTGGCCCGGGGCACGACGACACCGACCGAGACATCGAAATCGACATCGATAGGCCGGACCTTTTCCTTCTTGATGACCTCAGTGATCTCGGTCTTTTGTTCGACAGTCACGTTGGTCGTGGACTTGGCGCTCTGTCCTTGGCCAGACGACTTGGACTTGCTTTGACCAGACTGCGTGGCTTCCCCCTGTTTGACGGGCTGCTCGTTGCCCGATTTCTGGCTTTGGCTCGCATCGTTCTGCTGTGCCGCACCCCTTTGTTCCTGGGTTTGGCTCTCGGCGCCGGCTTTCTTTCGATCAGTCTTTTGCTGCTCGGTTGTCTGACCTTGCTGTGTCTTCCCCTGCATCTTAGGCTGTTGGCTCTGTTCCCCGCCGCCCTTTGGGCATTCCGTACCAACGGGACATTTGCTCGACTGACCTTGGGCTGGCTGTTCGGCGGCCTGCCCCTGAGCGGGTTGTTCTGTCTGGGCGAAGGCCGGGATGCCCATGGCACCAAGGCTCAAGGCCAGGGCACTTTTGATAAGGATATTGGTCATTGGAACTCTCCAACTTGTTCATCGGCACTGGCGCCCAAACCATTATGCTTTCCTAATGTTCCGGAGATTTCGGACAGCGCGAGGACCTGGAGAGAACCAATTCGGCCTCTGCGAGTTGGGGTGGTGTCTCAAGATTGAGGAGGATCCTTGAATGGACTGGAACCGTATCGAAGGAAATTGGAAGCAGGTCAAAGGCAAGATCAAGGAGCAATGGGGCAGGCTCACCGACGACGATCTTGACCAGATCGCCGGCAACCGGGAGCAGCTCGAAGGCCGAATCCAGGAACTCTATGGGATCGAAAAGGACCGCGCCCGCACTGAGGTCGATAATTGGTATGGTCGTCAAACCTGGTAGGTGGTGGTTCAAGTGACATGGCCGCCCCGGAACACACGCAATCCCGGTGCGGCCTGCCTAAAAGAATGACCGCTTGGTGGACGTCTTTCAGTCTTCGGTCGTGATTGACCTCCCATTCTGGAGGTCCATGGACCAGAGGGCTTGCCGCAGCCCGTTGTGCCGTGCATTCTTTCCTGGGTCCGCATTTCTCAAATCGGACCTTAGTCCTATGGGACTTGGCAAAGGTCTTACCTACTTGGCGCGCACTCAAATCTCAGAATATTCTAATGCAACTATAACGTCACCCAGCGCCGCGGTTGCGGTCCCTCGGGTAGGGTGACTTAGGAGCCAATTTACGCCGTGGCACCAAATGGCCTCGCGAATGCATCGATGGAGCACGTGAACCTGTACGCGCAGGAGCAATAACAACGAAGGCAACTGCCATGGAGCCATGCCGCTGACTCAGGGTGTCACCGTCCCAACAACTGAGAATATCTATCGCTTTTGCTTCCAGAAAGCTTGTTTGCAGGGCGACAACGTCTAATTCGGGTCAATAGCTTACTTTCCCAAACCGATATGCGGTGGGGCCGGTAGCGAGCCGGCTTATATTTCATACGTTTTCTTTTTGCGGTCAGAAGCGAGTGAAGATGAGCGAAATCCGTTCGCTTGAACGTGCGGACATTCCCGCGATTGCCGGCATGTTCCAGCGGGTGTTCCGTAACGACCTGGGCCGACCACCGCCGGCACTTGCCGATTACATGCAGCAGCTCTACCTCGACGCCCCCGGCTGCGACCCCGAGATACGCCCGCTCGTGCACGTGAACGACAAGGGCGCCATCTCCGGTTTCGTCGGCGTCAACGTCCTGCCCATGGTCCTGAATGGCCGTCGGCTGCGGGCAGCCATCTGTGGCTCGCTGATGGTCGAGGATCACGAGAACGATCCCTTGGCCGGAGCGCGCATCCTCAAGGCCTTTCTCGCCGGCCCGCAGGATCTCTCCTTCAGCGAGACCGCAAGCGACGTTTCGGCCCAGATGTGGACGCGCCTTCGGGGTGTCGTCCTGCCGCAATACAGTCTCGATTGGGTGCGCGTCATCCAGCCCGCGTCCTTCAGCCTGAGTGTTGCGTCGAACTGCATCAAGCCGGCGCGTCTTGCAGCCCCCATTGCGCGAGCCGTTGACGGCGCCTACCGCAAGCGGATGGCGCCGGGCGAACAACGCTGGTCCGCCGTGTCTGCCGCCGGCGCAAGCCAGGCCGGTTTCACCGCTCAGGAAACCGATCGCAACGGCTTTGCCGCCGTGGTCGATCGCTTCATCGGACAGTTCCCGCTGCGCCCCGACTGGGCTGAAGGGCAGCTCGACAACATTCTCGGCGATGCGGAGCAGAAGCCCGAGCACGGCACGCTTGTCTACGCGCTGGTCACGGCGCGCACCGGCACACTCGTCGGCGCCTTCGCCTATTACGCTAGAGCCGGAGAAATCGGGCGGGTTCTGCAGGTGCTGGCGCTGCCGGGCCAGGCCGGACCGGTTATCGACTGCCTGGTCGATCACGCCGCCAAGCGCAACCTTCCGGGTCTGAGGGGCCGGACGCAGCCGGCACTGATGGAAGCCATGCTCGGACGCCGGATTGCGTTTGTCCACGTCTACTCAGCTGTACTCCACTCTCGTGATCCGGCAATCGTCCAGGTATGCCGGGAAGGACAAGGCTTCTTCAACGGCATTGCCGGAGAACACTGGTGCCGCCTAATCTCCGGCACCTTCAGTTAACATGGCACTGCGGCCGCGCCTGCTTCGATGTTCGATCGCTATGCCGAACTCTATTGGGCAACTCCGTCACGGGTCAGTCTAAGCTTGGTTCCATATTCCAGCAACGCGACGCCGGAAATGTATACGCGGTATTCGTCAGCCCCCGGCAACATCGATGAGGCATCGACCCAAGGCACGCTTTCTTGCTGCTCCGTCACGAGAACATTCAACGCAGGAGCTTTAAGAGGAGCAACCCAGCGTCACTGGCTTAATTCCATGAAGAGGTATAGATTGACCGGCCGGTCGTCGCCCCAGAGCCGACGGCTGGGAATGACTGCATGGGAGTCGGGCGATTGAAGCCTGTCTCCCCCAAGAAGGTTCGCGGGTCGAAGCCAATATCGGCTATGTCCCGCGCGAGACTGAGAGCGTCAACTGGAAGATGGGCCGGAAATCGCGGCCTCCAGGGAGGTTTCAATGCAGCGGGCAGTCAATGATATCAACGGCCAATGGAATTCAACCGAGCTTGAAATGCTCCAGCGAACATTCGACCGCGTCTGCCTGTGGCAGAACATCCCGCCGAACAGTCTGCGTGCAGGACGGCTGGTTCGCTATCTGAACGATCAGCTTCGTGGTGGCATCTGCGACGAGGGCACCCTGTTTGAAAACGCCATGTTACTGGAGCGAGCGCGTTCCGAGGCGACGTCCTTCCCCCGGCGCGGCGCGCCGATGCGTGTACTCAACTAGCTCCATACCATCGCTGGGAGCGTGAGACTTGCGATTTGCGGGGCGAAGTGTTTCCGCGCCGACCATCGGGCCGGCGCGTTAAGTTGTTATTGGACCAATCGAAATCGCCTCGGCTTACCGGGATATGGACCCGGCTGACCGCGGCGTGTGGACAGGCGGGAACAAATCCGGCGCACAGGCCATTGAGTGGTCATGAAAAACGTGACCCTGCCGGCAGTACTGTTGATGCTGTTTCCCGCCGGTACCGCCTCGGCCCAAGTCCTTCAGCCAGATGCGATCAACACTGCATCGATCTCACCCACTTCATTGGCGCCGAAGACGGGCGCTTCGGACCAACCCGATCCCGCCATCGTTCGGCTTCAAGTTCTCCTGGACCGCGCGGGTGCATCACCGGGCGTGATAGACGGCTTTGACGGTGAGAACGTTCGCAAGGCGGTTGCTGCCTTCGAGACCATGCAGGGTCTACCAGCAGACGGCAAACTCGACCCCGATGTCATCACCCGCCTTATGGACGAGGCGCCCGTGGTGCAGCCCTACCTCGTTTCCGAAGCCGACACCAAGGGGCTCGTCGCCACGATCCCCGAAGACTATTCCGAGCAGGCGAAAATGGACCAGCTCGGATTTACGAGTGTCGCGGAGAAGCTCGCCGAGCGCTTTCACATGGACATCGATCTCCTCAAGGCGCTCAATGCCGCCTCGACGTTTTCGGTTGGCGACACGGTGTCCGTCGTGATCCCCGGGGCGCCAAGTCAGGGCGCGGTCAAACGCATCGAAGTCCATCGGCGCTCCGGTCAACTCATGGCCTTCGCCGGTGACGGCAACCTGATCGCCGCCTATCCGGCCACGATCGGGAGCCGGGAGACCCCCTCGCCCTCCGGAACGCACAAGATCAAGGGGGTCGCTCGCATGCCTCCCTATGTCTACAATCCGAAGATCAACTTCCGGCAGGGCGACAACCGCAAGATCCTGACCGTGCCCGGCGGCCCGAACGGCCCTGTCGGCAGCATCTGGATCGATTTATCGAAGCCAACCTACGGTATCCATGGTACCCCGGAGCCATCGATGATCGACAAATCCGGATCGCACGGATGCGTTCGCTTGACGAACTGGGACGCGGAGGAATTGGCGGGGATGGTCAAACCCGGCGTGATCGTCAAGTTCGTAGACTAAGCCCCGCCGACGAAAAGCTGAGACGTCAGGCTTGCGAACGAATAGATGAGAGAATGCAGCCGCCCGAACGGGCGGTTCGACCGTGGTATGCCGTGAGCCTGTGTCGAGCAATCAGCGTATACGCGTCTGAGCGCGCACGATGTTCATCTGAAGCTCATGGCTCGTCGCGTATCTGCCGAGCACCTTGATCAGGCGCTGCTCTTCGGTCTTGTGAATGCCGGTGCGCCGGCAATAGTCCGAAACGTCCCAGATATGCCTGGCCTGGGAGTTGTCGACTGTTCGGATATCGGCATGTTTCATCCTGTGCCTCCCCTTGCAAACGAGTAACGTTGGGAGATCGGTTTGGTTCCGCCCGAGACGCTGAAATGCAAGGCGCCGGCGGCATTTGCTGCCTTCAAGGGAACGTAGTTTTCGCCCGCTGGTTTGGGGCGCGAAATACCCCCCGAAACAGGAGACAGATGCAATGTTCAATAGACTTCTGATTGCGGCCGTCATGGCCACTTCACTCACCGGCGCCGCCATGGCCCAGACGGACATGGCCTGCGATCAGGCCGGCATGACAAAACTGGAAACGGATGTGAGCTCCATTACCGACGCAACCAAGAAGGCGATGGCCACCAAGGAGCTGGCCATGGCCAAGGAAGCCATGGCGGCAAAGGATACGACGAAGTGCAAGACCCACATGGAGAACGCCATGAAGAATAAGGACGCCATGTAATCCTGAGCAGCCGCCGGCTAGGGTGTTTCGCCGCTTTCCGTGTAGCTTGACACCCAGGCCGGTGGCTCCTGCTCCTTGCTGCCATCCACCTTGATGCCGCGTTCCCTGGCCCACCGATAGCCCCACATGGGACCATATTTCGTGGCGAAATCGGGAGATCTCTCATAGGCAGGATGCATCTGCGCCTCATCCAGAGAGACGAAGCGGTATCCTTCTCCTTCAAAGATCGCGAGCAACCGCTCAATCACGGCGGCATTGATACGGTTGACGTGAAGAAGCATGATCGCCGGAGGTTCACATCCGAGAACCGTCTTGTTCAGCGCCGCATAATAAGCGATCTCTTCGCGGCTATAATCGACATAGGCATCCTCGATCTTCCGTCTCACGGCGCCTTTGCCTTCCGCCAAGGCGCGTTCATAGGCGGCATCAAAGATGTAGTCCGAAGTATCGATTGTCGAGGCAGCCAATTGGTAGCCGCGCTCCCTTAGCAGCGTCTCAAAGGCGACGCGCCGCTCCGGCGTGTCGCCGACGTGATTGTAGGGAAACCTGAAGAAGCGCAGCGAACGACCAGCCTTCCGTGCGAGCGGCGCAATAGGTGCCTCGCCCTTGATCGCCTCGCACCGGAAGTCGTCAATGCCGAGGTCGTTGCTATCGGCGTGGCTGAAGGTGTGATTGCCGAGTTCCAGTCGCCCACCGTTCCAGAGCGCCAACAGTTCCAGACCCTTGTCGCCCAAGGCATCCACGCGCTTCTCGACCACAAATCCGGTCGCCGGCGACCGGAATTTCTCCAGTCCCTCAAGGATTGCGGCGTTCGCCTCACTTGCGGTGTTCGCGAGGTCTCCTGCTCCAGCCTCACCGGCGCCAACGAACGGGAGGTCGTCGAAGGTTATCGCAACGCTGCGTTCGGAGCCCTTCGCGCCGGCACAAATTTCCGGCCATTCCTCTGCCATCGCCGACGATGAAACGAAGAGGACCGCGACGGCCAGAAGAACAGGCCACGACCCCACTCGCTTTGATATGACCGCGACGTGGCTTACGGTCGTTCGGCGCACGACATCCTGCATGAAGGGCTCCCACTATCCCGGCTGAACCGGGACGCAGAGCGTCACCGGCAATTTCGCAAGGACGCGGGTATTCGGGTTTCGTTGCCGCAACATTACGCTGGCGATGCGCGACCACCTTGTGGCGTACGAAACGCCGGCCTCTCGCGTCGCGATCCGAATGAGAGGGYGATCTTCGCCAGCTGACTAATCGATCTTCTGCAAGATGCGACGGGCGCGTTCGATAATCGGCGCATCCACCATCCGGTCACCGACCAGGAAGGCGCCCTTACCCTCGGCCGCAGCACCTGCCGCCGCGTCGAGCACGGCACGCGCCCAGGCGACCTTTTCTTCACTCGGCGAGAATGCGGCATTCATCATCGGCACGGCAGAGGGATGAATGCAGGTTGCGCCATCAAAGCCGTGGCGGCTCGCTTCGCGGGCGGCGGCTTCAAGGGCGTTGCGCTGCTGATAGTCTGCGACGGTCGTCAGTGTCCCGAACGACAACTTGCCCTCCGCCTTGGCCGCAAGATGCACGAGCAACTTCGGCAGACGCAGAACCTCGGGCAGCGGCTCGGCCCCCATGCTGGTGGCGATATCCTCGCCGCCGGCCACGAGGCCCAGCACGCGCTTGCAGGCGGCAATCGGTCTTGCGTCCAACACCGCGCCGGCATCCTCCAACAATACGACGAAGGCGAGCGGGTCACGCCCGAGTTCGCGCTCGGTCGCTTCCAGGTGTTCTGCGAGCTTGCCCAAATGCTCCGGCGAACTTGTCTTGGCAATGAACAGGCCGAAGGCACCGGCGCGGCAAGCGGCCTCGGCATCCGCCCTCTGCAGCTCCGGCTCGGCATTGATGCGCACGAACACCTTGGCGCCACCTCGTCCCACCAGGGGTACGGACTGCGGAAGTCCTGCGCGTGCTGCCTGCTTTTCACTGTAGGCGACGGAATCTTCGAGATCGAGCACAATCGCGTCGGCACCCCGCTCATGGGCCTTGGCGATGAAGCGTTCGGACGACGCAGGCACATAGAGAAGAGACCGCAGTCTCATGCCGCCTCTCCTGCCAGAACGAGGTCGATTGCGCCTGCATCCAGCCCGGCTTCAGCAAGAACTTCAGCCGTGTGCTCTCCAAGCGTGGGCGCGGGCCTGCGCCAGACGCCCGGCGTCTCGGAAAGCCGCGGTACGATGTTGTGCATCGGCAAGCTGCCGAACTCGGCATCCTCCACATCGACGATGATCTCGCGTTCGGCGAAATGCGGGTCGGACGCAGCATCTGCAATGTTGTAGATCGGCCCAACCGTCGCACCGGCATCGCGCATGATCTTCAACGCCTCGTCATGATCATGGCAGGCAAACCAGCCGCCCACGGCCTCGTCGACCAGGTTCCGGTTTCGGACGCGTTCGGAGTTGGTTGCGAAGCGCGGATCCTGATTCATGTCTGCGCGGCCGATGATCTCGAAGATCCGCCTTGCGACCTGGGGCGTCGAGCCTGATAGCGCCACGTATTTGCCGTCGCGGCAGCGGTAGACGTTGCGCGGGGCGGCCGTGTTGGAGGCACTCCCGACTCGCTCCTTGATCTTGCCGGTCGTCTGGTAGATCGCCGCCTCGGGGCCGAGTACGGAAAACATGGGCTCCAGCAGCGAAAGGTCGACCACCTGCCCTTTTGCGTAGCCGCGATCGCGTGCGAGCAGCGCCGTCACAGTGGCCGAACTGCCGTATACGCCGGCGATCATGTCGGCGAGCGCCAGCGGCGGCAGCACGGGCTCGCGGTCGGGGAACCCGGTGCGATAGGCAAATCCGCTCATGCCTTCGACGATCGTGCCGAAGCCGGGGAACTGCGCATAGGGACCTGTCTGGCCGAAACCCGAGATGCGCACGATGATCAGGTTGGGGTTGCGGGCATGCAGAGCTTCCGGCGAGAGCCCCATGCGCTCCAGCGTTCCCGGCCGAAAATTTTCGATGAAGACATCGGCCGTATCGATCAGCGCCCAGAGCGCCGTCATCGCCGCCTCTTGCCTCAGGTTCAGAACGACGGAGCGCTTGTTGCGGCTGTAGGTCTTCCAATAGAGCGAGTGGCCGTCGTCCTTCCAGTCCCGAAGCGGATCACCGGCCGGCGGTTCGATTTTGATGACGTCTGCCCCCGCATCGGCGAGCTGCAGCGACAGCATGTTGCCGGCGACAAGGCGTGAGAGATCCAGAACACGTGTACCAACAAGCGGCCCCTTGGCAGAGGCGTCGAACTGGCGCTTGGCAAACCCGCTCATCTGATACGCTCCCCGGATTCCTTGTCGAAGAGCAGAACCTTGTCGGCATCGATCGTCAGCGTCACGTCCTGGCCAGCCGTAAGCAGCTTGCCGCCGTGAACGACGACCGAGATATCCTGGCCGCCCATATCGACGACGATCTCCTGGTCCTCGCCGGTTGGCTCGACGAGGCTGATGCGGCCCGGCACGCCCGATGTACCGAGCGTGATGTGCTGCGGGCGGATGCCGCAGACAACCCGCTTGCCCGCCTGCAACTGCCGGCCGAGCGGCAGGGACACACCGCCGCGGGTCAGGCCCTTCTCGCCCTCGGCAATCGCCTCGATGAGGTTGATCTCCGGCGAGCCGATGAAGCCGGCGACGAAGAGATTGGCGGGATCGTTGTAGAGTTCCAGCGGGGCGCCGGCCTGCTCGATCTTGCCGCCGTTCATTACGACGATCTTGTCGGCCATGGTCATGGCCTCGGTCTGGTCATGGGTGACGTAGACCATCGTCCGGCGCAGTCGCTGGTGCAGCTTCTTGATTTCGCTACGCATCTTCACGCGCAGCTTGGCATCGAGGTTCGAAAGCGGCTCGTCGAAGAGGAAGGCGCGCGGGTCGCGCACGATGGCGCGACCCATGGCAACACGCTGGCGCTGGCCGCCGGAGAGTTCCCGCGGCAGGCGGTCCAGTAGTTTTTCGAGACCGAGGATTTCTGCCGCGTCGGTCACGCGCTTCTGGATCTCCGCCTTCGGCGCGCCGGCGAGCTTCAGCGCGAAGCTCATGTTTTCCGCGACCTTCATGTGCGGATAGAGCGCGTAGGACTGGAAGACCATGGCGATGTCACGCTCTTTCGCCGGCATGTCGTTGACGACCTTGCCACCGATGGTGATCTCGCCGGCTGAAATATCCTCCAGCCCGGCGATCATCCGCAACAGCGTGGACTTGCCGCAGCCCGAAGGGCCGACGAGCACGACGAATTCGCCATCACCCATTTCCAGCGAGATGTCGTTGAGCACGGCCACGCTGCCGTAGCTCTTGCCGACGCTTCTGAGCTCTATCTCGGACATGTTTCCTCCCTTTCTTTCCGCCTCGCGCCGTTAGCGCTCGGCGACCTCGAGCCGACCGATCGACATACGCCCGGCAGACGCCATGCGCAGGCCGGCCATGCCGTAGCGCAGCGTCGCATCGTCCGCCTGAAGCACCCGCTCGCCGTCAATGGAGAGCGTCAGCTTGCCGCCCTCAACCGTGAGATCGACCGCATAGCTCCGACCGTATTCGATACGGAAAGGGCTGCGCGCGAGGACCTTCGTGCCGTGGTCTTCGAGCAGGATCACGGCTTCGCCGTTCTCAAAGCCGGCCGCATAGAAGCGGCTCGTGCCTTGAGCGCGCGCCACCACCAGGTGCGAGGCACCCGAGTGCGGCTGAAGCTCGGCCTTGACGCTGACGTCGCGGAGATAGGCGTTGCCCGTCCAGGCATCCGCGTTGGTTGCCGTATGGGCATGGATGCGGCCCTGCTGCAGGCTCCAATGACCGCGGTTCCAGGTGAAGCGGGTAATGCCGCCCCATTCGTGCGCTTCTTTCGCCGGATCGATAACGACGCGGCCCTTGCCGGACACAGAGAAGTCCGCAAGGAACAGCCGGCCGAGGAACTTCAGGCGACCGAAGTACTCGACCAGGATGCCGACTTCGTCGACCGCCTCGCCATTGCCATCGGGGATGGTAAACTCATAGTCCTGCCAGCCGCTCGCCGAAGGCACGTGCCAGGCGCCGGTTTCTTGAATGGTGCCGCTCATGGCGCGGCGAACATAGGGTGCCACGCGCAAATTGCCGTCGCCGTTCCACGGGTCGAGCCAGAGTTTGAACTTCACTGTCTGGCCGTCATCGGCAAGCGGGGTGAACATCGGGCGGTAGCGCTCGTCGTCGAAGTCGGAGCGGCGATAGAAGGGCTTCCAGAAGATGCGTCCGCCATGCCCGCGTTCGAGCCGGTCGAGCAGGATTTCCAGCGATCCCTTGGCATTGTCCGTATGGCGCTCCGCCGATGCCTTGACGGCGATCTGGTTGAACGGCTCGGTGCGGAAGCCATGGGTAGCGCCCGGAGCATCGAAATCAAAGCGCACACCGCGTCGCTCGAAATCCTCGACCCAGTGTGCTGGAACTTCGCGTCCCTCCAGACGGAGCGCCAGCACGGTCAGTTCGCGCGCAAAGGAGGGAATGTCGACGACGTTGATCGAACCGGTTACGCCGGAGGCGACGACAAAATCGTTGATCGGCTTGCGGTACTTGTCCCAGCTTGGGCGCACCTGCTGCAAAGTGCCGACGATCGCACCGGCATTGCCGGCGTTGCAGTCCGTATCCCAGCCGGCCATGGTGGCAATCTCGACGGTGCGCGGCAGATCGCCCTGACCGTAGATCAGGCTCATGACGAGCACGCCGGCATTCGGAATGATGTGGCAGACGCCGGGATAGCGGTCATAGCCCCAATCCACCGTCAGCATGTCGCGGCAAGCGCGCCAGTCATTGGGGTTGCTGTCATAGAAACGCAGCACCGCGCGCGAGACCTTGGCATAGAGCGAGTCGGCCGGGATTGTCGCAAGACCCGTCTCGATCACGTCCTCGATGCTCCTGGCAACGAAGGCCTGGGCGATGGCCGCGGCACAGAAGCGGGCGCCATGCAGGCCCTCGCCGTCATGGGCGACACTTGCCGCACGCGCGGAGGCTTCGGCCGCCTTCTTCGGGTCGGCCGGATGCACCCAACCCCAGCTGTCGATGAAGATCTGTCCGCCGATCTGTTCGGCAACCGTCGTGCCGTTCTGGGCGATCGAGCCAGACTGCGGCGCCGGGATGCCGGCGCGAAGGTTCTGGTAGGCAGTATGCTCGGTCGAGTTGCCGAAGCCGCCCCACCAGTACATGCCGTGTTCCTCGGCCGCGTAGTTCAGCCATGTCTTGCCGACCTCTTCGGCCGTCGCGCCGAGGCCGTAATCGCGCAGCGCCCGGATGAAATAGACCGGGCCGTTGGTGTCATCATCCGCTGCGAAATTCTTGAAATCGCGCAGATATTCCGTCACCTCGCCATAGGTGTCCCGGATGCGTTCATAGCTCCAGATCGTCGGCTCGACGGGTGCGCCCAAGCGCACGCCGATCGCCTTGCCGATGAAACCGGAATAGATACGCTCGAAGATTTCTGTGGTGCTGAGCATCGGATACTTTCGAATTCTAGAGACTGGAAACCTGGGTGAGTTCGGGAGCGGGAAAGAGCCCCGCGCGCGCCTGCGCCCGCGCTGTTTCGCGTGTGCGGTCCGCCGCCTGGATTGCGGTCACCGTTGCGGCAAAGGCATCGGCCGATCGGAAGAGATCGAGCCTGTTGACGCGGTCGAGCTGGGAGGCCATCGCCCGGTCTATGATGCTTTCGCCGTACATTGCGCCAAGGATCGCACCCGCCATGACGCCGATGGAGTCCGTGTCGCGGCCCGAATTGATGCCGTCGACGATCGTCTTGTAGAAATCGCCGTCGTTGACGACGGCGAAGCCGAGCGCCAGCGGCAACTCCTCGATCGAATGGAGGCGCGACGGCTGGTAGGCGTCGGTGGCGATGCCTGCCTTCTGCGGCGTGTGCTGCACGTTGTCGCCCATGGGCGAATAGCGCGCGATGATCCGATGGAATTCGGCGACGACAGTCGCATGATCCGCGCCCTTCAATGAGCGCGCCGCCTCGACGATAGCAGCGATCGCATCGCGCGTTCCGTCCTTGGCGACGGCCAGCGTTTCTTCGATGACGGTATCGAGCGTGGTCCCCGGTACGAATGCGGCAGCGACTGCTGCTGCCAATACGCCGGCAGCCTCCAGGCCGAAACTCTGCTGATGGCCGGAGGCAAAGGCGATTGCCTCATCATAGGCAGCCTTCGGATCGCAGGCATTGGCAACACCGATCGGCGCGATGTACATCGCAGCACCACAGTTCACCATGTTGCCGACGCCGCCCTGGCGCGGGTCGCAGCCCGAAAGCTGATGGCGCTGGAAGATCCACTTCTCCGGGTAGAACAGGCGCTCGATCAGCATCGTTTCGCGCTGCAATTCGGGCACCCAGCGTGGCGTCCAGGCAATCTCGCGCACCATGCCCGACGCCATGTCCCAGGCATCGAGATGACGCTTCACGTCGTCATAGATCGACATGACGCAGAGTGTCATCAGCGTATCGTCGGTGACGATGCCGCCACCACGCACACGTCCGTTGCGGGCCGCTTCGCTCTGCTTCATGCGGTGCCACTCGGTATCGAGCGACGCCACCCGGCCATAGCGCTCGCGAATTTCCGCGGCGGAGAGTTTTTCGACCGGCGCCCCGATGGCGTCGCCGTAAGCGACGCCAAAGAGAAGCGCCCGAACCCGTCCCTTGAGGGAGAGCGCTGCAGCATCATTTGTCATTGAGAACCGTCCTTGCATATTCGGTCATTTTCTCGCCGCCGGCAGCGTTCCATTCGGAAACGAACTGGTCCCACTGGTCCATCTTGGCTTCGCCGGAGACGAACTTGTAGACCCAGGCCCGGTAGACGTTTTCCGTGGCGTCGATGTCGGTGGCGTATTCGGCAGGCCAGACGAAGGCATTGTCTGGCTTGAAGTCGGCTGAGATCGTCTTAAGCGATTGCTGCGCAGCCTCGCTCAGCCACTGCACCGGCGGCTGCCAGTTGGCGGCAACGAGGAAGCGGGCGTACCAGGTTGCGAGCTTGTCGGTCGGCTTGATGGTCTCGCCGTCCTTGGTGTACTGCTCACCTTCGAAGCCGAGCCGTTCGATCGCCTGGCCCTCGGGGCTGGCGATGAAATCGAGCAGCTTGACCACCTCTTCCTTGTGTTCGGAGGTCGTCGCGATCGCGAGACCACGCGCTTCCTTGGAGACGTCGAGCGCCATCAGGCCTTGGCCGGCCGGACCCTTGGGCGGCGAAAGCAGGCTCAGCGTCACGTCAGGATGGGCCTGGCGCATCTTGCCGCCATAGATGTCGATGACTTCCGCGGAAGAACCGAAGATCACGCCGGCACGACCGGAATAGAACTTGTCTTCCTTGACGTCCCATTTGGTGGTGATGAACTCCGGATCATAGAGCCCCTGCTCGCGCAGCGACGCATAGAAGGCGACCTTCGCCTTTTCCGCTGCCGAGACTCGGGCATGGATCCATTCGCCAGCATCGTTCTTCAACCAGGTTCCGGTCACGCCGAAGGCCTGGTTGAAGATGGCGTCGAGCTCCTGGGTATTGTCGGCAGTTGTGACGCCGTAGCTGTCGGCCTTGCCGTTGCCGTCGAGGTCACCGTCCTTGATCGCCTTGAAAAGGGCAACGTAATCGTCGGTCGTCTTGGGTGCCGCGACGCCCGACTTTTCGAGCCAATCCGTGCGGATGACCGGCTGCGGCATACGCGGCGGGTAGACATAGAGAAGATAGGGATAGTTCTTCAGCCGCTCGACATTGTGCGGGAAGAGCGCATCCTTCAGATAGGTCGTCTTCGGCAGCCAGTTGTTCCAGTCCTCGAGCACGCCCTGCTCGGCCATCTTGGCATCACCGCCCTGGAAATAGATGAGATCCGGGATATCGCCGGACAGAAGCATGGCGCTCAGCTTGTCGGCGTAGCCCGAGGACGGCAGGTCGATGACCTGGATGTGGATGTCGGTGCCCTTGGCTTTCAGCGCCTCCTCATAGGCTTTCATGAGCTTCACATCGTCTGGATTGCTCGTCGTGAGGTCCTTCGAGACGACGCGGATCGTCACCGGGTCAGCGAAGGCGGGCATCGCGACGCTCGCCATCAGAGCGACGGCGGTGGTTGCGCCAAGGATCAGTTTTCCAAGCATGTTTGTTCCTCCCAATATGCTTTGGCCTTTATGTTTCGGTTCTGCATCGTCAGCCCTTCAGCGCACCGCTCATGGTGCCCTTGGTGAAGAACTTCAGGATGAGTGGGTAAATCGCGAGGATCGGCGCGATGGTCAGCAGGATCATGCCTGCCTTCAGCGCGCGAATGTTGATCTGGCTCGCGCCGGTATAGTTGTTGCTGTCGACGACCCCGACCATGGCGAGCTTGTCGCCTTCGACCACGAACTGGCGGAGAACGACCTGCAGCGGCCACTTCGACTGGTCGTTGAGATAGATCATCGCCCGGAAAAACTCGTTCCAGTGGAAGACGAAATAAAAGAGCGCGATGGTCGCCAGCGCCGACTTGGCGAGGGGCAGCGCCACGTACCAGAAGATCTGGAAGGGATTGGCACCGTCGAGTTCAGAGGCTTCGATCAGTTCCTTCGGCACTTCCTCGAAGAAGCGCACCAGAATGACCAGGTACCAGGCGTTGACGACCTTGAAGAGGATCAGCGACCAGTAGCTGTCGAGCAGACCGAGGCGCTTGTTGATGAAATAGTCGGGGATGATGCCGGGCTCGAAGACGATCGTGACCAGCACGAAGACGAAGATGATGCGCCGGCCGGGCAGACCGGGACGCGAAAGCGCCCAGGCCATCAGCGCCGTCAGCACGACACCGAGGAAGGTGCTGACCAGCGTGATGAAGATCGAGTTGAAGAGACCACGCTGAACGGCGGAGTTGTTGATCAGCAGGTTCCAGACTTCGGTCGAGAAGCCATTCGGGACGACAGTCAGGCCGCTCATCCCAGCTACCTTGCCCGGATCCGAAAACGAGATGGCGAGCAGGTTGAGGAGCGGCTGGACCGTCAGCACGACGAGGAACAGCAGCGTCGAGACGATGATCGCATATTCGAGCCGCTCGAGCGGCGTTCTGCGGACGTTGTGGGCGGCCATCACCATACCCCCTTGCCAGTAAGACGTTTCGAGAGAAGGTGTGCAGCGACGATCATCAGCATGCCGAGCAGGGCCTTGAAGAGACCCGCGGCCGTTGCGAGCGAGTATTCGCCCGTCTGCAGGCCGATGCGATAGACATAGGTGTCGATGATATCGATCTTGCTGCGCACGACGTCGTTGGAGAAGTTGATCACCTGATTGAGGTCGGCATTCAGGAACATGCCGGCATTCAGGATGAAGAGTGTCGCAATGGTCGGCACGATGCCCGGAATGGTGACGTAACGGATCTTCTGCCAGCGGTTGGCACCGTCGATCTCGGCCGCGTCATAAAGTTCCTGGTCGATGGCGATGATCGCGGCCAGATAAAGCAGGCTGTCCCAGCCGGCCGAGCGCCAGATCTCGGAGAAGACCAGTATCCAGCGGATCGAGCCGGTATCGGTCATGAAGGAGACCGGCTGCAGGCCGAAGAAACCGATGATATCGTTGACCGCGCCGTCGCTTGGCGAGAGCACGGCAATGAACACGCCGGCGATGACGACCCAGGACAGGAAGTGCGGCAGGTAGATCGCCGACTGAATGAATTTGCGAAAGGCGCCTCCCCGGATCTCGTTGAGCAAAAGCGCGACGATGATCGGGATCGGAAAGAAGAAGACGATTTTCATCGTCGAGATGATCAGAGTGTTCGCCAGAACCTGCCAGAAGATCGGCGATGAGAAGAGCGTCTGGAAATGCTTGATGCCAACCCAGATGTTCGGCGGGATGATGCGCAGCTGCTCGAAGGCGATCTTGGCTTCCCAGATCGGAAAGTAATGAAAGATCACGAAGAAGATCAGGCCGGGCGCCATCATCAGGTAATAGGGCCACCATTGCCGCACGCTTTTCGACAGGCTTTGGCGTCGAATTTTGGGAACGTTCCCATTTCGTGAAATTGTTGCGTTCACCACAAGTTCGTTGCTTACCGCCATTACTTACCTCCCTGCCGCCATGCGCACGGATGCCGCCCCGGAAACATCGGCAACAGAGCCGCGCTCCACCAATCGGCACGGCAGATAGATCCGTTCGCGCTGGCGTCCACCGGCGATCTGGTCGATCAGACATTCGACCGCGCGAATGCCGATCTGCCGGCCGGGTTTCTCGATGGTCGTCAGACCCGGCCACGAAAAGGCCCCGGCCGGAATGCCGTCGAAGCCAAGGATCGAGATATCCTCAGGGCACCGCAGCCCCGCTTCGCGAACGGCGATCATCGCTCCAAGCGCCATGAGGTCGTTTGCAACGAACACGGCGCGGTTTCCTTTCCAGGGTTTCGTAAGCAGGCGGGCCATCGCGCTATGCCCGCCCTCGACCGTATAGTCGGACTCTTCGACGAGCAGGACTTCGGGATCGACATCGCGGGCGATGCAGTGCTCGTGGACGGAACGCAGGAAGCGAGCGCGCGCCAGGCGCGACCTCGGCCCGAGCATCAAGGCCGGCGCCGGGTGACCGCGCTCGGCGAGAATATCCATGCCGAGCCGAACCGCCTGCGCAATGTCGGAACCGACGCTCAAGGTATCGGGGAAACGCTCAGCGCTCGAACCGATGAAAACGAAGGGCATGCCGAAACGGTCGAGATCGTCGAAATTGTCCGCGACGGGATTGATGATCGCGCCGTCGACGCGGGCGCGGCGCAGGGCGCGCAGATGAGTCGCCTCCTTGTGCGCGTCCCAATCGGACGAGAAGATCAGAAGCGAAATGTCGTCCTTTGCCGCACGATCCTGCGCGCCGCGGGCAACTTCGGCCCAGAAAGGGTTGGTAATGTCAGGAATGACGATCCCGAGCAGGCCGCTACGGCCGGAGCGCATGCCGACAGCAAGCTGATTTGGCTCGTAGCCCGTTGCGGCGACGGCCTTCAGCACGCGATCGCGCGCTTCCTCGGAAATATTGGCGGAACCGCCCAGAACACGCGCGACGGTGCTCTTCGAAACGCCTGCGCGTTTGGCAACGTCTATGATGGTCGCCCTTCGACCGGTCGCGTTGTTCATGGACTTCCTCCCGAAGTTCAACGACGCCTCTCCCGGGCCTCATTGAATTCTGTGGGAACGTTACCATGAGAAATTTCGTGTTGGCAAGAGGCAGGCAAAAATATCCGGATCTTTGCAATAGCCTGCCCCCGGCCTTGCGGGGATGCCTATGGTGGCGCGAAGTTACCCTCGTCCGTTCACGCGCTGTCGAAACGGAAATTGCCGCCGAGGGAACCGAGCTGCCTTTGATGGACATTCGGATGGCCGGCACATACCCCTGTTACTGTCAGCCGTGCGGTTGCGCGACGAGGCTTGGCATGAGCGCGTCTTCCGCATCCGAGGAGATGTCCCCGGACAGGCTTCCGGCACTGTGCCGTCACGAACGGACGACCTGCGTGAGCGTTTTCGCCGCCGAACACCAGGTTCGGCGGCGCCTTCGCAGGGTGATAGCAGCCTAGGCGGCCAGATGTTCGAACAGTCGGGCGACGGCCTCGGCGCCCGGATCGACATGGCCTTCAAGCTGCTTTGCATTGATGTAGGCCGCACGGCCGGCCTTTGCGCGCGTCAAGGTCGAGGTGAAGTTCGCCCCCGATCGCGCCGCCGCTGCTGCCGCGACCACGCTGTCTTCGAGCGCATCGAGCGCCGGAGACAGCGCATCGATCATCGTGCGGTCGCCGATCTTGGCGCCACCGATCTCCTGCATGCGCGCAAGCCCGGTGCGAAGCGCCTCGCGCATCGGTAGCCCGCTGGATGCTCCGTCGCCGGCGGCTGCGAAGAAAATGGCAAGCAGCACGCCGGAGGAACCACCCATGGTCTGGCTGAGCTCCTGGCCGATCGCCCGCAGGAGCTGAGTGTGATCCGAAAGCGGCAGTCGATCGATGGCATTGATCAGCGCCCGGGCGGCACCGGCGAGCGTCGAGCCGGTATCGCCATCGCCGGACTTTGCGTCGAGGGCATTGAGATCCTGCTCGGCGGCGATCAGCACCTTGCAGCAATCGATCAGGAACGCGCGCGTCGCCCGGTGTTCGGATGCCATCGGCGTGATTGGCGTCAGCCCATCCGGCAAGGCAGCGACGGCGACCGGCCGGACCTCTGAGACGCCCGGCCAGGCGGCGATCGTCACCGGCGCCTTCAGAAGTTCCAGTTCCGCCTGGTCAGCCGCAAAGACCGAGACCGAGAAGCCTTGCATGTCGAGCGACGTCATCAGCGGCGCCGGGCCAATCGTATGGGTGATCTTTTTTCCGAGCGGCAAGTGGATGAGGTCGTGGGCAAGCACAGACATTTCAAGAACCGAGGTGCCGCCGAGATTGTTGATCAGGGCGACATGCTGGCCTTCGCCCATAACGGCCGCCAGTCGCTCCGCCATGGTCGCCACCGACGCGCGGGCGCCGGAAAAGTCGATCTGTTCCACACCGGCCTCGCCGTGAATGCCGAGGCCAAGCTCCGCCTTGCCTTCCGGAATCCGTTCTTCCTTTGGCGAGCCCGGAACGCGGCAGGTGTCCAGCGACATGCCGATGCTGTGCGTGCCGGCAATCACCTTCTTGGCGGCAGCGGTCACCGTTTCGAGGTCGGCGCCGCGTTCGGCGAGTGCACCGGCGATCTTGTGCACGAACAGGGTACCGGCAACACCGCGGGCCTGAGGCAGGTCGGGAAGCGCGATGTCGTCACCGACGATCACCATGCTCACCTTCAAGCCGAAGGCGCGGGCGCGCTCGGCAGCAAGGCCAAAGTTCAGCCGGTCGCCGGTATAGTTCTTGACGACGAGCAGGCAGCCGGCGGGACCGGTCACGGCAAGGATACCGGCCAGCACGGCGTCGACGCTCGGCGAGGCGAAGACATCGCCGCAGACGGCGGCCGTCAGCATGCCGCGCCCGACAAAACCGACATGGGCAGGCTCATGGCCGGATCCGCCGCCGGAGACGATCGCGACCTTGGACTTATCCCAGTCGGTGCGCAGCACGACCCGGATATGCGGATAGCCGTCAAGGCGGGTGAGCGCGCCGCCGGACAGAGCCAGAACGCCGTCGATCGCTTCCGTCACGACATCTTCCCGCTTGTTGATGAATTGCGCCATTTCGAGCTCCTTAAGCCAAACGCATGCCTGCCGCGTCGAAGTAGAGCGGCTTCGAAGGTTGAATCTTGATCGTTTCGCCGCCCTTAAGCGGCGTGTGGGCGTCCGTGACTGTGATGAGGTCGTGTTTCCTGAAGGTCAGGTGCAGACGTGTCTGATCGCCGAGATGCTCGACGCGCTTGACCAGCGCCTCCTCCCCTTCGCCCTGGCGGATGTGCTCCGGCCGGAGACCTATGCTTGCTGCGCCCGAGGGGGCGCCGGCGAAAATATCGGCCGGAAGCACGTTGATCCGAGGTTGTCCGAGGCGCGTGGCGGCATAGACGCTGACAGGCCGCTCATAGACTTCGCGCGGCGAGCCGAATTGCACGAGCCTGCCCTCATTCAGCACGCCGACATGGGTCGCCATCGTCATCGCCTCGATCTGATCGTGGGTGACATAGAGCAGCGTTGCCCCGGACCTTGCCTGAATGCGCTTGAGCTCGATGCGAAGGTCGGCCCTGAGCTTGGCGTCGAGCGAACTCAGCGGCTCGTCCATGAGGAAGATCTGCGGCTCACGAACGAGGGCACGGCCGATGGAAACACGCTGCATCTCCCCGCCTGACAGCGCAGTCGCCTTGTTGTCGAGCTTGTGCGCGATCTGCAGAACCTCGGCAACTTCCCTCACCTTCCGGTCGATCTCGTCCCTCGGCGTCTTCAGCAAGGGAGACTTCAGCGGAAACTCCAGATTCTGACGAACGGTGAGATGTGGATAGAGCGAATACTGCTGGAAGACCATGGCAACGTTGCGTTCGGCGGGCGCCAGCCCACGCATCGGCTGTCCATCGATGTAGACTTCGCCGCGATCGGGCGTGTCGAGGCCCGAAACCATTCTCAGCGCCGTCGTCTTTCCGGCACCGGTCGGCCCGAGCAGCACGACAAAGGAGCCGTCGGGTACAGTCAATGAGACATTGTCGAGAGCGACTGTGCCGGCAAACGACTTCGTCACGTTTTCCAGGACGACTTCAGCCATGTCTGAGCACTCCTTCATTGCCGTCGGATAGCAGCACCTTGCCGGTCTCCGCGTCGAAAATCGAAAGCGTCCTCGCGTCGAACTCGAGGCCCACCTGCTCGCCATCCTTAACCCCGTGACCCGATGGAATGCGCGCCTTCAGTTCGCCGTGGCTCGTTGCGAGCGTTACGATCTGCGTGGTCCCGAGGTATTCGACCGCACTCACCCGTCCCCGGTAGGCGCCATCGCTGACGAACTTCACGTGCTCCGGGCGAACGCCGAGCGTCAACCTTCCGGCGCGGCCTTCCCGTGACGTTGGCACCTTGACCTCGATGCCGCCGAGATCGATGGAACCGCCGCCGACACCGATCATCCCTTCGAAGTCGAGGAAGTTCATCGGCGGCGAGCCGATGAACTGAGCCACGAATTTCGTCGCGGGCCAGTCGTAGATCTGCTGCGGCTTGCCGAACTGTTCGACGACGCCGTGGTTCATGACGACAATCTTGTCGCCCATCTGCATGGCTTCGAGCTGGTCGTGGGTCACATAGACGGTGGTCGCGCCCATGCGATCATGCAGCGCCCGCAACTCTTCGGCCATGTGCTCGCGGAATTCGGCGTCGAGCGCGCCCAGCGGTTCGTCCATGAAGAAGGCCTTCGGACGCCGCACGATCGCGCGCCCGAGCGCGACGCGCTGCCGGTCGCCGCCCGAGAGCCCGCCGACGGGCTTGTCGAGAATGTTCTCGATCTTGAGAATGCGGGCGACTTCGGCGACGCGCGACCTGACCTCCTCGCCGCGCAAGCCTTGGCTCACCAGCGGATAGGAGATGTTCTTGCGCACATTCATATGCGGATAGAGCGCGAACATCTGGAAGACGAAGGCGATGTCGCGCTTACTGGCGGGTTTCATCCCGACCTCTTCACCGTCGATGAAGATCTCGCCGCTGGTCGGCAGTTCCAGGCCCGCCATCATGCGCAAGGTCGTCGTCTTGCCGCAGCCGGATGGGCCGAGCAGCATGAAGAACTCGCCATCCTCGATGGTAAAGCTCGAAGAGCGCACCGCGGTAAAGGCGCCGAACTCCTTGCGCACGCTCTGAATTCTGATCTGCGCCATCGGCTTACTCCGGAAAATGGCTGACGATGATGAACATCACCGTGCCCAGCAAGGTTATGACGAAGGACCAGGAGTAGAGGACGAGCGCGAAGGGCTGCATGAGCATGAAGACGCCCGCAGCAATCAGCGCCGACGCCAGCATTTCCCAGGCGCCGCGACGCAAATGCAGCAATCCGTTGAAAAATCTTGTCATTTGCGTACGGCTCCGAAGGTGATGCCGCGCAGCAGGTGTTTGCGCAGAAGAATGGTGAAGACCATGACCGGGACGAGGAACAGGGTTGCTCCGGCGGCAACGGCCGGCCAATCCTGGCCGCTGACCCCGATGATGGTCGGGATGAAAGGCGGCGCCGTCTGGGCATTGCCCGAGGTCAGAAGCACCGCGAAGGCGTACTCGTTCCAGGCAAAGATCAGGCAGAAGATCGCCGTGGAGGCGATGCCGGTCGCCGCTTGCGGCAACACCACCTTGTAGAACGCCTGGAAGCGGGTGTAGCCATCGATCAGAGCCGCCTCCTCATATTCGACCGGGATCTCATCGATGAAGCCCTTGAGCAGCCAGACCGACAGCGACAGGTTGACGGCGGTATAGAGCAAGATCATGCCCGCATGGGTATCGTTCAGGCCCAAGGACCGGAACATCAGGAAGATCGGGATGGCAACGGCGATCGGCGGCATCATGCGCGTCGAGAGGATGAAGAACAGCAGATCGTCCTTCAGTGGAACCTTGAAACGCGAGAAGGCGTAGGCGGCGGCCGTGCCGAGCACGATGCAGAGCACCGTCGAGCCGAAGCCGATGATCACCGAGTTGGTGAACCGCTCGGCAAACCGAGACGGACCGGAGATGACCAGGCCATCCTTGCGAACCAGCTTGTCATACCAGGTCTGCGGCTCGCCGACCGCCTTCAATTGCTCCTCGGTGAGCCGCGTGCGCGTCGTGAAGACGTTGACATAGCCCTCCACCGTCGGCGTAAAGAAGGTCTTCGGCGGATAGGCGATCGCGTCGGACGGTGACTTGAAGCTCGTCGCGATGATCCAGACAAGCGGCAGGATCGTGATCAGGGCGTAGCCAACGACCAGGATCCCGGCGCACCATTTTTGCCGTCGCGACGGCTCGGTTACGGAATAGCTCATCGTTGTTTGACCTTGTTCAGGGCTTTGACGTAGATCGACGCCAAGCCGAAGACGGTGACGAAGAGGATGACGGCATAGGCAGAGGCGTAGCCGGTGCGCCACTTCTCGAAGGCCTCGCGTTTCAGGTTGATCGAGGTGAGCTCGGTGATCGATCCCGGCCCCCCACCGGTCAACTGCACCACCAGGTCGAACATCTTGAAATTCTCGATGCCGCGGAAAAGCACGGCGAGCATCAGGAACGGCAGCACCAGCGGAATGGTGATCGTCCAGAATTGCCGCCATTTGCTGGCGCGATCGCATTCGGCCGCCTCATAAATGCTGCTCGGAATGGAGCGCAGCCCCGCAAGGCAGATCAACATCACGAAGGGCGTCCACATCCAGGTATCGACGATGACGATTGCCCAGGGCGCAAGCGATACGTCGCCGATCATCGAAAAGCTCGACGGATCGGCACCAGTGAGAAAGCCGACCGCGTAGTTGAAGAGACCGATCTGCGGTTGATAGAGAAAGGTCCAGAAATTGCCGACGACCGCCGGGCTCAGCATCATCGGCAGCACGATGATCGTCGTCCATAGATCGTTGCCACGGAACTTCTTGTTGATCAGATAGGCGAGAGAAAAGCCGATCAGCACCTGAAGGACGATCGTCCAGATCAGGAAGTGGGCCGTCGCCTGCATTGTCAACCAGATGTCCTTGTCGGACAGGATGCTCAGGTAATTCTTGAGCCCGACGAATTCGACTTCGGCATTGGGCCGATTGACCCGAAAGTTCGTAAAACTCAGCCGGACCGTCCAGATCAGCGGGAAGATGTTGACCGCAAGAAGCAGGACGATCGAAGGAGCCACGAACAACCAGGCCAACGAGCGATCCGACAGACCTCGCACCCGTTTGGCAATGGCATGCGGCGTCGCTCCGGCGACCCGGTCCACTGTGGATTTCAGCATTGGTATTCCCTCAGTTGACTGCAGCGCCGGGCTTCTCGTTGAACGCACGAAGGTCGCTGCAACACTTTCAATTGCTGCATGTTTTGTCCTTCAAGCGGCAACGATTGGAGGAAACATGCAGTGGGCGGCGACAGAACCGGGGAAAATCCCCGGCTCCGTGTCGCGCCATGGCGCGCTGGGAGGTGCGCAGCCACGGCCTTGATGGCGTCAGTACTTGCCTTCGTCGTCGAAGATCTGCGTCCAATCCTTGGCAAGACCGTCGAGCGCATCCTGGGCAGAGCCCTGGCCGGCAACCACATAGTCGTGGAAGCGCTTCTGCGTCGCCTGAAGCAGCGAGGCATAGGAGGGCTCGGCCCAGAAGTCCTTCACGATCGCCATGGAGTCCAGGAAGGTCTGGGCATAGGGCTGGCTCGTTGCAAAGCCCGGATCTTCGACCACCTTGCGCAGCGCCGAATAGCCGCCCATCTGCCACCATTTCTGCTGGATTTCCGGTTGGGCGAACCACTTGATGTAGGCGAGCGCATCGTCCTGCTTTTCGGACGCTGCGACCACGGAGATACCCTGGCCGCCGAGCTGTGCAAAGGCGACACCATCAGGACCGGCCGGGTTCGGGAAATAGCCAGACTTGTCGCCACCGACATTGGCGTCGGCATTGATGCCAGGCCAGGTAAAGGCGAAGTTCATGTGCAGCGCGACCTGGCCGGATTTATAGGCGTCGATGTCCTCGGACATGTAAGCGTCGGAATGCCCGGGCGGTGTGCAGCAGTCGTAGAGCGTCTTATAGAACTCCAGGCCCTGCACAGCCTTGGCGGAATTCACATATCCCTCGAGCTCGTAGGGCTTGTTCGGGTTCTGATACTCGAAGCCGAAGCTGTAGAGCACGTCCATCGCACCCATGGTGATGCCTTCGGACCCGCGCTCGGTATAGATCGCGGCGCCGTAGACCGTCTTTCCGTCAATCTCCCGCTTCTGGAAGAATTCGGCAATGTCCTTGAGTTCGGCAAAGGTCTTCGGCACAGCGAGGTCGCGGCCATATTTGCCCTTGAACTCGGCCTGCAGCTCGGGGCGGGCGAACCAGTCCTTGCGGTAGCTCCAGCCGACGACGTCGCCAAACGCCGGCAGCGCCCAGTAGTTCGGCGAGTTCTTCGGCCATTCGRCATAACCGACCACGGTTGCCGGGATGAAGTCACTCATCTTGATCCCTTCCTTGTCGAAGAAATCGTTGAGCTTGACGTATTGACCGTTTTCCGCGGCGCCGCCGATCCACTGGCTGTCGCCGATCATCAGGTCGCACAGTTTGCCGCCGGAGTTCAGCTCGTTGAGCATGCGGTCAGCGAAGTTCGGCCACGGCACGAACTCATATTTCATCTTGATGCCGCTCTTGGCCTCGAAGTCCTTGCTGAGTTCGACAAGAGCGTTTGCCGGATCCCAGGCCGCCCAGCAGAGGGTCAGCTCGGCTGCGCTTGCGTGGCCGGTATTTGCGGCACTTGCAGCGAGCAACGCACCAAATGCGGCCAGTGATTTGAAATGACGAAGTTCCATAGCTGGGGCCTCCTCCCCGTTCCTTCCGACCTCCATCGGAAGCTGAAAACGCCTGTGGCGAATAGCAGCTGCGAAGCGACGTTCCCGCACGGGTTCGGCTTCCGCGTACCGCTTCGTGGCCTCACGCACTCCTCAGGTGGCCACAGCATGATTCATATTGAGGTGCGCACCTCAATGCAAGCAAATTTTGAGGTGCGCACATCAATTCTTGCTTTTCGATTGCTTTTGTTGGAGGAATCGCCCTGAAGGATCGAGAGCAAAGAGAAGCGATAGAATGCGTCCTACCGCGAAAGACCTGGCAGAGGCCGCCGGCGTAAGCCTGGCCACCGTCGACCGTGTGCTGAACGACCGCCCGAATGTCAGCAAGAAGGCTTTTCGCAAGGTCAACGACGCCATTGAGCGCATCGGTTTCGTCAGGAATCCGGCCGCCGTTGCACTGGCGCGCAACAAGACCTACCGGTTTCGCTTCGTCCTTCCCGTCTCGGGTGACCAATATCTGAGCGAGCTCATCGGGCGTGTCACCGAGGCACGCGATGCGCTACGCGCCGATTCCACCGAGGTGGAAGCCGTGCAGATACCGATGACAGATCCGCACCACGTCGCAAMGTATCTGAGCCTCATCGACCACGAAGCCGTCGATGGCGTCGCGGTGATGGCACCGGAATCGCCGCAGGTGCGCGACGCGCTGGTGCGGCTCGTGGAGCGGGGCGTAAGGGTCGTGCAGTTCCTGTCCGGCCAGGAACGGCTGGAAAGCGCCGACTATGTCGGCATCGACAATTTTGCGGCAGGCGCCACGGCCGGCAAAATCGCAGGCCGCTTCATCGGCAACCGGTCCGGCAAGATCATGGTCGTGGCGGAAACCATGATGGCGCTCGACAGCATTCAGCGCCGCCTCGGCTTCGACAGCATCATCAACGCGCAGTTCCCGCATCTCCAATGCCTGCCCTCACTCGAAACCTATGCCGACGAGAAGCGCGCCGAACTGATCATTCACCGGACGCTGGAGCACAATCCGGACACCCTCGCCGTCTACGTCCTAAGTTCCGAGGCGCGGGCGCCATTGACGGCGGTCGGAAATGCGCAGGGTTCGCGTCAACTCACCGTCGTTGCCCACGAACGCACGCCCTTCAGCGAGCGGGCGCTGATGGACGAACGCATCGACGCCCTGATCGCCCAGGATCCCGGCCATGCGGTGCGAAGCGCGCTGCGCATCATGCGCGCCCGTGCCGACCACCGCGAGCTCCTGGCTTCGCAAGAGAGGATCCGCATCGAGATCCTCCTTAAAGAAAATCTTCTGCTGCAGGGTCCTTAGGGCGGCGTCAGCCGCCATAAGCCACACTATGCCTGTGTCAGTTGCGGCCGAGACGTTGCGGAAGGGCCCGCAAACCGTACCTGCAAAGTTGCTTCAGAACATCTGAGCAAGTGTCTCGACGACCCGCGGCGTCGAGACACCTTGATTGCATTGGCGCGCTGGGAGGAGTGTGCGGCATTGCCGCACCAATGCCGCTTGGGCCGCCCCGTTCAACCGCCCGTCAAGTGGCCCGACACGCACGCCGCTTTGGCGCAGCCGTACCTCGATCACATAGGCAAAAAGCTGAGGGTTCGTCCTCGACAAGTCACGCACAACCCGCTGCCGTTCCGGTTGGGTGAGGGCTGTGAACCTGTTGCTGAGGGCCTCGAACGCCCCTGCTTTTGCTGTCGAGGCGTCCAAAAGGAAGGTCTGAATGCTCATCTCCGGACCGGAAAGCAGGTCTACCGAAGCGGCCAAGGTCGACTTCGCTTTGGCGCTATCCTTGCGTACAAGTTGCGTCCGACCGTCGCGCTTTCCGTCGCGATATGCCTCGATCAAATCGATCGCTGCAATCCGATCACCCTCTTTCGCAGCCTTCTGCAGGACCGAAACGGCCTCCTTGCTGCTGCGAGCCGCGCCCTGCCCGTAGAAGAGAGCCTCGGCGACGGCTGATGATGCACCGACCACGTTCTCGTCAACGGAACGTCGCAACAGAACGACGCCTGCCGCAGCGGCCTTTCCGGTCTTCGTCGACGCATTGAAGCGACCCAGTGCTAAGGCGGCACCCGGGTTCCCCGTTTCGAAAGCCATTTTGTAGTATCTCTCAGCTTCCTTTACGTTGCGCGCAGCGAGACGACCGCTGTTATAAGCGTCACCGAGCCTGAGCATTGCTGAGACGCTGCCCTTCGACGCGGCGTCCTGATAGTATGTCAGGGCCAACTTCGGATCGAGCGCGGTTACTTGCCCCCCGCCGTAAAGATCACCGAGCGAAAGCAAGGCTGACGCCGACCCGTCTGCTGCCAGTGCTGTCAACGCATGGACTGCCGAAGCGACGTCCTTGTTCATGCCTTGGCCTCGTGCCTGCATCTCGGCGAGACGTATCTTGGCGTCGACATCGCCCTGTTCCGTCGCCTGACGATAATGCTCGAGCGCAATGCCGTAGTCCGCTTTCACGTCCTGCCCCTCGACATAAAGATCGCCAAGGCGCAAATGCGCTCGAATGGATCCGAACTGCGTTGCCTTTTCGAGCGCCGCCACAGCGAGGCTCGGCTGCAAGGGTATGCGACCGGAAAGGTACAGCTCGGCGAGTGCGACCAGAATATCCGGACTTGCACTGGTCCCGAGCGCACGCAGTTCCCCCATCCCGCCGGAGACGTCGCGTTCCGTTCCTTCGCCCCGTATCGTCAGTTCGGCGACGCGTAGCCGACCCTCCATGTTGCCCTGATCCGCAGCTGCGCCGTAGGACGCGAACGCCTTGGCCGGATCTTCCGCCCGATAGCCGTCGCCAAGCCGCAACATGGCTCGCACGCTGCCTTGCCCGGCAGCTTGTTGGTAGTATTGTCGCGCGCGCCCAGGATCAACGGGCACCGTTTGGCCCTTGGTATAAAGGTCTCCCAGCGAGTAAGCGGCGCCTGCTTCACCTTGCGCGGCGAGCATCGCCAATTCGCCCGTAGCAGACCCGGCGTCCGGGGCCATGCCGCGACCGAGCGCCTTCATCTCCGCAAGCCGTACCTTCGCCTCAAGACTCCCTTGCCCCGCCGCCTGCCGATAGTGCTCGAGCGCAAGCGAATAGTTGAGTGCCACCGCGTCACCGGCGGCGTATAGATCGCCAAGCCGCACATGCGCATCGACAGAACCGACATTTGCCGCACGCTCCAAGGCTGCAACGCCAAGTTCCGGCTGCATTGGCACGCGACCGGACAGGCAGAGGTCGGCCAGTGCTTCAAGCACGCTCGGGCTGTCAGTTTTTGCGAGCAAGCGCAAATTCGCAACGCCTTGCGAAACATCCTGCGCTGTCCCCTCGCCACGGATCGTCAGCTCCGCAACCCGCAGGCTCCCGTCCAGACTGCCCTGCTTTGCGGCTGCGCTATAGGCGGCGAACGCCTTGGTTGGTTCGTGCGCTCGATAGGCATCGCCGAGCCGCAGCAGTGCAGTCAAACTCCCCTGTTTTGCTGCCTGTTCGTAGTAGCGGATTGCCTGGTTCGCATCGACGGGGATTGCGCCTGCGCTTCCATAGAGATCGCCAAGGGCGAGCGCAGCGCTCGCTTCACCTCGGTCAGCAAGCGCGGCCAACTCGGACTTGGCGGCGTCCGCGTTCTGCTCACCGCCTTGCCCTCTGGCCTGCATTTCTGCGAGCCGTATCTTTGCCGCGACATTCCCCTGTTCTGCAGCGCGACGATAATAGCTTTGTGCGAGCGTGAAGTCTGTCGTGGCCGCCTGGCTTTCCGAATAGAAGTCGCCGAGCCGCAGCAGCGCCGCGACGTTGCCTTGCGCTGCCGCTTGTCGGTAATAGTCCGCGGCTCGGGCGCGGTCCGCCGGCACGGATTCGCCCTTGCTGTAAAGATCGCCGACGGCGAGCGACGCCTCTGCCCCACCGCGGGTGGCAAGGTTGTCGAGCTCAATCTTCGCAGCGGAGATATCCTGTGGGATCCCTTTACCCTGCGCCCGCATTTCCGCGAGCCTTACCTTTGCCTCCAAATTCCCGCGCTCGGCTGCACGGCGATAGTGGTCGAAGGCAGTCGCAAAGTCTGTCGCCACCCCTTTGCCGGCGAAATAGAGATCCCCCATTCGAACATTCGCCGTCGTGCTGCCCTGAGACGCTGCCTGGCGGAAATACTCTAATGCCTGGGCAGGATCAGCCGGGACGACCTTGCCGTCGCTGTAGAGATCACCCAACGCCAGCGAAGCCTCCTGTCGGCCGGTCGCAGCAAGGCTCTTGAGTTCGGCTTGAGCGGATGCGAGGTCTTGAGTGACGCCAAGACCGCGCGCCTTCATTTCCGCAAGCCGGACCTTCGCCTCCACGCTACCCTGGCCTGCGGCCTGGCGGTAAAAGTCCCGCGCGCGGGCGTAGTCGGTCATGGTCGTCTCGCTCATGGAGTAGAGCTCGCCGAGCCGTAGCAGCGCCGTCAGGCTGCCTCGGCCGGCCGCCTGCTGATAATAATCGACTGTGCGCACCGGGTCGGCCTGTACCACCTCCCCCTTGCGGTAGAATTCACCCAGGGAAAGGGCAGCCGCCGCTTCCCCCTGTTCTGCCAGAGCAGCCAACTCTTGTGTCGCCGACGTCACGTCTCGAGACACGCCCTGTCCACGGGCCTTCATTTCTGCCAGCCGGACTACGGCCTCAGCGTTCCCCTGCCCGGCAGCCTGGCGATAATAGTTTTGCGCCAAGGCAAAATCCGCCACTGGCGATTCACTTTCGGAATAGTATCCGCCCAGTCGCAGCAACGCGCTAACGCTGCCTTCGTCGGCCGCCTGCCGATAATAATGCAGCGCTCTTACCGGATCAGACGGCACCACCTCTCCCGTACCGTAAAGATCCCCCAGCGAGATCGCTGCGGCCGTGTCGCCACTGTCGGCAAGCGCCGTCAACGCACGCGTCGCCGACACGACGTCCTGGGTCGCGCCTTGGCCCCGCGCTGTCATTTCTGCAAGCCGGATCTTTGCCTCGTTGCTACCCCGCTCTGCCGCCTGACGATATTGTTCGAACGCTTCGGCGTAGTCCGTCGCGAACAGACCGCCGGCGGAGTAGAGATTGCCCAACCGAAGATGCGCGGTTGAGCTCCCCTGTGAGACCGCCTGCCGATAGTAATTCAGAGCAACAGGTGGATCGGACGGTACGATCTTTCCTTCGGCATAGAGATCACCAAGGGTGAGGGACGCGCTGGCTTCTCCTCCCTTGGCAAGTGCCGCAAGTTCTGCGGTGGCAGCGGTCACATTTTGCGCGACGCCCTGTCCTCTTGCCTTCATCTCCGCGAGCCGGACTTTTGCCTCGACGCTGCCAAGCTCCGCGGCCTGGCGATAATAACCGGCCGCGCGGGTCGGATCGGCAGAGACGACCTGGCCGTTGCTATAAAGCTCGCCCAATGCAACTGCTGCGGCCTTTTCTCCTCCGTCTGCCAGGACGGTCAACTCACTTGTCGCAGAAGCGACATCCTGGGCCACGCCCTGTCCTCGCGCCTTCATTTCCGCGAGCCGGACCTTTGCCACTGAATTTCCCCGGCTGGCAGCCCGCCGATAGTGATCGAGCGCTGCGGCATAGTCCGTTGTCGATGTCCTGCCGGCAGAATAGACGTCTCCCAGTCGCAGATACGCCGTCATGCTCCCCTGCGTGGCCGCCTGCCGATAGTATTGCAGACCTTGTGTTGGATCCGCAGATACGGCCTCTCCCCTGCCGTAAAGATCACCCAACGCGAGAGCGGCCGCAGTCTCGCCCCGCTGCGCAAGCTCGGCAAGCTCCCGCGTCGCGGTCGCAACATCGCCGGCAACGCCCTGCCCTCGCGCCTGCATTTCAGCGAGCCGGATCTTGGCGTTCACGCTCCCCCGGCCGACCGCCTGACGGTAAAACTCCTGCGCAAGCCCATAGTTGACCATCGTTGGCTGCCCTTGGGAGTATAAGTCACCAAGCCGCAACAAGGCGGTTACGCTGCCCACATCTGCGGCCTGCTGATACCAGTACAGGGCTTTGTGCGGATCGACGGCAACGACCTCGCCTCTGCCGTAGAGATCGCCAAGGGCCAATGACGCATCTGCATCACCCCCCGCCGCAAGTTGTTCGAGATCTGTCTTAGCGGAGGCGATGTCCTGGGGGACTCCGCGCCCACGCGCCTTCATTTCAGCGACCCGCACCTTTGCGCCGACGTTTCCAGTCTCTGCGGCCTTGCGAAAGAACTCCATCGCGCGCCCGTAGTCGGCAGCGGACCGCTCACCGTCGGAATAGAACTCGCCGAGCCGAAGAAGCGCCGACACACTGCCCTGTGCAACAGCCCTTTGAAAGTAAGTCACAGCCTGCGCCGGCTCGGCCGGTATCGCCTGTCCGTCGCTATAGAGATTGCCGAGAGCCAGAGAGGCACCAGCCTCCCCCGCCGCGGCCAAAGCATCCAATTCGGCCTTCGCGGTGGATATGTCCTGTGCTGTACCGCGTCCCCTTGCCTTCATTTCCAAAAGGCGCACCTTCGCGCCGGCATTGCCCCTGGCCGCCTGTTCATAGCTTACGATTGCAGTCCCGTAGTCGCCCGTCAGTGCGCCCTGGGCGGCGTAAATATCGCCCAGCCGAACCAAAGCCGTTGTGCTTCCGAGCGCGGCAGCTTGCTGGTAATAGCCGATCGCGCGTGCCGGATCAGCCCGCACGACCTCTCCGCCGTAATAGAGGTTCCCCAAGGTGAGGGCCGCGGCCGGTTCCCCTCGTTCAGCGAGTGAGATCAACGTGCGGGTTGCCAATGTTACGTTTTGAACGGTTCCCTGTCCGTGAGCCTCCATTTCCGCAAGCCGCACCTGCGCATTTGCGCTGCCCCTGCCAACGGCACGGCGGTAATAATCCTGCGCGAGCGTGTAGTCAGGCTTGGACGTGTCATTCGAGGAGTAGAGATCCCCAAGCCGTGTCAGCGCCGGAACACTCCCCTGATCGGCAGCGCGCCGATAATGGAGCCAGGCTTGGGCAGCATCTACCGGCATGACCTCCCCTCGCGCGTAGAGATCGCCCAGAATAAGTGACGCCTCCCCCTCGCCCTGCGCCGCCAAGCCTTCCAGTTCGGCCTTGGCAGAGGCAACGTCCTGTGCCACGCCACGGCCCTTCGCCTGCATTTCGGCCAACCGCACTTTTGCGCTGGCACTACCCCTCTCGATTGCTGCACGATAGTATTCGAGCGCCCGCCCATATTCAGGCCGTGACAATTCGCCTTCCGAATGAAATTCGCCGAGCCTTAGCAATGCCGTTACGCTGCCTTGAGCGGCGGCCTGACGATAGTAGATTAGCGCCTTAGCGGGCTCGATCGCGAGTGCCCGACCGTCCCCATAGAGGTCACCGAGAGCCAAAGAGGCAGCAGCTTCTCCTGTACTGGCAAGCGAGATCAGCTCTGTCGTCGCAGCGGCGAGGTCCCGCGACACGCCGCGCCCTCTCGCCTTCATCTCTGCAAGCCGCACTCTTGCACCGACATTCCCGGTCGCCGCAGCCTGGCGGTAACTTGCAACAGCTGGACCATAGTCACCACTCACCGCCGCTTGATCCGCGTACAGATCGCCAAGCTGCATCAGCGCCGTCGCGCTGCCGTGGGCGGCGGCCTGACGGTAATATTCCACCGCGCGGTGCCAATCCGCCGGAATGACATCGCCTTTCAGATAAAAACTTCCAAGCGAGAGGTCGGCGATTGGCGCACCGAGATCGGCCAGAGCCTGCAGTTCACCGATCGCTTGCTTCACATTGCGTGACATGCCTTGACCGCGTGCCTGCATTTCTGCAAGCCGGACCTTCGCTTCCACATTCCCTTGTTCAGCAGCCAGGCGGTAATGAACGACCGCCGCGGCGTAGTCAGTCGCCAAGACCGTTCCGGAATAATAGAGGTCTCCCAGCCTGACCTGCGCACTTGTCGAGCCAAGAGCTGCGGCCTTACGAAGCGCGGCAACGGCGATCTCCCCCTGCTCCGGAACGCGCCCGGATAGACAAAGATCAGCCAGTTGCTCGAGGACGCCTGGATTGTCGGATCCACCGACCGAGCGCAAGTTTGCCGCTCCTGCCGCCACGTCGCGTTGCGTGCCTTCACCGCGGATCAACAACTCCGCGACCCGCAACTGCCCAGCGACGACCCCTTGATTTGCCGCCTTGGTGTACGCGGCGAATGCCTTTGTGGGGTCATGCGCCACGAGTTCGCCACGACTGTAGAGATCTCCCAGGCCGATCAGCGCACCCCGATACCCATAGGCTGCCGCCCGTGAGTAGAGCTTGAGGACGCGGGCGCCGTCGGGCACATCATTGACAACCGCACCTCCGGTTTTCGGCTGCGACACGGCTACGATCGCATCGGGCCCGGCGTTGCGCAGCAAGTCTTCATACTCCACGAGCAACCGGTCGACGGTCGCGCCGTCGATGCGGCGTGCGAGGTAGAGATCCGCCAGTTGTGAGAGTGCTCGACCGAGGTTGGGCTGGAAAACCTGGTCTCCGTCAGGCAGGTCGGTTTGCGAATTAGGGCGATTTGCGGAGGTTTGTGGCGTAGTGGCAGACGCCGACCCCGCCCAAAGGAAGCCAACCGCGACAAGGCCGATCCATCCCGCTGAACGCATCACCCCCCACTTTCTGACCCGGCCACCTGGCGTCGTGGAAACACCGACCGGTGCAAGGCACGCATGCGTCTTGCTGCGCGCCATCCGGTGGCAATGAGCCTATCGACCGGTGGCGCGACGGGCAGTTGCGGCATCTCGATCAGATCCATGAGCGCGTCCGGTGTTACCTCGCTGGTGACAACGATCCGAGACAGCGCAAAGAGATCTTCCGTCTGGCTACTCAGCGCATGGCGAACGCGGCAAGCCGCAAGGTATCCGGCCTCTTGCGCAATCCGGCGCGTTTCGCTTGACGCGTAACCGTGGGGGTAGGCAAATGTGGTGACGGGAGCACCCAAACCGTCTTCCAGGGCTTTTTTGCTATCTCGAAGCTCCGTTGTAGCTTTTGCCCTCGAAAGCGTGTCAAGTTCCGGATGGCTCACAGAATGCGCGCCAATCTCGACTCCTGCGCGTTGCAGATCACGCAACGCGCCCCAGTCGAGCATCGGACGATTTCCCTCGCCAAGATCTGAAAGCCATCGAGCGGTCTTCCCTACAAATCCAGTCGCAACGTAGAGGGTAGCGGCGAATTTGCGGGCGGCCAGAACAGGCAGTGCGGCTTCGGAAAAATCCCGAAGACCATCGTCGAAGGTGATCAAGCAGGTGCGCGGAGGCACCAATTGTCCGCGGCTTCGCAATAGCGCGAGGTCGGCAACCGTAATCGAGCGGTAGCCGCGCTGCGACAAGGCACGTAGATGCGCGTCCAACTCCCGCTCGGTCACCAGCCAGCGTCGATATGCCGGGGCACAATCACGACCGACACTGTGATAGACCAAAATCGGGATAGATTGCATATCACACCTCTTTTTGGGCTGGTCGCCTTGCGTCGAGGCCGCTGCGCGGCCGGTCGTCGCGCCTGCGCTTCGCGAGACTTCTAAAGTAGCCCGGAATTCCTGCGAGGATGCCGAGACGCTCCATCCAAATCAGCCGCAGCGGATAATCACTGGGTAACCGAGCTGTCTTCTGCGAGGTTGGCCCCGCCATGTGGAGGATGCCCGCCGGAAATGCCTTGGCAAGTCGGAAAGCCCGACGCGGTTCGTCGACAATGATCTTCGTCAGGTAGGCACCGAGCCCCATGCCGTAACAAAAGGCCTGGCGGCGCATGCCTTCTTCGCCGCGGCGATGGTAATGCCAGACGATGCCCCGTGGTTGGTATACCAGCTGGAAACCGCCGCTTATGATCGCGAAGAATGCGGCGAGGTCATCGCCACCCCGCGCCAGCGTTCCAGCACCAAGCGCCGCATCGAAACCACCAACTCGACGCAACGCACTGGCTCGGAAAGCCATGTTCGCACCGGAGCCGAACTGGCCGGCCGTGAAGGGAAAAAGCATGCCTTTTGGCCGGTTCGCCTCCAAATCATAGACGCGGCGCTGAAAGCCCTTGCCGAAACCACCGTGCCGTTCCGTCCAGACTTGCGCCCGGGTTTCGAGTTCGGCCGGCAGGATCAAGCCGGTCACGCAACCGACTGCTTTGTCCTCCTCCATCGGCCCGGCCATCGCTTCGACCCAATGCTGGTCGAGTACAACGTCGTCATCGGTGAAGAGGACGATGTCACTCGACACATAACGCAGGCCGGTATTGTGCGCTCGGCCGAGCCCCGGGGTCGGCTCAAGCACATAATGCACCCGCCCCCGGTACCGCGCCGAAATCAGATCCACCGTTGCCGTCGATGCCGGTGCGTTGTCTACGACATGCACCTCGTCGGGTGCACGGGTTTGATTAAAAAGAGACGCGAGGCAGCGATCCAAGCTTTCAGCACGGTCGCGTGTTGCTATCACAACAGCCACTTTTTCGCGCACGGGGGCAGGACCGGCCGCGGTCGCCGGCAAAGAGCGCACGGTACCTATACGCGATAGTAGGTCAGCGGGTTCAATGATGGGGCCAGAATGCTGAAGCTCGACAATCCTGAGCGGATCTGCCCCGGAGCGAACCAAACAGAAGATACCGCCATATGGCCCTTCACTCGGCCGCCGGAGATCGATCGCCGGAACGGGTTTTGTATGGTCTACGCTGACGATCTTGATGGGGTGGAACGGGTTCACTCGTCTGGAGAATTTTGCCCCGAGATACGCTGCTGTCGTAAACATGAGCCCCGCAGCAATGGCGAAAGCTCTGGCCGGTCCAAAGGGATCAAGCCGGGTCACCATATCACTCACGCCGCGCAGGACGCCTGCCGGCAATGTCCGGGTGACATAGGCACGCTCGGTGCCAAGTTCCGCGCCCGCTCCTTCAGTGCCGACCACCGCATTTTTCGAGCGTCCCTCGGCCTGGCATCGCTTTCGGAAGTAGTCCCACCGCGTTCTTTCTGCGGTGACGTGATGGTGAACAACCGCTTGGGGATCATAAAGGATCAGAGCGTCGGGGAGATGCCGGCACGCGCGAATACACAATTCGGTTTCTTCGCATCCGGCGGCATCCTGTCCGCTGCGACCGAGCCCCTCAAGAAAGCCGCCAGCGACATCGAAAACGCTCCGCCGAAACGACATATTGCAGCCGATCGGGTTGCGGACCAAGCTTAGCCTTGTCGGCAAGCCATCATAACTGCAACCAACGACCCACAGGAATTCTTCCGGGAACCACCGTGGTCGCCCGACTTGCCAAAGTGGCAATACCTTGCCGCCGACACCGATTACCTTCGGATCAGCATAATGTGCCGTAAGCCGTTCCAGCCAGTCAGCCTCAGCAATGGCGTCGTCGTCAAGAAATGCAACGACATCGCTCGGGAAAGCGGCGAGCACACCGGTGTTTCGCGCACCCGAAAGGCCGCGCGCCCCATCATTGGCGATTACCTCGATATCAGGGTAAGAAGTCCGCATCGCACACAACAAGTCGTCGTTGTGGTCGATGACGATGACAAGCCGATCGGCTTGCCGTGTCTGATCGAGTATCGAGGTGATAGCGTCGCCAAGTTGGAGGCGGCGCTCATCGGAATAAGCGCAGATCACAACCGCAATCGAATTCATAACGGGCCTCAACCTGCCCGCTGTGTACGGTTTCGGACGGCTTCGCCAGCACGGCTGCGCTCGCTGAGGCCCAGCCGAGCGATTGTTTTCAGCACGCGCCACCCATCGGGTATTGTGCGTAAATTGCTGACACCATGGATGCGCGCATATTCGCGGCTTGGGAGTTCCGCAATCGCGAGACCGGCTTGCAGTGCGCGGATGTTCATCTGCGTTTCGATTTCGAAACCTGTAGCGGACTCGACACGCAAATGAGGCAACACGTCACGCCAAAAGGCGTTATACCCGTAGCAAAGATCACTGTAGCGACCGCCGAAACGCAGGCGCACCAATTGCAACAAGCCCCAATTCCCGAGGCGTCGATACCATTCCATATCACGCGTGTCGCCGCCCTGCAGGAAACGCGATCCCTTGACGAAATCGGCTCCGGCAAGCAGCGCGCCCACGAAACCAGTCATCTCTTCCGGGTCCGCCGAGCCATCGGCGTCGAGGGTAATAAGGATGTCTCCACGGGCCGCCGCGAAACCAGCGGCAAGCGCAACACCTTTTCCAAGGCGCGCTTGCTCGATCACGACGATGTCGGGCATAAGCTCTCGCGCAATCGCGACCGTTCCGTCGGAGGAATTGCCGTCGACAAGAATTACTTCGTCGATCCAGGCGGGAATACGTGGCAATACGTGTGGAAGGTTCAGCGCCTCATTTACTGTTGGGACGATAACACTAACCCTCGGCACTAAAATGGCCTTGTCCATAGCGGACGGGCGGAGGGCTGCTCTTAATGACTCGTGAAATTGTTCGCCCATTTCGCTTCAAATTCCTCCACTCAAAAAAATGAAAGCAAAAAAATATGGATCCCCAGTCATGTATATGACCGCGGAAGGGAAAAGCTTGAATTACTTGTACGCGTTCAGCTTTATTACAATATTCTAACTTTGTAAACCATCACATGCTTTTCTTGAAGATGGCCAGCTTTCGAAGTAAGTCGTTATTATTATTGATGTATTCGAATATTTACTTCAAACGAGCCTTTTGTTTCAGAATTATATCAAGGTATATCACGCGGAATTTGCCGATTTCGGAAAATTTCTGGCAAACAATCCTGGTGAGAGCCGTAAATTCTCCGGAGACTTTATATTCGTGCCCTTCGCTTTCTTCTTGAAAGCGATCAAGTTTCCGCAAACAGAAACATAAATGACAATATCAAGGATAGCTTAGATACAGAGGATTTCAGGCGATTCATGGGAGCGAACGCCCCACGCAAGAAGCGTGGAGATCCAGACTTTCTACACACGTTCTCGTGACCTCAATCGTGCGGTTTGGACGCGACGGAATGGATGTATCGTGTTCGCGACGAGGAGATCGCCTCCCATCCAACTGATCGAAATCGCATCACTCCGAATGCGTGATGGTTCTTTGTGACCAACCACAGCTGCAAGATCGATGGCGTAGGAAGAGGGAATCGCGTAGTATACTGACTGAAGCAGTATGTTGAGATTACGACGCAAATCAAAGGCAAGCGATGCCGATGCAATCGGAAGAACATACCGCAAAGGCTCCCAAAACGGACCCCGTTCAGCGGTGGATGAAACTGATGACAGAGTGGAACGCGCTCACTGCTCAGGTGAAAGAGGTGCGGCGCGCCATCGCGACATCGGTTGGCGATAAATCTGAACTAATCCAGACCGAGGCGGCCCTCGTCGCCAAAGGTCACGCGCTCAAGGAAGAAATCGACGCTGTTCTCGCCGAAGCCGCCAGTCAACGCCAACCGATCACGGGGCCACTGATTGTTGGAACCCTTATTCCGTCACCCAAAGGCGACCGCTAGAGACTGTGTAAGGCACGCCCCTCAAGCGAGAAAGCTTGCGAGCCGCAGGGTGGCAAGAAGGGCGAATACAAACAAGGAAGCGGTCGTGACCCAAATTAATGGGCGCAGGCGAGATCGGACAATGCCAGCGTGCGTTCCGACCTGTACCAAAAGAAGACCCGCCATCGCGACGAGGCCACTTCCAACGTCGATTGGGTCTGTATGACGGAGCGCTTCGAGATTTGCAGGCGCTTCACGGATCCGAACATCAATCGGGAGCAGTCCGTCTTGGTCTTTTCCGATGGCGATGTTTACTGACTTCACCGTCTGAAGAGCTTCAAGGTTGCGGCGCAATTCTTCGACGCGTGAGGCACTGTATCGCTCGCCCGGCCGAAAAGGAACGAGGCGCTGGAGTTCGGACTGCATGCGCAGCGCACCGCTGAATTGGACGGACCCGAAACGAGTGCGGGGACCCAAATCAACGCCAATGACGGCGGACACCATGCCCGTGCCCTTGCGGACCCACTCCATTTTGTAACTCTGTGCAAGCGCGAAATCCTCCGCACTGACAGCTTGGAGAATGCGCCGCGTGAATGTCTCAGCAACAAAAGTCGTCGAGGGCTGCCCGACGAGCTCTTCGATGATCGCGGCCAGTCTATCTACGACTTCACGTTCCAGTTCCGACTGCCGGATTCCCTTCAATTCGACGGATGTCACCCTGTAGAGATCACCAAGCTTCGGCCGAAGAACTATTTTTCCAGCCTGATGCTCTTCAACGATATCTCCATCTAAGTAGCCGAAATCCGCGATCACACCTCGCAACCGCGCTTTCTCGATTGCCAGCGCCTCTTGGCGTTTGGACGGTGTGGATTCTGCGTCAATCAGTAGCGGCAGTTGGTAAGCCTGTTGAAGCACGCTCCCCAGATGAGGCAACGATATCCCGTCCGTGTCCAGAACCACAGACTGGGCTGCCGCTGGCAAGACAGCGGCCATCCATACGGCCCCAACGATCAGCAGACGAGCCCTGCGCAAGCTCATACTTTTGAGTTTGCATACCGTTTCGAATAGGTATCTTCGCAATCGGTGAGGCATTCGCGGGCTCCACGCATAGCCTGCCACTTCACTTTTTCGCGCCCAGTAAAGCACAAAATTGTGAGATTGCACGCCCCCCGACAGATCAATCTGGGGCATTTCATTTCCTGCTTAATCGTCCTATGCTTGCGAAAGCTATCGATAATGGACCAGAAGGAAGTGCTGGATCGACAGTATGATTTCGGAGACGGCATTGACGCAACCGATCGGTCCAAACGCCTTTGGACACCTCATTCATTCCAGTGGGCCGGCTTCAGATGCCATGTGGCTCAATCTCTATCAACACGACCAGGCGGCAGTCCCCAGCCAATCCCCGCGATGGGGACAGGCAGTCGCAGCCGCCGGCAACTACCGGTGTAACCCGCAGGACTTCCATTTCGCCGACGGCAGTCATGCCGTGCTGCCTCTGTTTACCAGGGGTGTCGCTTCTTTGCGCTACGCTTGGTCGCCGCCGCCGGCCTGGGGGTTTGGCGGGCTGCTATCGGATGAGGAGATCTCGCCTGACAAGTTACRCTCCGTACTCGCTCATCTGGAGACATTGCCCTATGTCGGAGTAAAGGTCCGGCCAAACCCTCTCAAAGCGCACGTTTGGGCAGAGGCAATGCGACCGGGCTGGGCATCCATTCCTCGCCTGGCGCATGTCGTCGATCTGACCGGCGGCTTTGAAGCAGTAACTGCGCGGTTCCGGTCCAACGCAGGAACCAACATCAGACGTGCGCAAAAATATGGCGTGGAGGTGGAAGCTGGCAACAGTGATCGATTGATCGACGAATTCCATGGCCTGCTCGAACTGTCCTTCGTGCGCTGGGCACGCAAACAGCATGAACCGGCTGCACTTGCTCGCTTCCGTGGGCTGCGCCGCGATCCTCGCTCGAAATTCGCTACGATGGCTGCCAACCTGGGCGAGGGCTTTCGCCTCTACGTCGCCCGGCTTGGGGGCCGCCCCGTTGCTGCAATATTGGTGCTCATGCATCATCAAGCACATTATACGCGCGGCGCGATCGACGAGGGGCTCGCAGGCGAAAGCCGCGCCACGTATCTGCTTCAGGCCACGGCCATTGAAGAGGCCTGCCGGCTCGGCAGTACGCATTATCATATGGGTGAAACGGGGAATTCTGCCTCTCTCGCACAATTTAAGTCTCGCTTCGGTGCAATCGCCATTCCCTATGCAGAGTATCGATATGAGCGCGTTCCGCTCGCAAGGATCGATAGCTTCGCCCGAAGTACCGTTAAACGCGTGGTAGGGTTTCGTGATGCGTCTTAGCCGATCGGTCGCCATCGCCGGCATCTTTCTGTCCATCTTTCTGCCGTTTTCGGCGGCGCGCGCCGACGAGCCAGTTCCGATCGCCGAAAAGGGCTCATGGCGACTCGTGTTCGGGGATGATTTCGACGGCCACCAGCTTGACCGGGACAAGTGGACGACTTGTTATTGGTGGAACAAGGACGGCTGCACTAATCTCGGCAATGGCGAACTGCAATGGTACCGGCCCGAAAACGTCTCGCTTTCCGACGGCCATCTCCGCCTGACTGCCCGACGACAAAAGGCCAAGGGAATTGAAGGGCGCACATTCGATTACACCTCCGGCATCGTCACCACAGGGCGTGACTACGACGAATTGCCTCGGCCATCGCGCGTGCGGTTTCGCTATGGGCACGTCGAGGTCAAAGCGAAAGTCCCAGCGGGTAAGGGGTTCTGGGCTGCGATATGGCTCCTGCCTGAGAGCCGAGAATCCCGACCGGAGATTGACCTCATGGAGGTTCTTGGAGATTCTGCCTCCACGCTGCGGATGCACTATCATTACATCGACGCAGCCTCGGAGAAGAAAAGCGTCGGAAAGGATGTCGAGACGGCAGACTTGTCGGCGGGTTGGCACATCTACAGCCTCACCTGGGACCCGGATAAGATCATCTGGTACCTCGACGGCAAGGAGGTTTGGCGCCAAACCGACGCCGCAGCGATATCCAGCGAAGAGATGTATCTGCTCCTAAACTTGGCAGTTGGGGGTGAGTGGGCAGGCACCCCGCCCAAGTCTACGAAGTTCCCCTCGCAATACCTCATCGACTACGTACGAATCTGGCAACGGGACGACGGCTGATGTTGCAACGCAAGGACCACAACACAGCTAACTTCATGTCGCGAATTTCACGTGCGTACCCGGCGATAGCGGCCCTCGCCCACTCGTCGCTTTTGAAAAACGGTTACGCGCTGGTCGCGAGCGCCGGGCTCACATCGGCACTTGGACTCGTTTTCTGGGGGCTGGCATCACGCTTTTATACCCCCGAGCAAGTGGGACTCGGCGCCGCGCTTATCTCTACCATGCTGGCGCTTGGGAACATTTCACAGCTCAACATGGGCAATTTTTTGAACCGCTACCTGCCTGCCACCGGGCAGAATGGCGCTGTTCGGCTAGTGCTTTGGGCCTATACATTGGCCGCAGCAGCGGCGGCCCTTCTTTCCACGCTCGCCATTATGTTCATCTCCCGCCTCACCCCGGAGCTGGGTTTCCTGAGCGAGCAACCCATCGCGGCTGCAGCCTTCGTGGTCGCAACGGTCGCCTGGACGCTCTTTGCCCTCCAAGACAGTGTACTGGCCGGCTTGCGTCGTGCGACAGTTGTCCCCTTTGAAAACGCGGTGTTCGCTGTTGCCAAGCTGCTGCTGCTGACGCTTTTTGCGGGTTCCTCCATCTTAGGCGCGGGGCTCTACGCGGCGTGGGTATTGCCGCTTCCGCTCCTGTTGGCCGGCATCAATTGGCTGATTTTTTTTCGCTTTCTTCCCCAACACCGCATCAATGGTGACACCGAGAGAGCTGACCGCCGAGCACTCACCCGCTATTTTGGTTGGGACTATCTGGGGACCCTCGCTTCGATGACGGCGATGGGAACAGCGCCACTCGTGGTCCTGCACTATGGCGGCTCGGCCAATCTGGCGGTCTATTATATTTGCTGGGAGATCGTTTACGGGGTCTATCTCATCAGTCGTTCGATGGGCATCTCCCTCTTGGCAGAGATCGCATTCGACAAGACGAAGTTGCATCGGCTCGCGGTCGATGCACTAATTTATACCGTTGCACCGTTGGCGGGTGTTGTGTTTGTGCTCATTCTTGCTGCACCGCTGCTCCTGTCCGTGCTTGGCATGGAAGTTTCGGCAGCAAACTCTACGCTGCTGCGGCTGCTTGCCATCTCATGCCTGCCTTGGAGCCTTGTGACGCTTATGCTTGCCGTCGCCCGTGCGACAGGTCGAACGCAGGTCGTCGCGCTAGCTCAAGTGGTAACATTGGCCATTGTGCTTGGCCTTGGCACTCCGCTTGTCGTCATCCATGGCGCGGTCGGGATGGCAACTGCGTGGCTTGTTGCCCATAGCATCACCGCTGCGGGCCTGTTGGCTGACCTTTCGCACCGGCTCGGGCCAGCCGGCAGGATTGATCTCACATTGCGCTTGCTGTCATCGCTGGCGCGGCTGTGGAGCAATCTCCGACCTCGACGCCATTCCTCGCCGCCGCTTCAGGCATCGATTGCAAGCTTTTGTGCTGCGACCGGGCTCGAAATGCCGGATCCGCAAACGGTGCAAGAATTCTACCGGGAGAGCGATGTGCGGACAGGCATGTTCCGTACGGCCCGCCCGCCCGCGGAACTCCTTGTCTTCAAGGCGTCGACCTCACCAGAGGGACATAGAGCGGTCACTCGACACATCAAAAGGAGCCAGGAGTTAGCCTCCAACCCCGCACTTGCTCAACTTGATTTCGCGGTATCCACAATCGTTGCGAGTTCCATTGATTCATCGGGAGCCAAGCTCGCAGAACGCGCCCTGCCGGGCGAAGACGGACGTTCGATTTTTGCCAAATCCGAACAGTACATCCCGGCTCTCGCCCAGTCGATAAACGCCATCCACGTCATGCACTCGCGTACTGCGGCAAAGCGGATTATCAACGACGATTGGCTAGAACGCTGGCTCGATTTTGGAGCCGAAACCGTACGCGCGTCGCGCTCACCTTTACTGGGCGAGCCCGCGCGCGCTGATGCGCTCGCCATTTTCCGACAACAGCAATATCAGTTCTGGCACGGCCGCTCCCTGTCTCTCGGCCTCGGGCACGGTGACTTCGCTCCTGGAAACTTGCTTTTTACAAGCGGGCCAGGTGATGCAGATATTCGCCTGAGCGCAGTCATTGACTGGGAGACCGCCACCCAGGACACCCCTCCAGGCCTTGATGCCATGTTCTTGTTGCTGACGGCACGCGCAGCGCGCAGCGGCGAGGATCTGGGATTTGTCGTCCGCCGGGTTTTGGAAACACCGCTGCTGTCGTCCGATGAAATGACTGGAATGGCGCCGTTGAATGCCGCACTGGAGGAGAGCTACGGTGCCCTCTCGGACCCAGCGGTCTTGCGCGCATTGTGCGGGCTGGCCTGGTGGCATCATATTGCAACCAATCTCACCAAATCAGCCTGCTTTGCTGACAAATCGTTGTGGCTCGCAGTCAACATCGACCTCGTCTTGGCCTGGTATGGCGGAAAAGTGACTGCGGCACCGCACGCGCTTGCGATCGGCTGCCTCCGGCGACAAAGGGGCCGCCCAAGTGTGGCGAGCTCCGAACCAGCCTCCGTCGCCGCAAGGAAGGGCTAAAAGTATGGCCGTCCTTGCTAACGTCGAAGACATTGCCTCCAACACAGGAGTGGAAGCAGTATCGCGGCGGCCTGCCGGGCGATATGATGTGGCCCTTACCGCTATACTCTCCGCGACGCTCCTTCTCTGGGCAGTGTCGCTGCCTGCGATAGACCCCGACCGCATGACCGACATCGGGTTGGTATCGGTTCTGCCACGAAGCTTTTTTCTTTCACTAACGTTGCTTGCAGCCGGTTTTGCCTGGTTGGTTTGCGGGGGACGAACGCGCGGCCCGTTGCCTATTCTCTATCTGGTCACGCTGGTTATTATCCTGCACGGTACGCCGCCGATCGTGTACGGAACGTTGCGTTATTCCTGGGCCTGGAAGCATCTGGGCGTTATCGATTACATACAACGTTATGACGCCGTTGACCGAAATGCGTCATTTCTTGCAGCCTATCACAATTGGCCCGGGCTTTTCGCGGCAACAGCTTGGCTTGCCGACCGCTTCGGCCTGAGATCAGTCGATCTCGCACCAATTGTAAGTTTTACCCCACCTGTCCTGACGCTCGGCCTTGTCGGAGCGTTCCTGCAAGTGGTCAAAAGACTATCGGCCGACCGCCGCCTTCAACTGACAGCCTGCTGGCTATTCGTCGCAGCCAACTGGGTCGGCCAGGATTACTTCTCGCCCCAGGGCGTCACATTTCTTTGCTACCTCATTCTCATCGGTCTGTTTCTCGGCCCACTGCGCAAAAGCGAAACAACATGGGCGGCGCGAAGACCTCGTTTTCTGAATGTGCTTGGCCCGCCCGCATTGCCCGGCGGCCTGCCGTCTTGGACGGGTGGCTGGTTAACCCGTGCGCTTTCGGCCCTGCTCGCCATGACACTTATTTCGGTCATCGTGGTCACCCATCAGTTGACGCCTCTCATGATTATCCTTGCCGCGGCAGCTTTAACCGTGCTCGGATGGCTTTCGCCCGCCTATCTGATCTTTGCAATCATCACTGAAGTGTTGTGGCTTCTCTGGCCCGCGGCCCCTTTCGTCTACGAACAGATATTGAGCGAATTGGCCAGCATGGGCACCCTTGCTGAAGCAACGAGCAAGCTGGCGAACGTGGCTGACGTGAGTGCCGATCGCGCTTGGGTCGTCCTGTTCGGGCGCGCGCTGTCGGCAGGTGTCATTGTCTTTGCGCTCCTGGGCGGATTGCGCCGGCTGCTGAATGGTCACTGGGACCTCACTGCCGCGGCACTCCTGCTCTCACCAATGCCGCTTATCGCCGTGGCGTATGGCGGAGAGTCGATTTTCCGTGTTTATCTCTTCGCATCGCCCTTCCTCGCCTTCTTCGCCGCCACGGCGTTCTTTCCGTCAGTGCGGGCGGGGGCCCCGGCTTATGTCTTTGCACCACTTGCCGCTATTTTATTGCTTTCAACCATCGGCTTCCTGTTTGCGAACAACGGCAAGGATCGCGAGTACCGCTTCGCGCAGGATGAGGTCGCGGTGGCTGAATGGCTCTACCGTTCGGCTCCGGAAGATACACTCCTCATCGAGGGCTCGCGTAGCTACCCCTCGCAGTTCATGAACTACGAAAACTTCTACTATTTGGCGATCGCACTGGAATCCGAAGCCACTCGAAAAGAAGTCGTCGCCAACCCGTCCAGTGTCTTTTTGCGCTGGATGGACAATCCACGCTGGCGCGACGCCTATGTAATTTTGACGCGCAGCCAGAAGGCCTCCCTGGAGGCCAACGGGCAAATGCGGCCGGGTGACTTCGATCGCATCGAGCAAGATTTACTTATGTCGTCTCGTTTCAAGCTGGTGCGGGCATCCGCGAATGCGAAAATTTTTCGGCTCCTGCCCGCGACGGCCGATGGTAGTGCCCTTGGTAATCGGTATCACTAGCCGCCGGCCGGATAGGTCCCGGTCACAGCCGGCCAGTCTACTGGCGTTCGGTTCAATGGTGGGCGCTGCGATCGCCGTGACGTCACGGCAAGCTATCGCCGATCCGGCGCCAGGAACTGTGCCAATCCAACGCGAAGATCCGTTCGGCATCGATAGTCGAGCGCTTCTTGAAATGCCCGCACGCACCCTTGGGATCGCCTAACTTCGCCGAGCAGGCCGTCGACGTAGTCGATACCGCAACCAGATTTCGTCTCTTCGATCATTATTCGTGCGAGATCATTAATCGACGTCTCTACACCACTGCAAACGTTCAAGACCCGGGCACCAGCGGGAGGGCGCTCCACCGAGCGGATAAGCGCTTCAACCACATCTGCGACGTAAACGAAATCGCGTGTCTGCGTGCCGTCGCCATAGATCACGATATTTTCGTCTCTGCTCAGCCTTTGCGCAAACTTGGTGATCACCCCAGAATAGGGCGACCGCGGATCCTGGCCCGGCCCGAAGACGTTGAAGAAACGAAGGCCTGTCGTCGAAATGCCGTAGACTTCATAGGCAGCGCGGGCGTGCAACTCGCATGAGAGTTTGTCGGCACCGTATGGTGACAGAGGAACGCACCTTCCCTCTTCAGAAAGCGGCAGGCTTTGGCTGGCCCCATAGACGGCGGCCGAAGAGGCATAGACAAGCGGCTGCTTGGTACCGGAATTCGCAATTGCCTCAACGAGGTTTAAGAACCCTGTTATGTTGATTGCATGAGAAGACGTTAGTTGCTGGTTGCACCTTTCGACCGAAGCGACCGCCGCCAAGTGGATACAGGCATCAACCAGGGCAAGCGCCTCACGAACGGCCTCCCGATCCAGAACAGAGCCTTTGATGAAGGTGGCGGCCGGGGGTACGTTATCCGGTTTCCCTGAGCTTAGATCGTCTAGGACCACAACCTGACGACCAGTTTCCAACAATCGTCGCACGAGATGCGCACCAATGAACCCGGCTCCGCCGGTCACCAAGATCGTTTCGAAGCCGTTTCCACTCATGACATTTCGTCCCGGCTAGAGTTGTCCAAACACAATGCAAAGCAAGAGCACACACACGAGCCAATGGAAACGGGCGGCGCCGCTGCTGGCCGCCAGGTGACCGAAACTCGTTACACGTCAGGTCAATCCTTTATTCTCGCGGTGGTGCAGTCAAGCCACTGATGTCCGTAGGCGTTCGCCACCCGTGAGAAGACACAACGCCGGCGAGATTATGGGCAGGGGGGGGCTTTTCATAAATTAAAACATGCGTAATATATATAATGCCTAAGTTTACCCAACCGCAAAGACTTCCGGGCTGTTAGTTTATTCGCTGGCCGTTCCTCTACGTCAGACCTCGCATCAGATATTTGAATTATTTGAATTTCTCGATCTTAAGAGTCCAATTTTCTTGTGTAGGGCCATGCAATACACTCCTGATGATCGGATTACGTCAACTATTTGCTACCGGGTCACCAGCCCTGCGCCGCGTGACGCCTGGAAGCAATTGATGACGCGTGACCACGAGGCGATGCCCTATCAATCGCCGGAGTGGAACAATGCGATTTGCGCTGAGGGCAAGTTCAAAGATATCAGCCGCTACTACGTATTCGAAGACGGTTGCCAGGTTATAGTTCCGCTCGTAACCACGACGGCCATAGGTCCGGTGGACCTTGTTGCAGGTTCTTACCCCGATGGTTGCGGAATGGGAGGGGCGGTGTGCTGCGACAACACAGCCATCCGCCACCTCAGGGAGGTACTGAAGGACCTCATGGCATTGCGTTTCCTCAGCATTCGGGTCAGGCCGAACCCTTTGCAGGGTAAACGGTGGTCCGAAGCGGCGCACGGCCTGGGTCTGATGATGAAACCGCGCCGTGCCCATGTGATCGATCTGAAGGAAGGGTTCGACCACGTCTATGGCAAGCTCTTCACCAAAGCGACAAGGGTCAGTATTCGCAAAGCCGAGCGAGAGGCCGTCATCGTAAAAAGCAGCAGCAACGGCGAACTAATCCCCCTCCTTCACAACTTGCTTGAGAGGTCCGTCAAGCGGTGGGCTGAACAGCAAAACGAACCGCTCTGGCTAGCGAAGTTCCGCTTTGGCAGGCGAGATCCCATCAAAAAGCTCTATCAAATCCAGGAGGCGCTCGGTGCGAACTCCAAGGTCTGGGCAGCATGGGTGAATGGGCAACCGGTCGCGGCATCCCTCGTTTTGATGGGAAAAAACGTGAATGACGCCCGGGGCGCAATCGACCGAGTTGCATTGGGAACGTCTCGCGCCAACGATCTGCTCCAAAAACTCTCGATAGAAGACGCGTGTCGGACAGGCTGTCGTTACTATCACCTGGGCGAGAGCGGCAATTCGGCATCCCTTTCACATTTCAAGGAGCGTTTCGGAGCGACGCACTACGACTACTCCGAGATATTTATTGAGCGGCTCCCGATTTCTCGGGCCGAAAAGCTATTCAAGTCGGGTGTCAAGAAAGCGATCGGCTTCAAGGACTGAACCTGCGCTCCTCTCCCCACCCACAGGTGCGCACCGAGTTTAAAACGGCCCGTGACACTGGTAGCCTCGGATGGAGGCCGATCAGGTGTTTGCGGGGTGCGCGCCCGACCCGTGGCGCTCCCGTTTGCGCGCGAGTACCCGCCTCTTGAGCAAGCAGCAAATGCAAACACGGCAGCGACCTCTTCCGCGTCAGATAGCACGCGGAGTGCCATAGATGGCAGGTACGTCCATATTTTTGGTGGTTCACGGTCTAACAGGAGGCGGCAGCGGCATCTCCAGATGGAACCCGCAAATTAACCGTTTCTTAAGCGTGCACTTTAAAACAGACCTCTATTGCACTACTATAATTTAGGGGGCACCGATAAGCGGCGCTCCCATCGAATTGTCGGCGTATCGGGCGCGCCGGAGGGCACCCTCAAGAAGAAACTCGACTTCGCTTGCGCCTGTACGTTGAATGTATTCGATATCAATACTTTGAGTACGAATTTATATTTCAGAATTCCATACAGCATGCACGACCAATATATCGATCGCATGGAAGTCGTCTCTCTGCATCGTAGGGTTGGTAATTTACAAATTGCCGTCGGAGAGCAAAAATTATGTGTATTTCAGTCGCATTTGTCGACGACCACCCAATATTACTTGAAGGGCTGGTCAGCTTATACTCCGGGAAAAGTGACCTCAATATCGTCGCCAAGGGCGAGAATGCGGTCGACGCTTTAAAGATCGTCGAAGAACATTCGCCCCATGTCCTCGTGCTCGACCTGAGTATGCCGGGCGACACAGTTGCCGCCATAGAGGTGATTGCACAGAAATATCAGGGGACACGGATCATCGTCTTCACAGCGAATTCGAGCATCGAAACGGCCATCCAGGTGCTGAACCAAGGCGTCGCAGGCTACGTGCTCAAAGGCAGTTCCGCCAGTGATCTGCATCAGGCGATACGCACGGTCTACGATGGCGACACATTCATCACCGCGGGCTTTGCCACCAAAGTCATCATGGCGATGAAGACCGCAGAACTGCGCCGACGCAAGCAGGCGCAACAGCGTCTGAGCTTGCGCGAAGAGCAGATCGTCCGCCATCTGATGCGCGGCAGCACCAATCGCGAAATCGCCAGATGTCTTGATATCAGCGAAAAGACCGTCAAGCACTACATGACGTTGCTGATGCAGAAACTCGACGTGAGGAACCGGCTGGAAGTTGTGCTGGCGGCCCAACGCCTCGACGTTCTGCCGGACGGTACGGTCGATCGCGGACGGATCAACTAAAGCGCCCTACCCTCGCATGGATCGGCGGGCCGACGCTCGATACCGGCTGCGCCGTTCTACGCCAGCGAGCGCCGCCTCGCCCCTCCGATAGAAGTTTCCCTCCCCATCGAGGGTGGGCGGACAATCCTAAGGCCACCTGCGTCCAGCATTGCTAAGACCAAGCGGCAGGAAGGCCGTCCGGCCGTCCAATTGCCCCGGGAGATCGCGCCCATTGGCCGGCCATTGCCTACCTCAGGCCTTGCGGTTTGGCGAAGGCTTCAAGTGACGCTGTGCCAAGAGGGCCGCCTCGACGCGGTTCTTTGCACCGAGTTTCGTGAGCAGGCGGCCGACATGGAATTTCACCGTTTTGACCTGCACGTCCATTTCCTCGGCAATCGTCCGATTGGTGCAACCGCGCCCCAGCAAGCGGAAGACAATTGCCTCCTTTGGCGTCAGCTTGTCGATCAGCCGTTCCACCCTGTGTCCTTCGGTGCGATTGCGAATGACGCCGAAGAGGCGCATGCCAAGCGCAGGCGAAAGATAAGCCTGCCCTTCGGCAACGGTCGCGATCGCCGCAATCAAGTCGGGCGCAGGGGCGCCTTTCAGCACATAGCCCGCCGCTCCAGCGTCGAGCGCCTCCAGCACATCATCGTCCTCCTCCGAAACCGTCAGCATCACGACCTTCGTCTCGGGCCATCGCGCGGAGATTTCGCGCGCTGCATCGATCCCGTTGCCGGGCATGGAAATGTCGAGCAGCGCCACGTCTGGCAGCAGTTTTTCGACGAGCCGGAGCGCTTCGTCCTTCGAGGCGCCCTCGCCGACCACGGCAAAGTGTTTCTGCAACCCGAGTGCCTGCAATACGCCCATTCGAAAGAGCGCGTGATCATCGACGACGATAACCGACGTGGGTTCACCCATCGAGTATTCCTCCTCCGAGATCCAGCGTCATCTTAAGTTCCGCACCGCTCTGCCGCTGGATGAAATTTAATGTGCCGCCGAGGCTTTCGACCCTCTGCTGCAGCCCGTGGATACCCAGGCCCCCGCCACCCGACTTTTCGGCAGAATGGCCGTCGCCCGACTGGCGGCCGCTATCGGAAACGCTGAGCACCAGGGTCGCACCGTCGACGCGACAGCGGACCGCCTGCCCCTGCCCGCCAGCGTGGCGGTAGGCGTTGTTCAGTCCCTCCTGCACGAAGCGGTAGACGCAGGTCTTGATAACCGGCGGCAACGTCAACTTGCTGCCACTAGCCTCGACACCGACTTGGGTTCCTGTCCGCACTTCATGAAGTCTTGTGGCCCGAGCGATAACCTGATCAAGGTCCAGGCGTTCGATATCCGGCAAGAGCAACGACCGCGCGATCAGGCGGATTTCCTTCAAGGTCTCTTCAAGCGTCCCTCCGATCACATCCAGGGCCTCGTCGCGCTCGGCCTTGGACCGTGCCAGGCGTACCGGCTCCATCTGCAGGACGGCAAAGCCGATCAACTGCGCCGGACCATCGTGCAGATCGGCGCCAATTCCGCGCGTAAGCCGCTCGTTGAAATCCGTCATGCGCAAAGAGGCAATCCTTGCGCGATCGCGCAGCACACGGATTTCCTCGGAGACCCGCTCGGCTTCCTCGGCGCGCTGCTGCAGCCGCAGTCGCTGCTGCTCGATCGTCGCACTGCCGCGATGCACTATCCCGAACAGGCCGAGCATGATCAGGGTGGAGGCGCCCGCGACCACCGTCCAGCCGATCAGGCGCACCTTGAAGATCTCCCAATGCAGGATGTCCGTATCCTCGTGTATTTCCGCGACGGCAACGACTTCCCCCGTGTCGGCCCGGCGTACGGGGCTATAGATTTCGAGATAGCGGGCATTGAGGCTTCGCAGCGTGTGCTCGCTTGCCGTCAGATCCGTGTAATCGGCTGCGACGTCGCCGCGCAGCGCCTGAACGAGTCCCGGCGGCGGATTGAACCGGCGGCCGATCAGCTCCTTGGAGGTGGAATAGGCGACCGTCGCATCCGGCAACCACAACTCGAAATAGGGAAAGCGGCCCTTGAATTGCGGCTCGGCAAAGAGCTGGTCCAGGCGCGCCCGGCGATCCGGCGAAATCTCGCCCGCCTGGGCCAACTCGTTACCGACCGGCTCGAGTATGCTTTGCATGAAGAGCGCCGTCGCCGCGGCACGATCGCCCGCTGCATTCTGGGAAACCTCGCGAGAAATGAGGTAGCCGGAGACCCCGGCGACCAGCAGGATCAACACGCTGCTTGCGAGCAGGAACTGCACGGAAAGGGTCTGCCGACCAAACCATTCCCGCATCGGCGGCAGCAAGCGGCGACGGACCATGACCGCCGGCTTCGCCGGCACGGCGATCTCCTGCGAAATGCCCCGTGAATGCTCAGTCACGCTGCGCGGTTTCCTTTCGGATTGCTGGTGGCGGAAACGCAATGTCCCAACCGAGCCGCCGCGGAGATGATGGCATTATTCTGCCAAATTGAAAGACCTTCCCCAGTGAATATCCAGGGTCCAAAGAAGAACTGGACCTAGGTCCAGATTATCTATTGGTCCAATGCCACAAATGCCGCTTCCGCTAGTCGGAAATGCGCTCCGCCCTTCGTCGGCAATCTCGTCCGACCTTGCGCCGTTTCTTTCCGGGGCTTCTGCGTCCACCATACAAATATCAGCAGAAATRCCCGTGGCTCACGAACCGGGCAATCCGGAAAACAGCAACCGGCGCGCCGAGGGGACAGCCTCGCCGCCGGGCGGTGGAACTTTGTTTGAAACGGGCGGCCGCGGCTTCGCGATGGCGCCGATGGAGGGAAAAATGGTAAAGCTCAACCGGAACGATCTCGACTTCATCCTGAAGCAAATCAAGATCGCGGAGGCTCACACGGCAGCCATCGACGGCGGCGCCGATCCGCGCGCTGCCCTTGCAGAGCTTGTTTCCAACCCGCTTCTTCCATACGGCCTTCGCACGGTCGACGGCTCGTTCAACAACTTCCAGCCGAACATGACGCATCTCGGCTCATCGGATCAAACGATGGTGCGGCTGCTGACACCGAACTATGCGCCGGCCGAGATCAACCCCCGCAACGGGCAGCAGACCAGCTATGCCGATCCGACTGGTTCGGTTTATGACAGCCAGCCTCGGTTGATCTCCAACATCGTTGCCGACCAGTCTTTGAACAACCCCGCGGCAATCGCTGCAGCGCTTGCTTCCCTTGATATCAAGGGCGCGGAAGCACTCGGCATCGTTCGCACCGTGATGGACCTTCAGGCGGCGGCACGCGCGGCGCATGCCGCCGTGGCAAATGCGGAGGCGAATGCCGATGCGGCGGCGGCCGCCGCCGATGTCGTCGTCGCCAATGCGCAGGCGGCGCAAGCGACAGCACAGGCGACGTATGATGCGGCCGTGGCCTCACAGTCGGGAGCAACGCAGGCACTCGCAAGCGCCAATGCCGCCTTGGCCTCGGCGATCGCCGCGCGCGATGCACATGCCCCTGCGGTCGCAAGTGCCCAGGCGGCGGCTGCCACAGCACTTGCAGCCAGCCAGGCTGCAGCGTCGACAGTGTCCGACGCAACGGATGCACGCAACATCGCCTTTGCCAATCTCGCATTGGCCCAGCAGGCAGAGAGCGCTGCCCTTACGGCGTTCCAGAACGCTCCGACGCCCCAGAACAGCGCGCTCTACCTCGCCGCTGTTGATGCCCGAGAAGACGCGCAGATCGCCTACGCTCTGTCGGTCGAGAACCTGGAGGATGCTTCGGCGGCGCTGACGGTCGCACAGGCTGAGCACGCGACTGCTGTCGCCGCCTTGCAGGACGCCATTGCCGAACAGCAAACATTGACAAGCGCTGTGGAAGGCGCCCAAAGCGCTGCCGCAAGCGCCACTGCTGTGCTTGCGAGCGTCGACGCGACGTTGAGCGCTGCGGCAAGCGATCTGGCGGAAGCGACGACCAACCTGAATGAAGCCGTTGCGGCACGCGAAGCAATCCTCACTGGGGACGGCGCAACCGAAGCCGCTCAAGCGATAGCAGAGGCCGCCGATGCCGCCGTCATCGACGAGCTTTCCTCTCACGGTGTGACGATGGATGGCGACAACGTCTTCATCAAGAACATCGCCGCCGACCTTGGCGACACGGCCTCGTTCAACGGGTTCATGACCATTTTCGGTCAGTTCTTCGACCACGGCCTGGACCTGACCTCGAAGGGAGGCAGCGGCAACGTCATCATCCCCCTGCAGCCGGACGATCCGCTCTACGTCGTGGGAAGCCCGACCAACTTCATGATCCTCACCCGCGCAACGAATGAGGCCGGCCCGGATGGGCAACTCGGGACGCCCGACGACATCCGCGATCACCGCAACGAAACCACGCCGTGGATCGATCTCAACCAGGTCTACACGTCCAATCCGTCGCACCAGGTCTTCCTGCGCCAGTATGTGCTCGTGGAAGGCAAGCCCCTGGCAACCGGCGAAATGCTGCAAGGCGCTACCGGTGGACCGCCGACCTGGGCCGACATCAAGAACCAGGCAAGGGATCTGCTCGGCATCGAACTGAGCGACATGAACGTGCATAGCGTGCCGCTCCTGGTGACGGACCTCTACGGCGAATTCGTGCGCGGACCCAACGGCCTGCCGCTGATGATGACCGCCACGGGACCTGTCGAGGGTAACATTGCGGACCCGATCGATGCCGTGACTGCCCTCAGCGCGGGCCGCGCCTTCCTCAATGACATCGCTCACAGCGCCGTACCGAGCGGACCGGTGGATCACGACCGAAACCCGGCGACGGCGCCGGTCGCCGTGCTCCCGGATGCAGACGACGTTGCCGGCAACCCGATCCTTCCGAACGCCTTCGGCGTCAACGTCACCTATGACGACGAACTGCTCGATGCCCACTTCGTCGTCGGCGACGGCCGCGGCAACGAGAACATCGCGCTGACGGCGACCCATTCCGTCTTCCACAGCGAACACAACCGTCAGGTCAGCGCCATCAAGGCGACGGTGCTCGCCGAAGGGGACCTCGCGCTGCTCAACGAGTGGCTGCTGGTCGACGTGACCACGTTCCCGACCAGTTCTGCTGGCCTCGTATGGGACGGCGAGCGTCTCTTCCAGGCGGCACGCTTCTCGACGGAGATGGTCTATCAGCACCTTGTCTTCGAAGAGTTCGTTCGCGCCGTCGCCCCGCAGATTGATGCCTTCGTGTTCTCGCATTCCGTTGAGATCGACGGCGCGATTTTCGAGGAGTTCGCCCAGGTCGTCTATCGCTTCGGCCACTCGATGCTCAACGAAAACGTCGAGATGCTGAAGCTCAGTGCCCAGGGAACGGCGACGCCGGAGGAAATCGGCCTGATCGATGCCTTCCTCAACCCGATGGCCTTCAACAATGCGGGTGTCGATGCCCATGCTGCCTCCGGCGCCATCATCCGCGGCATGACCCAGCAGGTCGGCAACGAGATCGACGAGTTCATGACCAGCGCGCTGCGCAACAACCTCGTCGGCCTGCCGCTCGACCTGGCCACGGTCAACATCGCCCGTGCCCGCGAAACCGGCATTCCCTCGCTCAACGAAGCGCGGCGCCAGATCTACGAACAGACGAACGACAGCTACCTCAAGCCCTATGAGAGCTGGGCCGATTTCGCCCTACACATCAAGAACCCGCTTTCAATCGTCAACTTCATCGCCGCCTACGGCACACATGAAACGATCCTCGCCGCCACCACGGCCGAAGCCAAGCGCGACGCCGCCTGGGACCTCGTCTTCGGCGCTGCCGGCGAAACACCGACGGAACGCCAGGCGCGGCTCGACTATCTGAATTCGACCGGCACATGGGCAACGCGCGAAACCGGTCTCAACAAGGTGGACTTCTGGATCGGTGGTCTTGCCGAGGCGCTGATGCCCTTCGGTGGCATGCTGGGGTCGACCTTCACCTTCGTCTTCGAGCTGCAGATCCAGAATCTCCAGAACGGCGATCGCTTCTATTATCTCAGCCGCACGCAAGGGCAGAACCTGCTCAACGAACTCGAGGCAGACAGCTTCGCCGATCTCATCCGCCGCAACACCGACACCGAGGACAGCGGTCTTCACATCAACGGCTCGGCCTTCCAAACGGCCGACTACGTCATCACGATGGATCAGTCCAAACAGTGGAACCACGGGCTCGGCAATGCGGATCCGACCCGTGAGGCGGACGTGATCTCTGCAGTCACGGGCACCGACTCCCTCGTCATTCGCGGCACGAACTATCTGCGCTTCACCGGCGAGGAACACGTGGTGCTCGGCGGTACGAATGCCGGCGAAACCCTGATCGGCGGCGCCGGCGACGACACGATTTGGGGCGAAGGCGGCGACGACCGCATCGAGGGTGGCTTCGGCGTCGACCATCTGCACGGCGGCGACGGTGACGATATCATCACCGATAGCGGAACCGACATCGGCGCCAGCGACGTGATCAAGGGCGAAGGCGGCGACGACGTCATCAATGGCGGCATGGGCCTGGATTTGATCTTCGGTGGTGACGGCAACGACGTGCTGGCCGGCGGCGAGGATCAGAAGACGCTTTCGGGCGGTCAGGGCAACGACTTCATCCGCGCGCCCACCGGCGGTGGTGGCGCCATCCTCGGCAACGAGGGCGACGACTGGATGGAAGCCCAGGGCAACATGACGACGCTTACCGGCGATAACTCGGAACTGTTCTTCAATTCGCGCATCATCGGCCATGACGTGATGATCGCCGGCGAGAACGATACCGACTTCGACGCCGAATCCGGCGACGACATCATGGTTCAGGGTATCGGCATCAACCGTTCGAACGGCATGGCCGGCTTCGACTGGACGACKTTCAAGAACAACAACTACGACGCTGATGCGAACATGAACATCAGCATCTTCGTCAACCAGCAGAACAACATCCTGCGCGACCGCTATGATCTGGTCGAAGGACTTTCCGGCTGGGACCGCAACGACACCCTCACCGGCCGCGACGTGGTCATCGGCGGGTACGACCCGAACGGAAATGCCTCACAGGTCGATGCCGACGCACCGATCGAGAGCTTCTCCAACGCGCTGCTCGAAAAGAACGTCGACCGGATCGCAGGCCTGCGGGAACTGGTCGCCCACCTCCCGCGCTTCGACCTCTACAATCCGCACAATCTCGATGCCAATGGCCTTCCGATCAATCCCGCCGGAGCAAGAGAGATCGCGGTCATGGATACGTCCGACGGCTCGGACATCATCCTTGGCGGTGGCGGCTCGGACACAATCCGCGGCATGGGCGGCAACGACATCATCGACGGCGACAAGTGGCTGAACGTACGCATCCTCGTCACGCCGCGTGAAGGCCAGGGATGGGCTGCCTTCAGCATCGACTCGATCGCCCAAATCCAGAACCGCCTGTTCTCCGGCGAGATCAAACCGAGCCAGTTGCAGGTCGTCCGAGAGATCCTCGACGGCGGCAAGGAAGGCGATATCGACACGGCTGTCTATTACGACAACTTCGAGAATTACGAGGTCACCTACAACGCGGACGGCAGCGTAACCGTCGCCCACGTCAACCCGACCGTCGGCATCATCGACCCGGCAACCGGCCGCAACCTCGAATCCGAGGGGACCGACCGCCTCTTCAACATCGAACGCATTCAGTTTGCCGATCGGGTGCTGGACCTTCGCGGCCCTTCCATCGACCTGCATGCGTTTGACAGCGCAAACTACCGTGACGCGTTCGGTTCGGCGAATTACGCCAACTCCAACGGATCAGCAGCCTGGACCACGCCATGGACAGAGGCTGGTGACCGTACGGCCAACGCGACAACCACGGGCGAAATTCGCATCAATGGCGGCCAGCTCGAATTCCGGCAGGATACCGGAACGGGCTCGACACCACCCGGAGCCACGATCACCCGGACGGTCGATCTTTCCATGGTTGGCGCCGGCACTGCGACGCTGCGCTTCGATTACGAAGAAAGCGGCCTGGACAACGGCGAGACCCTGCAGGTGCAGTTCTCGAGCGATGGCATCACGTTCACCACGCTAGAGACAATCACGGGCGCTTCCAACAATGGCGGCCCGAGCTTCGCGCTGACCGGTCCCTTCTCGGCGACATCGGCCGTCCGTTTCGTCTTCAGTGGCGTGAACAACAGCAACGAGACGGTGCGGATCGACAATGTCAACGTTGAGTACACCACACCGGTCGATGACGGTTCGACAGGTTGGGGCGGCACCTTCACGGAAGATCAGGGTGCGGTCGGCATCTCGAGCCTCTCCGGCATTTCGTCAAGCGAGATGATTGCATCGGCTCGCATCGTACTGAAGAACATGGCCGACGGAGATACGCTGACCGCGACGACCGCCAATGGCCGCCCGGCCGCCATCGCAGCCTCGCAGGCGGTAATCAGCGGCGAATTCGTCCTGCTACTCACCGGTCAGGCGAGTGCCGCCGACTACCAGCGCGCGATCGATTCCGTCCGCTTCTCCAACTCGTCCGACACCCCGGCCACGACAGCGCGCACCATCGAGGTGACAGTGAATGATGGCATCCGCGACAGCCAGGCGGCGACAGCGACGATCAACGTCGTTGCGGTGGACGACCCCATGATCGCAAACAACGATCGGATCGTGACGAACTGGACCAACGGCAACCCGTTCACGATCCCGAATTGGGCCCTGCTTGCCAACGATATCGATCCCGACAGCCCGCTGGCAATCTCGGCCATCACGCAGACAAGCAGCCTCACGGCAACCCTCGGCGCTGGCGGCGTGACGATCACCGATACGGGCAACGGAAATGGCAATAACGGCGGCAGCTTCACCTACCGCGGGACAGGGACCGATACGGCAAACGTCGATGTGGTGCGCGACACCGCCGGATCGATCGACGGCGGCAACGGCAACGACATTCTGGTCGGTGACAACGCGGCAAACACGCTGAATGGCGGTGGTGGCAACGACATCATCTTCGCCGGTGGTGGCAACGACATCATCAATCAAGGCAGCACGCAGGGCCGCGACATCATCGACGGTGGCGCCGACAGCGACACCTATATCCTGTCGGGGAGCGCAGGCGCCGAGCTGTTCCGCATCTATGCCGTCACCGCCGGGCAGAACGCCAACCTGGCAGCAAACCTGAATACGACCTTCCTGACTTCGACGGAGATCGTGATCACCCGCACGGTCGGTGGTGTCGAAAGCGTCGTTGCTGAACTCGACAACATCGAAGAAATCAGCGTCAACACGTTGAATGTAACGAACAACAACAACAATGGCGGTCCGGACCAGGGCTCCAGCCAGGGCGACACGATCCAGGTCATCGGCAACTTCGACGCGACCAGCCTGAACTACTCGACGATCACCGTCGAAGGGTCGAACGGTAACGATGTCATCGACATATCGAGCCTGTCGTCGGCCCACCGCATTGTCTTCCGCAGCAATGGCGGTCAGGACACCATCGTCGGCGCGTTGCGTCCCCAGGACGTGATCGAGATTCCGGCAGGTGCCGACCCCGCCGGCTACGCGGAAACCGACAACGGCAACGGCACTACGACGCTCTCGAACGGCACTCATTCCATCACCTTCGGCGGCAGTACGCCGACCCTCGTCGTCAACGACGACGACGATGACGACGACGGCGCTGGCTCGGGCGATGATGATGATGATGGTTCTGGTTTGCCGTTGCCGGTTGCGGCTCGGACGGTTGTCGGGACTGGTGCGTCGGATGTGCTGTTGGGGGGTGCGGGTTCCGACATCCTGCTTGGCGGGG